>JAHDDN010000258.1 GCA_020629335.1 Chitinophagales bacterium | reverse complement strand
TAGCCTATAATGGCTCCAGTCCAATTAATACGATTCAGTTGGTCAATATACAAGGGCAAGAGCAAGCCATTTTCCCGATTGACCAAGTAGAATATGTACAAAATGACCTCATCACCTTGCAATTACCTGAAGTACAAGCAGGCATTTATTTCTTGCTTTTGCAGATTGGGGAGGATTGGTATGCGAAGAAGATTGTGGTGGGGGAGTGATGGTTGTTGGGTAAGAATATTGTGTGATAATCAAAAAAACAGGATGGTTTAGCTTGCCTTGCTGTCCTGTTTTTGATTTGATTATGGATTTTTCAGGTGTCTTAATTTTAATTCTATTTGAGATAACCCAAATTTAAACCATGTTCAACACCTTCTCGCCAATCATCTGTTAGATGTTCTTTTACAGTATGGAATAAATGACTTATTACATCTACATAAATTGGGTTCTTTACATAACCTTCTAAATATCTGAATTCTCTGTCTTTATTCTTTTGTTTTCTTAGGACATAGATTTGGTCAACTTTATACTTCTTTAAGTTTACTTTACTGGTTAACTTTAACCATTCTGCAACAACAATATAAATTCCATTTGGATTCTTATGAATTAATTGTTCCGCAGCAGTTGAAGCACCTTCAAGCATTGTTTTATCAAGATAGGTTTTACATTCAATGGCAACAGCAGGAATTTGAAATTGCTCCTTGACTATTTTTGTTGAACCTTGACATTGAAAAGAAGCTTCAATATTAACTCCAATCACAAAGTCATGGTCTTTCTTTTCTACTTTAACAAATGGAGTACTAGTCATTTGTTTGAAGTTAGGAGCTTGGAAAAATAAGTCTTTATAGGCATGAGCTTTTCCAATTAATGTTGATGCTGAAAATTCTGTTATGAAGTCTTTAAAAAGGTAATACATAAACTCTTCTAAAACGCTAGAATGTAAATTTGAACGAGAATCAAATTTTTCAGCGTAGTGTTGTTGGTCGATGAAATCTTTATAGTCGTTAAATAAGCTTACTCTTTTCGTAAGAATAGTATAAGAAAGTGTCTCATTACTTGTAATAAAAGGACCTTTTAATGCCTCATTTGCTGTTTTCCACTTGTCATATCTTGCTCTAATTTCAAATAAAAATTGTTTTGATTCTTTATCAAGATATTTAGTTTTGTGATTTTCTTTTTGAGTTAAATTGTCTCCGTGAACATACATTCTTGTTGATTTATTTTCTTGTAAATATGATTAGCTATAGCCTCTGCAAGTAATGGAGGTACTGCATTGCCAATTTGATTGTATTGGCAAAGATGTTTTTCGGCTGTTCTACCTTCTCGTTGTAATAGTTTATGACTTACAACAGTAGGCTTTCCTTTGAATTCGTACCAATCTGGAAAGGACTGGATTCTTGCGCCCTCTCTTGGCGAAAAATTTCGATTTTTATAAGGATGAACAAAATTAGCATAGAAAGATGCAGTTATAGTATGACAAGGCTTATTGGGATGCATTCTTCTATTATTTTGCTCATATACTTTTTTCGATTTTTCCCCATTTCCATTTCTTTTTAATGGCTTTAAGTGTTCAGGAACATTTAATGTAGAATCTCCCCATTTCATAGAAGCAAATCTTTCAACTAATCTTTTAGAATGTTTCATAGCTGTGTGATTGTAAACTTTTGGAGAGTCTTGCCTCATTAACTTTTGATATTCATTAGCTGCCGGTTTTGTATAAGTCATTTCATGATTCCCCTCTCGTGCCTCAATTTCAGGCAAATCTGATATAGCATCCCAAAGAGTTGGACATAATTGTAATTCATCTTGAAATAAAGTATTTAATTCATATTGCGTTTTATGAGTAATTGGAGGAAATGGATTGTCTATGGAAGCTTTTGTGGCAATTATAAATAATCTTTGTCTAATTTGAGGTATACCATAATCAGTAGCTTTAAGTAATTGGAAGGAAGGAATATAACCTATAGATGCCAGCTCATTTAAAATAATGTCGATAACTAATTTTTTATCCTTTGTTTTTGATTTTATTAAATTAGGAACATTCTCCATTATTAAAATTTCAGGAGAGAATAAATCACCAAGTCTAATGAATTGTTCAAATAGACTATTTCTTGGATCTTTAGGATCTCCTGCATTTTTATTGGCTATAGAGAATCCTTGACATGGAGGACCTCCTAAAATAATATCTGGTTTTTGGCCTTTAAAGGATGTTTTAAGCTCATTATCAGTCAACAACTCTATAGAACTTTGAATCACTTGAGTATTAGGGTGATTCGTCTGAAAGGTTTCTGTTGCCCATTTATCTTTTTCAATTGCACCAACTATATCATAATGCCCAGTTAAATGGAAGCCAAGACTAAAACCACCAGCACCTGCAAATGTGTCTAAAACTTTTTTCTTCATGCTACAAAGATAGCGTTTTTGTAGTATTTTTATTTAATTATTGATAATTTTTTTAGCGATAGCTTATGATTTTGTGTAATTAGTTAGTCTGTAAGTTTTTTATAAAACTTACAGACTAAATCCATTCTCATTATCTCCTCCTGTAAAATTACCAGCCTCAGAAATCCCTCATATACTTTCCATGTCATCTCTTTTGTCTCAAAAATCCCCCATATACTTTCCATATTACCTCTTTTGTCTCAAAAATGCCGCATATACTTTCCATATCATCTCTTTTGTCTCAAAAATGCCCTATATACTTTCCATATCATCTCTTTTGTCTCAGAAATGCCCCATATACTTTACATATCAACTCTTTTGTCTCAAAAATGCCCCATATACTTTACATATCATCTCTTTTGTCTCAGAAATGCCCCATATACTTTACATATCAACTCTTTTGTCTCAAAAATGCCCCATATACTTTACGTATCATCTCTCTGGTCTAAAAAATGGATGCTATATTATACTGTGGAAACTATATCGCTATCTTTACTACATTAACAAAGCCAAAAAACAAGTCATCCATTAGCTATCCATTGAGCAAAAGCCAAACAAAGATTTGCTCCTTTATAGATTTTTTATTATTATTGGAAAAATTATTTGATAAAAGAACTACTACAACTTGCAACTAAGTTCTAGTTTATTTTTTCTATAAAAGATTGATCCTTCCTTATATACATTATTGTAATTTTACTTTATACAAATTTATTTCATTGTTAAAGTCAGTTTGTTATTATACTAATTAATTAATGGTATACTATTGTTTGACTCATCTGTTCCATCACTAAGGGGGCAATCACACTATGGTATGCTTTAAAAATTGATTAGATGATCTATTATACACCCAAGCTGATGAGGCATTTTTAAATATCAAAACCATGTCCAAAGTAATATTGAAGATGCTAGTCTTATTGACTATGCTTTTGCATTACTGTATCACCCCAATTATTGCCCAAACTTATGAAGGGCATTATATTATTAAAACGGCTGAAGATACACTTAATTTTAATTATACCAAGATTGAAGGAGATCTCTTGATAAATAAGACAGATTTGATTCATTTTACAGGCTTTTCCTCCTTAATAGAAATAGGTGGAAATTTAAAGGTGATTGATAATGATCAATTAGAATGAATAGATGGATTTGAAAACTTAGAAAAGATCAGAGGAGTATTAGCTATTGAAAGTAATACAAATATGAGTCTTTTGAATGGTTTTGCCAATCTTAAAACCATAGAAAGTGGTTTTTTCATTTACTATAATCAACAATTGACTACTATTGATGCATTTGATAACTTAACACATTTAGGACAAGCTTTAAATATTATAAGAAATCCTGTATTGAGAAGTATAGAAGGATTTAATCAGCTAAAAGATATTTCTGGTGAATTGGAAATTAGAGAGAATGATGTCTTAAAAAGTATCAATGGATTTAATGGGATCAAGACCATTGGTACTTTACTGCGAATTGCCTTCAATGAAAAGCTTCTGGACATACAGGGCTTTAATCAACTATTGGTTACTCAACACATAGTTATTTCTGAACTTCCTAACTTAATCCAAATAGACGCTTTCAAACAACTTGAACGGATGGGAGGAACACTTGTGATTAGCGATAACCAAATAGAAGTATTAAGCGAGGAAAGTTTTGGAGCTTTAGTACAAGTAAATAGTATTTATATTGGTAGAAATATAGGTTTGACTACTATACAGGGTTTTAATCAATTAAAGGAGATAGATTATATAACAATTGAGGAAAATGACCAGACTCAAAATATAATTGGTTTCAATAGTTTGACTAGGATGAATGATTTGACAATAAAACTTAATCCTACTTTAGTACATATTGAAGGCTTTAGTCAATTGTATGCGGTTAATAATGATTTGACTATTCATGCAAATGATTTATTGCATCATTTAGAAGGATTTGAAGCATTAAGAGATATTGGGAATAGGGTGGATATAACAAATAATCCCGCTTTATCTAATTGTTGTGCTTTAGCTTGTTGGCGATTGGCAGAAATGTTGCCATCAGAGGCTATTTTTTTAAATAATAATGCTAATAATTGTAATCGACTTATAGATATACAAAGTAATTGTACAAATTCCTGTCCTCCAGTCAATAATGAGCCTCCTGAGCCTCTGTCTCCTCCTAGTCGTAATATTGTTTCCAGAGCAGATGTAGACTGTCAATCTACCTGGATTGCAGATTTATGGGGGAATTGTATAGGACAGTATAATAACCTAATTCCCTATGATTACTTAAAAGATGGCACTACTGAATTAATTACTTATGGCAAAACAAGAGCAGGTGTTGATGAAATAAGCTATTGGTATATTGCCCAATTTGATGAGAATAATAATACTTATAAAACAATATATAGGAGCAAGCCATTTGGTTTGATACATAAGCTATTGGTGGTAGATATTGCTGGTGATGGAAGTGATGAATTGATTGTTATTTCAAATGATCAGATACAAGTGATTAGTTTAACTACTTTAAACCAAATAGCTAACCTAACATTCCCTTCTGATAGCTGGAGTTGGATTACAGTAGATGTGAAATATGGGGATGTGGACCAGGATGGTGAAGGAGAATTATTGGTGATGAATAAAAATCGTTTGTTGATATTGGATGATGATTTAAAATCGAAAGCTGAATTTGAAGTCAAGCCTGCTTATTTTGATATTGGTAATGTAGATGCAGATCCTGCAATAGAAATTGTTTTTGTTAATGGAGAAGCCTATGAGCTGCGTGATGGGGAATTAGTCTTGGAATATGATCTTGGGACTAAAACTGTATCTGAAACAGCTAATATTGTATTAGAGGATACTGATGGGGATGGCTATGAGGAGGCGATTGTGCCTGATGTTGATAACAAGATTCATATTTATGATGTGGAATTAGAACATGAAAAATTAGCCATGCAATCTAGTGGAGCTATATTTACCCTATTTGATGTCAATAATGATGGGCAAAAAGACTTAATTCATGGTACAAATGAGGATAATTTAGGTATTGTTTGTAGTGATATTCAAACAGGAGAATTGATTTGGAATATTGATGCAAACCGACCATTAAATGCACTTGCTGTTGAGGATTTTGATGGAGATGGTGTTTTGGAGCTGGCTGCTGGTTTGGGTTGTTATGACCGTGATTCAGATCAATTACGAATGTTTAATATCAATAACCAACAACGAGAATGGCGTAGTGAGGAGGATGGAACACATGGACCTGTTTATGATATTGAAATTGCCGATTTAGATCAAGATGGACAAAAGGAAATCATTAGTTTTCAGTATTATAATTTTGATACTAAAAAAGGAGCTATAAGGGTTTATGATGCCCTCACCAAAGAACTAGAATATGTCTCTGAAGAGGGGGAGAATTTAATATTGAGTGCACCTTTTCTCACATTCTCTGATAATTATATGATGGAAGTAGGGGATTATGGCAATGATGGCGATATGGATATTTTTGTTACAACAAACTTGTCAGGAGGGTCTATTTGGGTCATAGATGGAGATGATTTTAGTGTGGAGGTAGAAAAACAGTTTGAACTAGGATATGATAATTCGACCTTCTATGACCTGATGAAAGTAGACTTGGATCAAGACGGAAACTTAGAATTAGTGGCTTTGACCAATAACTATTGGTATGTTTTTAGTCTGGAAGATCTGGAATTAAAACAACGTAGTCGCTATATGGAATATGGTTTTGTTTTTCCATCTTTAGAGAATATGAATATAGAGGTAGGAAATATTAATGCAAATGCAGATCAGGAAGTGGTGGTTTGTAAATATTATATCTACCACTTCGATGCCAATGCTCAACTCATAAAACAAAGCCTAACTGAAAATTATGCTGGAGCAGTATTGATGGATTGGGATAAGTCAGGGGATGATATGGAGATTATTGCAGTAAGAATGGATGGCGAACTACACGTTTTGGATGAAAACTTAGAAATCCTAGAAGTTTTCATTTTACCTAAACGACCTAATCAACCTGATCAATATATTCAAGCCATTAATATAACCGATTTTAATAATGATGGAGAGGAAGATTTACTAATTACAGCAAGGGGACAATTGTATATGATGAATAGAAAGGGACATTTGATTAGTAGCCAGAACTTGGGAAGAGAGGTCGGAAAATTCGATGCCATACATATTGAGGATTATGATGAAGATGGTACCAATAATATATTAGTGGGTTTCGATCATGGTATTTTGGATATTGACCCAAGCTGTATAGATTGTCTTTGGTTTGATGCAGAGATAGTGACTAAAAATGCGACTTGTGGCTTGGAGAATGGGGTGATTAAAGGGCTAAACCTAGCGGAAAATGCTTATTTACAATGGGGGGCAAATACTTTTACCGATAGCCTCAGCAATTTAAATGCAGGTGCTTACGAAGTCTACGCCACCAATGAGGAAGGTTGTCGTTTAAAATTTGATGTGCAATTGGAGCAAGAGAATTTATTGACTAACGTATATCATACGACTAATCCTTGTTTTGGCGATTCCCTTGCAACAGCCCTCTTAGAAATAAAAGGTGGAGTGGGACCATTTAGCTATAATTGGTCAAATGGGGCAACAGATTATTTTCAGGTTGCATTAGAGGGAGGAGGCTATACGGTAAGCATTAGTGATCAAAATAATTGTATGACAACACAAGCGGTTGATATTATTGATCCAGAGCCTTTGGTCATCAATTGGGAGATCACCGAAAACGAAGCAGGAACAACACCTGCATGGGTGCTGCAATTATTAGTAGAAGGAGGCACACCATCCTATGATTATTTGTGGCATAGTGGCTGGGAAGGGCATCGAATAGGCGATACAGGGGATGATATTTATACCGTTACTGTAACCGATTTCCACGAATGTCAAGCAACATTAAGCATCGACATTGAAGGGTACTTCACCTCCGTTCCGCTCCTAGACGACTACACCCTCAAAACCTATCCCAATCCAGCCATAGATCAACTCCATTTAGCCTATAATGGCTCGAATCCGATCAATGCGATTCACTTGGTCAATATACAAGG
>JAHDDN010000257.1 GCA_020629335.1 Chitinophagales bacterium | reverse complement strand
AAGCTTTATGTAGATACACAAAAAGGAGAAAAAAACTATCTAAAACTATTTGATTGCTTATCTAAAATGACTGAATATCAAGAAGAGCTGATCATCCAGACTTTTAAAAACGACAAATTCATCAAACAACTACATGTTACAAAAAATTACCTATACCATCTAATCCTTCAAAGTTTAGTCCAATTAGATGTTAAGAAAAATGTAAAAACCCAAGTAAATGAATTAATTCAGAAAGCCGACATTTTATTCAGAAAAAACTTGGCAAATCAGGCTAGTCGACTACTAAAAAAGGCAAAAAAAATGGCTGGCGAGTATGAACTACACCTCAAACTCTTAGAAATTGGAGAATTAGAGCGTACTATTATGTTTCCACAGTTAAAACCGAATAATTTCGAGGCTTTGTTAAATGATTTAGCAAATAGCGAAGCTGATCTACTACACCGATATCAAAATAAAAAGACATATAGCCAGCTTTACTACGAATTCCTAATCTTTAATACACAAAAAGGCGTCATAAGAAATGAGGAAGAAGCTAAAACCATTGAGACATTTGTAGAGTCTGAGTGGATGCAAAATATTGACTATACCAGTACCTTTCTGTCTCGATGCTATTACTACATCATCTGGGCCAATTATCACTGGTACAAAAAAGAACATCAAAAACGATACGATATAGGAATAGAATTTATCGAGTTCTTTGAAGCACACCCACAAATGATGAAAGAATACGATAAATTCTATGCGGCATCTTACCAAATCGTATTAGGTAGCTGCTTCTTTCTTCAAAAGTATGATCGCCTAGATGAACTCCTCCAAAAGTATTTCCAATTACCTAATATTTTCAAAGGAGAAAAACAACAACAACTCAAAAAGCGGATATATCCAAGCTATTACAACATGGCCCTCAGCTACTATATGCTTTCCTTCCAACTGGAAAAGGCTCATCCTATCATACAAGAAATAGACAAGTCTGACACTCTGCTAAAAACCATCGAAAAAGTCGTTATCTGGAACACCGTCATTTCCATTTATTTCCAACATAGCGAATATGAAAATGCCCTACACTGGCTCAACAAATTACTGAACCTAAACCCAACATCCATCCGTGATAATATACTAGCATTTGCACGCGTCCGTGAACTCATCATTCATTATGAACTCGAAAATCACGATTATCTACCTTATCTCATTCGTAATACCCGCCGATTCTTAGCCAATCGGGATCAATATTATTTACTCGAATCTAATCTCATCGAATGCTTCAATAAATTATTAAAAGCCAGCTCAAAAACAGAAGTAATAAAACATCTCCAAAACCTAAAAAATAATCTTCAGCAAATAAAAGATGAGCACGAAAATACGGTACCCGAAACCCTCTACAATGAACTCCTCAATTGGATTGATAGTAAAATACAAAACAAGAGTTATCTCGAAATTTTAAAAGCTAAAAACTAATTAACTACGGAAGGGCCGACACATAGCTCGGCCCCTATAATATTTTACTTATGCTTTATTTCAATTCATCATTAAATTTGGGGCTTCCTACTACGCTAGCAAATGCAAGTGTGCAGCACGAGCCGATTAAACATTAATAATTACGCATTTATCATTCGCCGAAGGCGCAGTAGTCGGGCTGTCCACTCTTATGTGGCTGTTCAGCAGCTACTCCACTAAGGTATACTTGTCTGCCTTTCAGGCCAGCCTACGTCTACCTAAGTTCCGTAAGCTACTTCTCGACGCCACATACCGCTTCCATCCCTAAGCCGATTTTTTAAATATTTTAACTGAATAAAGTTGGAACGTTTTAACCGAAATAGATCTGATATATGAGCGCGCAGTAGTTTAAAAATCCATCGACAAAAAAGTCTGACATCTCTCAGCGAGCAAAGTGAGCAGTCTCTCATCTGACAACGCAGCGGTCTAAAATCTATCGACTATGGACCATCGACCATTCACACCGCCTTCCTCAAAAGCAACCCCAAACCCAATCCAAACGTTCTAAAAACAAACAACACCTTATGAACCAATCCATTCTATTAATCTGCTTATTATTAAGCTGTGTCACTTGCACCAAAAATGATATGCCCGAAGATTCCTCTTCACAGGAAAATCTACCACCCAATACAATCTATTCAGGAAGCGTTTATTTTGCTTGCGAATATGGTCCTTACACTTTTCTGATTGATTCCCTAATAAGCAACTGTTCCCAAGAATTTGGGATTATGGATTCTCTAAGCAATATTCACATCGCCAAAAACGATACGATACATGCTCGCTGTAATTACGATATGAATTTTAATCAACTGACATCCTCTAATTGGGATTTCCAAGTCTCTCGAACAGAGGACGGATTAGCTTTCAATACAGAATGGCCCAACTCTAATCCACTAATCAATCCGCTTACTGCTACAGTTGATGACTCTTTACTCCAAGCCAACTCCTACCCTTTTTATAATGGCCATACTATCACCCTATCTGACGAAAAGGAATTGCGATTGCTATTTTTCAATACCTATATAGGAGGGTGCTTTCATGACTTAATGGTGTGGGAGTTGGAAAGCGAGGAATAATGAACAGTCTCTCATCTCGCAGCGAAGCGGTCTAAAAATCCATCGACCATCGACCGAAAACTATCGACCAAATAATCTGACAGTGAGCAAAGTGAACGATATCTCCTCTGGCAGCGAACGCAGTGAGCAGTCTCTCCTCCAAGCCTAGCTAAATATAATATGACTCAATACTAAAGACGCCAATAAAGCTAATCCTACTGCTTTTAAAGTTGGCGTTGCAAATTTTATATACTCTTTAGAATCTCGCCATCCATTTTGGATAATCGTTGGGATAGCTACGACCATTAGCGCAAGAAGTATCACCCAAAATGCTCTGAATAAGTAAGGCATATCTGGCATAAAGTAAATGAATAAACGATGCAAAATCGTTGAAGAAAAGAAAGCAATAATGCTTAGTTTTTGTTTAGGTGCTACAAGGAAAGCCGCAGCACAAATCAATACCACAAAACCACAATTGAAATAATTTCTCATTTCGTTGAGGGTGTGAGTGAAGGCGGCTCCTGAATCTGCAAACTTATAATACATCAATAACCAGCCGAATAATATCCCTGTGCATAAGGTAAATAAAATCGTTCGACGACCTGCGGCTACTACTTCTTTATCGGCTGCATCAGGCTTGATATATACTTTGTAGATATCAATAGAAAAAAGAGTCGCCAGTGAATTGAAAAGAGAATCTACGGTACTCATCAAAGAAGCAAATAGTGCACAAAGAATGAGTCCCCTCGCTCCTACTGGCAAGTAGTTAGTTACGATATAAGTAAAGGCTTGATCGGGTTCTGCTGCTAAAGAATTAGCTGTAATACCTGCTAAGGCGATACCTGGAATCACGATCATGACTGCCATATAGTACTTCATGACTCCACCTACCATTAAACCCACTTGGGCGTCTTTTAAGCTTCTGGCTGCGAGTGATCGCTGCATCACACTTTGATTGGCACACCAATAATTGATATTGAGAAAGAAGAGCCCGAACATAGCTGTCCACGGTAATTTGGGGTGATCGGCGGGCAGATGTAGGTGCATTAATTCAGGCGTTTTTTCATAAAGTTGTCCCCAACCTCCTAAGTGATGAACAGCCACTAATAGAACCACAGTACCACCAATAGTAAGTATGGCAAACTGAATAATATCCGTCCTGACAACGGCTCCTAAGCCTCCGAAATAGGTATAAATAGCCGAGAAAATCCCTAAAGCAGCAATCAAGGTCCCCACTCTTATCCAACGTACATCACTGATAAATGCTAAGTAATCACTAAAAACTAAATCGGCTGCATAGGCGCCCCAAAAGAGTGCAGCCCCCAGTCCCATGGTGGCAAATAAAAGCATATTCGCTGAGGTGTAAATTAAGGCTACCGTATCACCCAATCGTTTTTTGATAAACTGAGTAATGGTGATGACTCTCTCTTTTAAGTAAAGAGGGACAAATATGAAGGCCGCAAAGAATAGGCCTTGTACAGCATTGATCTCAAATTGGGCTTGGGCGAGTCCATACAAATAAGCAGAACCCATCATCCCCAAGAATTGGTATCCTTGTATATTAGTCGCTATCGTCGAGATGGCAATAGAATGCCATTTCAAATTGCGATTACTTAAAAAATACTCTTCTGTTGACATGTCCATCTTTTGCTTGCCAGACAAAGCAATGACCATCACAGAAATAAAATAAATAGATACGATGATAAGATCAATGATCATAAGAATGTTTTTATAAACTGCTAAATCTCTTTACGGAAAATAGTCAGAGCCTATGCCCCTGGGATGTTGGTATGATTTTTTATCTACGCTCTCCTGCTGCTAATGGCGTCAAAGGAGCAGTATTAGGAATGCGGCCTTGCACTTCAGGAAGAGAAATGGTTTTGAGTTTGGGCAATACGTATTTGGCGAATAGCTCACACTCTTCTAAATGCGGATAGCCTGAGAAGATAAAAGAACGAATACCCATATCCATATACTCTTGTATTTTTTTCAGAATTTGGTCTGGATTTCCTACCAATGCTGCTCCACAACCAGAGCGAGCACGACCAATACCTGTCCATAGGTTTGCTTCTACGAAACCATCATCTTCTGCTTGTTGTCGCATTTCTGCTTGACGAGATACCCCATAAGATTTAGCATCTAAAGCACGCTCTCTGATTTCTTTGCCTATCTCGTCATCTAAACGAGAGACTAGTTTTTGAGCATGTGCTTTGGCCTCTTCTTCTGTCTCTCGAACAATCATATGAATGCGCAAACCGAAGTCTACTGTTCTGCCATAGTCTGCTGCTTTATTGCTCATATTAAGCATGAGTTCTTGGAGGCGTTCTTTGGTTTCTGGCCACATGAGATAGACATCGCAATGTTCAGCGCATAGATCTACTCCTGGCGGAGAATAACCACCGAAGTATAGTAAAGGGCCACCATTTTGCTGATAAGGCTTGACTGGTTCAGAAGGTAATTTTATATTGTAGTATTCTCCTTGAAAATCAATTTCGTCTTGTGTCCAAGCTTGTTTGAGAATATTAATGACTTCCCTTGAGCGTTGGTAACGAGCTGCTGACTCCATTTGAGTGCCAGGCAGATTAGAGGAAATGATATTGATTGTTAAACGTCCCTTGAGAATGTGATCAAGTGTGGAGATGGCTCTGGCTAACATAGGTGGATGAATTTCCCCACAGCGTACTGCTGCTAATAAATTGATATTATTAGTGAGCGGCGCGACTGCTGAGACAAATGACATCGTATCTTGCCCCACTTGATAAGAGGAGGGGCAAAGAATGTTTCGATATCCTAGCTCATCCGCTTTTAGCAGGATTTTAGAGGCATTTTCCCAATTGCTTTTATAGCGATTGTCCATCACACCTAAATATTCACAGTCACCATTACAGATAGGAGCAAACCATGAAATTTCTGCTCCTTCTATATCTTTGGATCTGATTTGTATATCTTTAGTTGACATTTTGTTTGTTATTGTTTCTTTTTAGGCAATTTCTTCTGCTGTAGAAGCTTTCCATAATGCGTACCAGTCGGTAACGTCTATGTTTATATCTAATGATTTTTTATAGCTCGCTAAGCGTTCTATTTTGGTACTACCTATGACAGGCAATATGTTAGCTGGATGACGAAGTAGCCATGCTAATAGTATTTCTCCTATGGAGGCATTATATTTTTCTTTTAAAGGAATGGCTGCTTCATTGATACGATAGCTTTTGTCATTATCTGATGGGTCAAATACCGTCCCGCCTCCGAAGGGCGACCATGCTTGTGGATTGATACCATGGCGAAGACATTGATCCAGCGTTCCATCTGTAAAGCTATCTAATTTTGTTATTGATATTTCTACTTGATTTGTCGCTAATGGAGTGAAACTATTCAGCATCTCAAACTGAGAGGGCGTGAAGTTAGAGACACCAAAGGAGCGAATTTTACCACTTGATTTTAGCTTGACAACTGCTTCTGCAATTTCTGCTGGATGCATTAGAAAATCAGGGCGATGTAGTAGCAACATATCAATATAATCGGTTTGTAGTTCTTGTAATGATTGATCTACTGATGCTATGATATGAGCTACACTTGAATCGTAAGATTTGATTTGGTGCTGTGGACGTTGCTCGCAGACTCTTCGTATTCCACATTTAGTGATAATTTGGATTTGTTCTCTTAAAGTGGGTTGTGCTTTGATTACTTTTCCAAAATCATTTTCGGTAGTATAGTCACCGTATATATCTGCATGATCGAAGGTTGTAAAGCCGTGTTCTATAGCTGCTTGAATGAAGCCTTCTAATTGGGTGGTATTGTATTGGGCACCCCAAAGGCCGAGCCTCATACATCCTATTATGATGCGAGATAGTGAAGGAAAATTTGTGTTATTTTGCATTTTTATTTTTGAGTATTTATTGATTGTAGTCAGAAGAGGTTGCAGTGCAACATCCCTACGAGAGATGATTTTTTGATGCCATAAAATGGTTAAAGCCGATCCTTTTTTAGCACAAGCACAAATTAACTAATATACCAATTACTAATTTACTAAAATTGGCTTAGGGATGGTAGCGGTATGTGGTGTCCATGCTGCGACTTAGGTAGCTTAGGCAACTGACGGCTGGCCCGAAGGGCAGACTAAGGTGCCTTAGCGAACTTGGAGCGGCATAACCACATAAGAGTGGACAGCCCGACCATGCGCTTCGTTTGAATGATTAATGCGTCAGGATAAAATATTAACTTTTTGCCTGTGCTACTCACTTCGTCCTGCGAGCGCATGGAAAGCCCCAATTGAGTTCAAGATAAAAAAAAATATTGATTGAAGGGGGTATATGACGCGTTAGGGGCATAAAAAAAGTGAACGATTTGGAAGAGTTCCAAATGATTCGTTCACTTTACCTAAAACTTAATTTTTTAATGTTATTTCTTAGTGTAATATTACTCTTTGGACAACTGTTTTTTGATTGTTAGTGATACGTAGGAGGAAAACCCCTTTAGTGGATTGGTCTTTCATTGTGAGTCGATATTGTGGGCCATTAAATACATCCTCCATTAGTAGTTGTCCGTTAATATTTAGCACTTCAATTTTACTTTCTCCTTGTGTTTCTTCTAATTCAACGAAACAAACATCATCGCTTGGATTAGGATATACTTTTACTTGGATCGATTGTTTATTGGTCAAAATTCCTTTTTCTGCATTAGTAAATTCTTCTTCACTATAGGCAGCTATAGGGGCATTTTGTAACATTTGGTTGATCGTACTATTGAGATTATTTGTTTTGTTGCTACAACTCCAGCTTAATTTGCCTGGCAATTGATAAAGGCTGTATTCTGTATAGCATTGCCCTCCTTCACAGAGCATATTCCCATCACAATCATATAGATTGGCTTTTGATCCCCAAGGGCAACCAGCAGTATTAGGATAAGCAGGATCAACATAGAAGAAAGAATAAACGCCATCGGAGTAGTGGAAAATTCTATCCACATCGCAGCAAGTATTATTGTTGATTAAGTCATCCATCCAATATAGTT
>JAHDDN010000005.1 GCA_020629335.1 Chitinophagales bacterium | reverse complement strand
GCTGTTGGAGCTTACCATAAGTTTCTATTATATCATCAGGGGTAAATATCCGCATTTTCTATTCATTAATTCACAACAAATATAAGCAATAAAACTACGGAATCACAAAAGGCTTATGAGGGCGGCTGTATCTCGCTATACACTCTTATGTGGCTATGGAGCCGCCACTCCACTAAGTGCTGCTTGTCTCTTATTGGAGCCTGCGCATCACTAAGTTCCGTAGGCAGCTCCATATACGCCACATACCGTTCCTATCGAGGCCGCATAGGGATAGAAGTGGTATGTGGCGTTAGGTGTGGATGCTTGAGAAGCAAGGAGTTACGTAGGCTGGCCTGAAAGGCAGACAAGTAACGACTATGCTGAACAGCATACACATAGCCACATAATAACGGATAGCCCGACCATGCGTTCTTAAGTATGAACTATAAACAATGAGTGATGAACTTATTTTTTTTTGTGCTGCGCACTTCTTAATACAAGCGCATGGGATGCGCATAATAAAAATCTTACGCAACTAAATCATTAGATGAAAATGATCTTTTGATAGGATCAAGAAAAGATGATGTGATAGATAATAATTGGGTTTTTGATGACTCATTAGAATACACTTATGATAGTAATGGAAATGAATTAGTGAAAATCCAAAAGACTTGGGATGGCAGTAACTGGATCAATGAATTGAAATCTATTTCTGAATATAATCAAAATGATAATAGGGTATTAAATATAAGGCAAGAGTGGGATGGTAGTGCCTGGATTACGATATCTGAAGATAATTATGAGTTTGACGAACTAGGAGATGTTACTACTTCAATAGAAAAGGTTTGGGATATTAGTGGTGATTATTCTGCTACTAAAACAACTTAGGAACGTTTAAAAAATAAGATTGGCATTTGCAGCTAAATATTTTGTATCAAGACAAGGCGAAAAATGCAGTCGATGCAGCGCATCGGCAAGGCTTTTCAACGAAGTATTGGTACAAAAGATTAGTTGCTAAATGTGGAAATTATTTTTTAAACGTTCCTTATGACCCTAGTTGGAATAATCCTGATTACTATCTTTTTGAAACTTGGGAGGACAATGTTTGGGTAAATAATAGACAGTACACTTTTGAAAAAAATGTGGATGGTCATGGGTGCAATTGGGTTTTGTCCCCCTATAATAAAAATTCAATAGTTTAAACAGGGTTTTTATTTTGCAATCAAAATATTATTAAAGTTTAAACAAATGATTATCAATATTATTTTCTTTAACTTTTAAAGGAAGGGACAAAACCCAATTGCACCCTTACGAATGTGATTGGTGAGCAAGTTTATAATCGAAAAATTGAGTTTGCCGAAAATACATTTTCTCTTAATTTAGAGGAGCTTCCTGTAGGTGCTTATTTCCTAGAACTATCTGATGAGCACAAACAAATTAAGCAAAAATTGGTGATTTCTCGATAAAAAACGATAGTTTTAATGAATGTTTTTCAATCAGAATAAAATAGTAAAAAAGCTAGGAAAAGAAGTCAATAAATCCTTGCCAATCATAAGTATTTGTGATTTGAATAGAGATTTATGTCTTGAATTAGAAAAGCAATTTGATGATATTGATCAAGTAGAAATAGTGAACGGTGATCTTTTCAAAATAAAAGCGGATGCTATAGTAAGCCCTGCAAATAGTTTTGGAGATATGAGTGGAGGCATTGATAAAAAAATAGATGAACATTTCAAAGGCAAGGCACAATCAATAGTTATGAATAAAATTCGTCAGGAATACTATGGTGAATTGCCTGTTGGATCAGTCATGATTATCCCTATGAGTCAGGGCAAATATCCATATTTAATTGTTGCACCTACCATGAGAATCCCAGGTCGTTTGAGCGAAAATTCAATCAATGTATATTTGGCAATGAGAGGAATATTATCACAAGTTTTACGCTATAATGAATCTAATAATGGCGGCATTAAAAGGCTATTGATTCCAGGATTAGGAACTGGAGTTGGAGGCTTTAATTATGCAGCATCTGCTCAACAAATGTGTACGGCATATCGGAATATATTTGGTGGAAAATGGAAAGAAATAGTTCATCCTGCACTGGCTCCTTATAATTTGAAGAAGTAAAAAATCAATAAGCCCTAAAAATGAAAAATCAAATTGTCTATTTAATCGCTTCGCTGTTATTTCTAATAACAATACTGGTATCTTGTAATGGAGCCGAAAAGTCAAGTTCAATAGACGAAAATCAATCTGACAATGAACTCAGTCCTCCTTCTACATCAGAAAGGCTTCAAATGGAATTTGCTACACAAATAGCGGAATATGTAGTTGAGGTATTTGAGGATAGTAAAGGAAATTTATGGTTTGGAACGATGGCAAATGGAGCTGCTCGATATGATGGAAATAAGCTGACTTATTTTTCAACAGATGATGGATTATGTGGTAATACTATCTCAAGTTTTGCGGAAGATAAGGATGGGAATTTATATTTTGGTTCTCATACGGGCCTTTGTAAATACGATGGGAAAACATTTAGTACAATACAAAGTTCTGATGGGGTACACAATAATAGAACAGGATGGTTGAGCGTCCAATCAGATATGAAGGGCAATATTTGGATGAGTTCAAACAAAGGAGTTTTTCGTTATGATGGAATTGATTTTTTAGAATTTAAACTGCCCATTGATAAATCTAAAATCAGTGAATATAGTATTTATGCTGGAAGAGCAAGCTTAAGCTTAACTGCCAGCAATGGTGATTTGTGGTTTGCTACAGATGGTGGTGGTGCTTATAAGTATGATGGAAAAACATTTACTCATTTTACTAAAGAGGATGGATTATGTAGTAATAATATCACCCGTATTATCGAGGATAAGGATGCTAATATTTGGATAGCCTGTGTACAATCTTCTCAACCCAAAATGACAGGAAATGGTGGTCTTTGTAAGTATGATGGAAATACTATTACCCAATTTCCTACAAAAATAGGTCTAAGTGAAAATGATATTTATACAATCTATGAAGATAAAAAAGGAGCTATTTGGATAGGTGCTACAGGACATGGTATTTATCGCTATGATGGAGAACAATTCCATTTTATTGGAGAAACTAATCGAATGGATTTGACCAGCAGATTTGGATTGCAAGATGTATTAGAAGACACTAAAGGGCGGCTATGGTTTGGTTTTTCTGGAGGCCTGTTTCGTTTAGTAAACGATCAAATTATTAATGTAACTTTGAATGGTCCTTGGGAGTAACTGTTCAGCATTTATACTGATAGAATATAATTAATGAAAAACGGAATAAAAGCACAAATATCAGAATTCTCAGAAACACCCTTAGAAGGAGTTGAGAAATTTCTCACAATAGTAGAACAAGCAATTCCTAATACTGATGACTTAAGTGAGGAGGATGTCCTCATTCAAGTGAAAAGCTCTGCCATAGGTTGGGTGGATCTCATGATGGTAAGTGGACAATATCAGCATCAACCTCCACGGCCTTATACACCTGGATTAGAATATTGTGGTGTCGTCTTGTGGAAAGGAAAGAATGTTCATGATGATCAAGCTAAAGTAGGAGATGAAGTCCTGGTAGATGGATTTATTAGCGGCCCTCGTTCCCCTGGAAATTACCAACAATATGGTGGGTTTGCAACTTATGCAGTAGCACCCAAAGAGGCCATTATAAAGATTCCCTCCAAACTAAACTTTGACCAAGCTTGTAATTTATTAGGCAGTTATGAAACGGCTTATTATTGCTTGATTACTAGTGGGCAATTGAAAGCGGGAGAGACGGTCTTAATTCATGGTGCTTCAGGAGCTACTGGTATGGCAGCCGTTCATATCGCTAAATTAATTGGTGCAAGAGTAATCGCTACTGGTCGAACGGATGAAAAATTAGCCATTGTAAAAGCACAGGGAGCCGATCATGTGATCAATACGAAAGCGACTAATCCAGATGAAAAAGTAAGAAGATTTAGAGGAGACGTAAAAGCCCTAACAGATGGTAAAGGTGTTGATGTGGTTTATGATGGAGTAGGAGGAGCCGTTTCAGAAGAGAGTTTACGATGTGTGAAATTTGGTGCCAGATTTTTGATTGTTGGTTGGGCCTCTACGCCATTTGTGGCTAAAGGAAGAGGACAAAGAGGCGCTCCCAATGCTAATCGTCTACCTACCAATCTAATCCTTATGAAAGGCTTAAAAGTATTAGGCAGCCCAATGGTCATTGCCACTCAAAATGACTTAAGCATACGTGCTCAAAGGCTAAAAGATATATTCCAATGGGTAGAAGAAGGAAAAATTACTCCTCATATTTCCCATGTTTTTTCATTAAGCAATATCAAAGAAGCAATGCGAGCCAAATGGAATGGAAAAATTATTGGTGGTGGGGCAGTTAGGCCCTAAGTAAAAGCCGCATCCCCATCACCATCCTGAATTTCTACTAAAGATAAATCTAAATTTTCCGCTAATTCTTTACCCATCAAATAATGTCTATTCACTGCTTTCTTGAAGATAGCATATGAACTATTATCTTCAAGATACTCATTCAAATGAGCGTGATAGGAGGTAAAAGTTTTGACTTTATATTTCAAGATAAATCGTTTGATTAATTGAGCCACCATGGGTATTTGTTCTTGAGCAGCAAAGCAATAAGGAATCTTTAAAGTATCATTTCTTTTCGTGAGTAATATAAAAGCAATGACCTCCTGCCTATGATTACTAATCTCAATAGGGTAATAGTCAAATGAATGATCGGCTGAAGTGAAAAAATATTGCTCATTTAATGGATCAGCATCCATACCAGAAAGTACCCAAGGAAATTCTAATATCCACTCCAATTCCTCAATATTACGTTTGAATATATTATTAGGGGAAGTAGTATCAATTAATTGCCTAACACTAGGAGAAAGGAATTTTACCAAAGTATAATTAAATCCATCCGCTTCCTGATCAAAAAATGGCAATCGTCTATCTAAAACCAAATTACTAAATTGATCCATAAAGCGCAATGCCTTTTTTGATTTCTCAAAAATAGCCTTTCTGGGAGGAAGAATATTCGCCAAATCCATTCTGATATATAATCGCAAACCCTGCTTGATATGCAAATCTGTGAATATCCCAATTTTATCATAAAGTCTTTTAGCCGCTGGAGTAAATTCTGTAAAAACAATCTTTTTGTCCCATACTTCAAAACATTTTCGGACCAAACGATTAGCAATACCTTTTCCCCTTTGAGAACCATCAATCCAAATACAACTCATCCAAGCACACTTGCTTTTAAATTCCCCTTGAAAAATCCAATCAGGTACCATACCTATATAACCCACTAACTGCTCGCCCTCCATTGCCAACAATAATAACACATCCTCCTCATCCACTCTCGGATTATTGATCTGAGCAATAGCACGATGTCTTGATATAGGAATATTAGGCATTTTTTCAAATGCTTCTGAATTAATATAAGCAGTCAGGGATTTACTATTAAGCGCAACTATCTCCATAAAGAACGTTCGATTTTGTTTTTATTGAAAGGAGCCTTTAACATATGATAAATTAGCTCCCCCTCAATGATTTCCTCCGCACTTAAATGAGCCATTTCTAAGGAAATACGTTGCATATGCTGTGGAAGAATATCTTTTTTTATACCCGCACAACCAAAAGAAATATCCAACAACTCCTTATCCTCATAAATCATCTCAAAGAAAATATCAGATACCTGATAATCCGTAAACGGAAAAGCAAAAGCCGAATAATCCAAATTAAATTGTCTGCTAACAAAATCAACACTCACTTCCGTTTGTCTCAACTGCTCCTCCAAACTGAGAAAACGATACTCAGGATGATCAATACTATGCGCCCCAAAATCAAAATCCTGTTTAATTAAAGAACGAATTTGATCACTCGTCAAATAAGGTTGATGATTCTTTAAATAAGCATTAAAATCCAATTCTACCACCTCAGCCAAACGATCCAGCATGCTTTTATTTTGATAATTCACCTTCAGCAATTTGCGCTTTAATTTAGCAAAAGAATAGTTCTTTTTATTGAAAAAATTAAGCACCGTTTTATACTTTAGTAGTTGCGGATTTTGCTCAAAATGCTCCAATAAAAGACTCACCTTATAGCGATAAAACAAATCTTTATTATCCACAAAAGCACTATTCAAAAAAACCGCCGCAGGCACTCCCTTACGATTCAAAATAGGAGCAATCACATCATTAAACTCCCTCAATCCATCATCAAAAGTCAACAAACAATACTTCCGATCAATCGGCTCTCCAGACCTAATCAATCGAATCGCCATTTGCAAATCCACCGCAATATAATGATCCAATAAATAATCCAGATCCTTCTCAAAAGCCTTCCTTCCCTTCACCTCATACAAATGCTTCACATGCGGCACCTCCTCATCCGAAATAAGATGATAAAGCACCGAAATAAAACGCTGCTGATTCAATTGCGCCACCTTCCGAATCGGCAAATATTGCTTAGCCCTTTGCAAAGCATTAATCGTCTGATTTCTAAATCCAGCCATATTTTGGTATTGAGTAATGAGTAATGAGTATTGAGTATTGGGTATTGGGTATTGAGTATTGAGACAAATTGTCTGACCAATTCGTAATTGTTAATTCGTAATTAATTATGGCGTGCCCTGCTTTTGCAGAAGCGAAGTGCGCAGCACGTATCATTTATCATTCATCATTACGCATTATGCATTCGCCGAAGGCGCAGGTCGGGCTGTCCGTTCTTATGTGGCTATGTGTCTGCTACTCCGCTAAGTGCTGCTTGTCTGCTAAAGCCAGCCATCGCATCACTAAGCTACGTAAGCAGCCCCATTGACGCCACATACCACTCCCATCCCTCACGCATTAATCATTTAATTTTTTATAAATTTTCTTCATGATTAATTCTTTGACCAAATCACCAAATGCTTTATCTTCTAATATTTTTTCAAAAATTTCTTGATTTTGATCCATTCTTTCAATCAATTTATCAATAAATTTTTCGTTAAAGACGTACTTGAATGTATCTAATTGATTGACTTGTGCTTGGCTTTTTAATTGCTCATCTTCTAATAACTCTGCTTCAATTTGATCAAAAAATAATTTATCAGCTTCTTCAAACTCGGTACCAAAACGAGTATTTAATACAGATATAATTTCAGATAGTAATGCTTCTTCTTCTTTCGTTCTTTTTAGTCCTGCTTCAGAAGTTCCACTCAGTTCACCATCTTCCCCTTTTTGAAGTTTTATAGAACCTTCCTTTATTTTTTGTAGGCGATAATACTCTAAAGCTAAATTGTCATTTAGGTGAAGAGCGTCGGAGAGTTCTCGTCTGGGTAATCTTGTTTGAAGTAATTTTGCGAAAGCATAAAATTTTTCAGAATTGGTGTCAACAAAGGGCATTATTTGAGATAAAAAAGCGTATAAGTTAGTCCATGAACGTAAGCTTTTTTTAAACTCCTTTTGTTTTTCTTCTTCTTGAAGAGCTTTAAAGCGGTCTACAGCGGGACCTGTAAAAGAGTAAAGATATTTTTGTTGTTTAGCATCATTTAAGTTAATTTTTGGACTGAAGTAAACTTCAGCGAATGCATCAATCTCTTGTTCCCAATAGACTTGAAATTCATCTAACCTTTCTTTTAAATCAAAAAGGTGATTGATATCTGTTTCATCAGTTACTGTAGTTACTTCATAATAGGGCTGGAAGGAATCTAAAATACTTTGCCTATCATTTACAAAGTCAAGAACAAAGGTGTCCTCTTTCCCAGGATAAATTCTATTTAGTCTTGAAAGAGTTTGTACTGCTTTAACTCCAGATAGCTTTTTATCTACATACATAGTATGTAAAAGAGGCTGGTCAAAACCTGTTTGGTATTTGTCTGCAACAATCAAAATGCGGTATTCGTCTTTTCCAAATACTTCGGGTAACTCTTTTACACGAAATCCTGTAAGATCGGGTTCAGATACTCCATCTGGATAATTGTTATCGATTACTTTTCCTGAAAAGGCAACTAATATTTTGATTTCTTTATCGTAGCCTTTTGTTTTAATGTAATCTAAAAAGGCTTCAAAATATCTTTTAGCATGTAATCTTGAGCCACACACTAGCATGGCTTTGGCTTTCCCTCCAATTTTTTTGGCAACGATCCCCCTAAAATGCTCAATAATGATTTCTGTTTTCTGTGCTAAGTTATGGGGATGTAAGGAAACATATTTACCAATAGCTTTAGCCGCTTTTTTCTTGTTTAATTGCGGATCATCTTCAATAGCTTTAGTCAATCTAAAGTACAATTCATAAGTTGTGTAATTTTGTAGTACATCTAAAATAAATCCCTCTTCAATGGCCTGCCTCATAGAATATAGATGAAATGGTTTGGGATTTCCAGCCTTATCTTTATCACCAAAGACTTGTAAAGTTTTATATTTGGGTGTTGCAGTAAAAGCGAAAAAGGAGACATTAGATTGTTTCCCTCTCGCCTTAGCTGATTTCTCTATATAGGTATTTACTAAGTCTTGAGAAAGAATATGCTCGTTCTCATCTCCTTCACCATATTTAGGATAGGGTTCTGATGGATTAGTAGAACTTAGGGTTTGATCCTCTACAATCCCTAAAACTTCCTTTAATTTTTTGCTGGCTTCTCCTCCTTGAGAACTATGAGCCTCATCTATAATAACAGCATATTTTCTATTAGGTAATTCTCCCACTTTTTCAACGACATAAGGGAATTTTTGGAGCGTGGTAATGATAATGTTAGTGCCTTGCTGTAGAGAGGAGGCTAATTGTGAACTATCTTGATCTATTTTTTGAACTACTCCTTGTTTATGCTCAAACTGAAAAATAGTATCTTGCAATTGTTTATCTAATACTCTTCTGTCTGTAATGACTATTACTGCATCGAATATTCGTGCATTTTGATTATTATGTAAACTTGATAAACGATAAGCTAACCAAGCAATTGAATTGCTTTTTCCTGAACCAGCAGAATGTTGAATTAAGTAGTTTTCTCCAGCATTATTTTTTAATACATCTAAAGTGATTTTTCTGACAGCATCTAATTGGTGATAGCGTGGGAAAATAATTTTTTCTTTAGTTCGAGTTCGCCCTTCAAAAGTATATTCTTCTTTTTGTAGATGCATGAATCTTTGTAGAATTTCCATCCAGCTATCTTTTTGAAGAATATCTTCCCAAAGATAAGCCGTTCGATAACCATTAGGGTTATGGGGATTGCCTTTGCCTTTCTTGTTACCTTGATTAAATGGAAGCCAATAGGTTTTGTCACCCTCTATTTTGGTGGTCATAAAAATTTCATCTTGATCAACGGCAAAATGAACTAAAGTTCTTTTTTTGAATTTAAATAATAATTCTCGATTATCTCTGGTGGCGCTATATTGTTTTAAAGCATTGCCTACATTTTGCCCTGTAAACTGATTTTTTAATTCTAAGGTAGCTAAAGGAATACCATTCAAAGAAAGGACAAGATCCACTGATTTTTTATTTTTTGAACTGAAATATACTTGACGATAGACTTTGAGTTGATTTTTATCATACAACTCTATTGTATCAGGATTCAAAGCAGAGGCAGGTTGAAAGAAAGCCATTTGAAAGCGTATGCCGTAATCGACAAAACCTTTACGAATGACATCTAAACTACCTCTCAAGTCAAGAGCCTTATATATACGTTGAATGATGCGGTTTTTAGTGCTTGCTCCATGTATTGCGCTTATCTTTTTCCATTTATTGGGTTGAGAATCCTGTAGGAATTGAATGATTTCGTGTTTAAACATTCCTAATTCTGGACTATAGTTCGAAGCATTGCCTTCTTCATAGCCTCCTTTTTCAATCAATGATTGCACAAAGGCTGATTCAAATGTATGTTCTGTTTTTATGCTCATGATGATAGTTTTAATCCACTCTCCAAGTCCTTACTGCTTGCTCTGCTAACCAAAGTTGATATTCATTGACATTGGCTAAGTTCCATTCTTCATATTGAGCTACTTTTCGAGCTATTTGATAGGGACTTTCCAAATATTCTTTACGTTTTTCAACAAAACTTACTCTACCTAATTGATCTTTATCCAGTAAAACCATATTACCAAGTCTATCTGAAATATCATGTATACCTTCTCCAAAACTCTTATGCCAATCTTGATCTGGATTGTAAGGACAAACATGCTCTAAACTTACACCGATGTAATTAATATCTCGACCTAAATGTTTTTCTATTTGAGCTAAAAGATAACGAATTTTTTTGGAAGATCTACGACTTGGCATTTTATAAAACGCAAAAGCACTTTTAAAGTTATCATCTGATGGATATAACTCCTGATATTCTTCTCCATTTTTTACATGGCTGGCTCTTGTATAGCTTTCATTGGTGATTTTTTGAGCAATGGCATTGTATTTTTTTTCTTGTTCATTAGCAGAATAATTACCAATAATGTTATACCTAATGGTCAGCACATACAAGTATTTAGCAAGCTTAATATATTCCTGATGGGTGAATTTGTCATAAGCAGCTAATAATATGATGATGGGTTGTCGAATGGAAAAAAGTTGAAAGGCATCCAAGAAAGGATTTATTGCTCTATAATCGTCAAATTGAATGCTCCACCAATCATCGTGCGGATTAAGTAGGGAGGCATATAAAGAAGCTTTGTCTTCTAAAGCATTTAAATAGTAAGCAGCTTTTTGAGGGCTATCATAAGTATCTCTTACTTTACGAAATAAATCCTTTTTAGTAGTATAGTGATGTTCAGAATTATAAAAGTATCGGATAAAATCAGTAAAATTTTTCTCGCCTAATTGATCAATCACATGACTCCATTTTTCATCCAAATCATCTAATTCTCCTTCAGATACTTCTTTTGTGCTATCAATGACTGAAAAGATATAATTTTTAATTAGATCGGGAGTAGATAATTGAACTCCCCTGGCATTCAATGTTTCAAATACTTTATAGGCATTAATACTATCCAGTACTGTAATTTTAGTAAAGACTAAATTTGAAGAGAAATTATCAATGTCCTGAGCAATATCTCGCCCATTAGTTGCTGTTATTTGACTTCGGAAATACTCAAATGCTTTTCGTAATAGTCCATTGCTTCTATTTAAACCTCGAGGATTAGCAGGTTTTAAATCTTTACAAATATCCTTGAAATAAAGCTTATTGTTTCTATTCAAAGTAATTTTACTACTCACTGCTAAGGTGATTAAATTTTTGACCCCTACATATCTTTTTTCAATCTCCTCTAATCGCTCATTGTTTTCATCAGCTTCCTGATTCTTTTCAATTAACTCTTTCAGCTTGGCCATATAAGCTAATATTAGCAAAGTCAGTGTAACCAATCTTTGCTGTCCGTCAATAATCTCATATTCACGTCGCTCTTTTTGTTGCAAAACAATATAACCCATATAGTGCGAGCCTTCTTGTGGAAGTTCCCTAATATCATTCCACAAATCTTCCCAATGCTCTTGCTCCCATGAATAGTCTCGCTGAAAACGAGGTACCATATAACGAGTGTCATTACTCATCAATTCAGAAAAAGTCTGATTGCTTGGGTCTATATTTATCGGTCCACTCATCTGATCTATATTACTTTTATTTTTCCTGTGACTACTTCGCTAATTAAGGTCGTGCGGTATTCGGTTAGTAACTCAATTTGTTTTTTTATATCTCTTATTTTTCTTTCTATAATTTCACTCTCAAGTTTAACCTGTTTTATTATATATTGTTGCTCTTTTAAACTAAAAATTAAAAATGGAGTATTATAAAATGAGCCATGATTTAGATCTGGTATTGTTGTTGTACCTGCAACCAATAATAGGTATTCCTTAATTTTAGTGCTTTTTAAGTAGTAGAATAAAAACATTTTATTTACTAGTTGTTTATTATAGTCTATTAAGAAGAAATTATTATGAAAAACTCCGTTAACATTAGTAATTGTTTCTCCTGTAGCTCCTGTTCTTGCCATTAATATATCATCAGAATTACAAATTACATTTTTGGGAGGATTTTGTATGTACTCTTTAGCTTGATTAGGATTGTGAATTGAACGGATAGTTATATATTCAAGAGAATTTTCAACTTTTGAAAGGTGTCTTTTTTCAATGGCAATCTGTAGACCCTGTCTCACTTTGCAGATATTTTTCATTCTACTAATTTCCCAATGCGCAGGAATCTCTCCTAACCAATCAATACCGCTATCTTTCATAGGAGCATCAGGATTTAGGCCCTTAGTCACTGCTTGATTGATGATGCCTTTTTTTTCCTCTTCATAGAGTTGGACTAATCGTTTTTTATCTGCAATGAGCTCGTCAATCTCAGCCGTTTTTTTGTCAAGATAGGCGGCTATGGCGGTTTGTTCTATTAGAGGAGGTAAAGGAAAATAAATACTTCTAAGTTGAGAAGAGTAAATATGAACAACTATTTCTCCTTTGGACAATTTAGCTTTTTGTTCATTAATTTTATACGAGTTGAATAAGTAGGATAAAAAAAGAGGATTAATTACATTCTGTCTATAAATGATAACATCCCCACTTGCATAAGCCTTTTCTGTACCTAGATAACAAATACATTTTCCAATTTCTGGTCGTGTTTCCCCTGAAGCAGTAAAAAGCAAATCGCCATTTTTAACTTCAACAGATTTTTGTTTAATTTTATCTGGGAATTTTCTGAAAAATCGATCTGTTTGTATATTATATTTAGTGTATATGTCACCATAAAGAAGAACTGGTAATCCTTCAGGAGATAAGTCAGCTTTAGATACTCCTTTTCCTTTAAGAAAATTACCAATATTGCCTAAACGAAAGTTTTTCCAATGCTCAGGAATCTCTCCTAACCATTCAATATTAGACTCTTTATATTTGTCGTATTTTTTCATGAGTCCAGTATTGTTTTGGCAGTGGTTTCAGTTTTTTCTTCTAAAGCTAATATTTCAGCTTTAATTTCTGCTAAAGGTCTTAAGGGTTTAAATTCATAAAAGTATTTAGTGAAATTTATTTCATAGCCTATTTTGGTTTTAGCTTCATTGATCCAAGCATTCGGTAAATGTGGTTTGACCTCTCTATCGAAGTATTCTTGAATACTTTGAGGTACTAACTTCCCTTTCTTTTTATCCTTTCTTAAAAAAGGGATGTTTTCATAATCTCTGAGAGAAGAATCTGCTTTGGGATTTCCTTTTTTGTCAGTGATTATTTCTCCATTTTCTTTTAGAGGTCTTTCTACAGTAATTCTCCAGTAAGCAAAGAAATCATTCGGGTAAATTTTGCAGAATTCGTTCTCTTGAAAATCGCCATATAATTTAGTGATAAAACCGATTCCCTTTTCTTCCCCGTTTTCGATGATTCTTTTCCGTTTATTCCCTAAGCTTCTATCCATTTTTACCCAAAATCGGTTAAAGTCTAATTTGCCTTCCTTCATCCACTCTTCATCCTTAGTTCCAGTTGCATTAATCAATTGAACTTTCCCTTTTCGCTTTTTACTTTTATGATTAGTGACTATCCAGATATAAGTACTGATGCCCGTATTATAAAATAGCTGATCAGGTAAGGCGATGATAGCTTCTAACCAATCATTTTCTATGATCCATTTACGGATATTACTTTCTCCACTTTCAGCTGCTCCGCTAAATAGAGGCGAACCATTAAATACAATTCCTATACGGGTGCCAGTTGGTTTCATTTTGGAAATCATGTGCTGCAAAAAAAGGAGAGAACCGTCATTAATTCTGGGAGTCCCTGCTCCAAATCGGCCCATCATTCCTTTGCTTTCAGCTTCCTCTTTAATAATTTTTGAAGCTTTTTTCCAGCTTACCCCAAAAGGAGGATTAGAAAGTACATAATCAAACTTTTCATTTTCTAAACCATCCACTGTAAAGGTATTTCCAAACTTGATATTTTTAGGATTTTGCCCTTTTATCAGCATATCAGATTTGCAGATGGCATAAGACTCTGGATTGATCTCTTGTCCAAATACCTTTAGTTCAGCCTTAGGATTTAATTCTTTTACGTATTGTTCTCCTATAGAAAGCATTCCCCCTGTCCCACAGGCAGGGTCATAAAGCGTTTTTACAATTCCTTTTTGTGTCAAAATATTCTTATCTTCAATAAAAAGGACATTAACCATTAAGCGAATAACTTCCCTTGGAGTAAAGTGCTCCCCTGCGGTTTCATTGGATTGCTCTGCAAACTTTCTAATCAGTTCTTCAAAAGTATAGCCCATTTCCATGGATCCCATTTCAGATAGATCAATGGCTTGAAAATCTTTTACCACTCTATAGAGCAAATCCGTTTTAGGATCATCTAATCTATCTATTTGGTCATCAAAGTTAAAATACTCAATGATCTCTCTGGCACTAATAGAAAAACCATTGATGTAATTTCTAAGGTTGTTAGCTATGTTGTTGGAGTCAGCGATTAACTTATCAAAATCAAATTGACTTTTATTATGAAAATTAAATCCAGCTATTTTATTGAGTGCAATATCTTTAGCACTTTCCTTCAATTGACTAAACTTAGGCAAGTTTTTTAATACTTTTTCTTTGCTGGGTTGTAAAACACAATCTAAACGCCTTAGTACGGTCATAGGTAAAATTACCTTACCATAATCCGATTGTTTATAATCTCCTCTAAGTAAGTCAGCCACTCGCCAGATTAAATCTGCTTTTTCTCTGAAGTTATTCATTTATCACCACTATTTATGTTTTTATTCCGCCTCAAATATAGGTATTTTTATTTTGATAGGCGCACTTTTTTTGTTGGTCGAATTGTAGTTTTTTGGTATCTGTTTTAAACTTGTTTGATTGGTGTTTTGAGATAGCAGCATAAGTTTTTGCGCGAGGGATGGAAACGGTATGGGGCGTCAATGTGGCGACTTACGGCGCTTAGTGATGCGATGGCTGGCCCGCAGGGCAGACAAGCAGCACTTAGCAGAGTAGGAGCAACATAGCCCCATAAGAGTGTACAGCCCGACCTGCGCCTTCGGCGAATGCATAATGCGTAATTGATGAATGATAAATTGGCTCGTGCTGCGCACTTGCCTTTGCTTGCGCAGGGCGCGCCATAATAATAAGTTTCATTAATCGCTTACAGCAAAATTATTGTTATGGAAGTATATGGTAGGGGCCGACCTATGTGTCGGCCCACTTTGCGTATAGAGATTATGAAAATAAGAGTCATTCCAAAAGATTTATTTATATTTGGGGGATATAAATAAAACAGGAATGATTACGCTACCACCAGAGAAAATAGGCTCCTTTTATTTAGGAGCCAAATACGATCAAAATACGAGAGAAATATCCAATGAGACCATCAATTATGATGCGCGTGACTTGACCACTCATGCCGTATGTGTAGGCATGACGGGCAGTGGAAAAACGGGCCTTTGTATTGGCTTATTGGAAGAGGCAGCCATTGATAAGGTGCCTGCTATTATCATTGACCCCAAAGGCGATATGACCAATTTGCTATTGCAATTTGAAAATTTAGAAGCAGCTGATTTTGTGCCTTGGATTAATGTCGATGATGCGAGTCGAAAAGGCATGAGTGTAGAAGATTATGCCAGTGCTACAGCTGATAAGTGGAAAGCAGGCTTGGCAGAGTGGGGGCAATCCAAGGAGCGTATTCAACTGCTTAAAAATACGGTAGATTATACGGTATATACCCCTGGTTCTGACGCAGGTATACCCGTTAACATCCTAGGATCATTCGCAGCACCAAAGATTGATTTTGAGACGGAGGCAGAGATGCTAAGGGAGCGAATTCAAGCGATGGTAGCGGCATTATTAGGGATGATTAATAGCAAGGAAGATCCAGTGAGAAGTAGAGAAGGCATCTTATTAGCGAATATATTTGAACACTACTGGAAGCAAGGCCAAGATTTAGATTTAGCCAATTTGATTAGAGCGATCCAAAAGCCGCCAATTACGCAATTGGGGGTATTTGATATAGAAACCTTTTATCCAGAAAAGGAACGATTTGAGTTAGCCATGGACTTTAATAATCTGATGGCTTCGCCACAATTTAGTACTTGGCTGAAAGGCGATCCATTAGACATAGATAAAATATACTTTACAGCAGAGGGTAAGCCTCGCCATAGTATTTTTTATATAGCGCATTTATCAGATTCAGAGCGCATGTTTTTCGTGACCCTTTTATTGAATAGTTTGATTTCTTGGATGCGTCGTCAGTCGGGTACGACAAGTTTGAGAAGTTTGCTTTATTTTGATGAGATATTTGGCTACTTTCCACCCACCGCACAACCACCCTCTAAAAAGCCTTTACTAACCATATTAAAACAAGCGCGTGCCTACGGATTAGGAGCAGTATTGGTGACACAAAATCCAATGGATATAGATTATAAGGGCTTGTCTAATGCAGGTACTTGGTTTATTGGAAAATTACAGACCGAGAGAGATAAAGATCGAGTTTTAGAAGGCTTGGAAGGAGCAATAGCAGAAGCAGGCAATGCCACTCCAACTGATTTTAGTCAAATCATTTCTTCCTTGTCATCAAGGGTGTTTTTGATGCACAATGTACATGAGGCCCAACCAGTCATTTATCATACCAGATGGGCGATGTCTTATTTAAGAGGTCCCATGACAAGGCCACAATTGAAGAAACTTATGGCTAGTAAAAAGGCAGCTCCTAAAAAAGCGCCAGAAAAAAATACGCCTGTAGTTGCGAATAGTATGGCGCCTGTTCAAGCAGCCCCCACTGCTCCTGTAGTGGAGGAAGTCGCCGCAGTTCCTCCAGCTATTGATCCAGCCATTCAACAGCGATTTTTAGTGGTATGGAAAACAGCCTTGGAAGCCGAGCGAGCTTTAAGGACCCAAGAGGCGATTAATACCCTCATTTATGAGCCTGCAATTTTGGCTACAGGAAGTGTGCGTTTTTACAATAGCAAACGATCCATTGATCAAGTAAAAGAAGTTGCCTATATTGTGCCGCCACCAGATGAGTTTGGCCGTTCAGATTGGACGGCTGCTTATAGTCTGAATGATTGGCAAAGAGCTTTACAGCAAGAACCTGATCATCCTACTAATACTCAGGTACAATATGGCAGTATTCCAGATTCTATGAATACCGTTAAGGAATTATCTAAATTAGAAAAGGAGTTTTCTAATTGGCTGTATCAAAAACAGGCGATAGTGGTGCATGAACACGATAAGCTGGATCTTTATCAAGGCGATGGAGAGAGCTTAGAAGCTTTTCAAATGCGAGTCGCACAAGCAGCTAAAGAAATACGAGATGAAGAATTAGATGAATTGAAAGATAAGTATGAAAAAAAGCTGGATAAAGTAAAAGATAAAATTAGAGATACCGAGCAAGATATGGTGGAAGCGGAAGCGGAAAAAAAAGATCGAAAAAGAGCCGAATGGTTAAGTATGGCGGAAACGGTCTTTTCTGTGTTCGTAAAAAGACGGTCTCGTTCAGTCAGTGGCAATATGACCAAAAGTAGAATGAGGAGGAAAGCGGCACAAAAGTTAGAAGCTACCCAAGATGAGTTAGAAGACTTGCAGGAGGATTTCCAAGAATTAGAAGAAGAGCTCAAAGAGAAATTAGCAGAGATAAGAGAAAAGTGGGAGGAGATTGCCAATGGAATCACTCATATGGAAGTGAAGCCTCGTCGGACGGATATCAAAGTCAATAATATCATTTTGACTTGGGAGCCTTATTGGGTGACTCCTTCAGGGCAGCGTATTTCTGCTATAGAATTTAGGTAAGCATTCAGTATTAATACTGAGCACTTCCCAATCAAGTTAATATTTAAAAATAATTAATGAGTACATTTTCAGGTAGTTATGAACCAACAACTGCAGTAGCAGAACAATATAGTATTGCGAGTGATCAATATAATAATCGTGATTTTCAAGAAGCCCTAAGTACATTGGTAAGCGCCTTTAATGCGGATGTAAGCTGTGAAGCGATCTACGAATTAACAGCAGAATGTCTTCAACAATTAGGTGCTCAAAGTGAAGCCACTCTTTTCCAAAATGCTTTGGATTATTTTGAAGATGCTGAGCCTTTTCAAGCATTAGGGGACCATTTTTATGAAATGAATCAATACCCTTTATCTAAATGTTTTTATCGAAGAGCGAATCAAATTAGCCCCTTAAATCTGACTATAGCACATGATTATGCCCTGGTATTAGCCAGAAGATTTGAAATTCAACATGCGATTGATATTTTAGAAATAGCTGATCAGTATCAAGATTTTTGGAACCTTTATTTTTGGACTAAACTGAAGGTTTTAAGTGGTAATAATGAAGGAGTAGACGACGCCTTAGATCAATTATCAAAAGCCTTAGAACAACAGCCTAATCAAGATGAGGTTGAATTTCCAAGGATGAAGTTAAGAGAGGTGAAAGAAACCCTTGAGCGCTTGAGTTTGATAGAGTCACCTAAAAAGCATATTCAGGATTGGCATTTCATTCAATATGGGGGAGCGATCTTAGATTATTTTGATGAGCAAGAAAACTATGTAGCTGGAGGAAGATATGTAGCGCTTTGGGGTTCAAATGAAGCCACCAAAGATATTTTATTAAAGCTCAAAGATTTATTAGGTCAACTGGAAGTGAAGATTGAGAAAATTCGTTATATAGATGAAAGAGATTCGAAAATCATTGGCTTAGTATTGGGTCAACTAATGGGTATTTCTGCCTTCCCTTATCAAGAAAACGAGTATTTAGAAAATGCCCTAATTGTAGGAGCTAATACGACTAACTTTGATGAGCGAGAAGAACTAAAAGAAGCCAATCCAAATCAGGTCCTTTTCTCCTTTAATCACGATTGGTTGAATAATGCGCATTACTCACCAGATATTTGCGGGCTGATGAGCCAATATTACACCTTCCCATGGGAGGGCGGTCACTATAAAGTTGTAGATGAGGAGGCAGGCACGACAGAGCAAACAGAGCCAGATACAAGGCCCGAAGAGGAGATTGCTCAAGAAATAGCTGTTGTCGAATTAAAAGAGGAGGAGATTAAAGCTAGTGACTATAGTCTCTATATTGAACATAAAGAGCACCTTAAAGGCGTCGGTAGTCAGGCGAATAAAATGCGATATAATTTCGTTACTGAAAGTCCTGTGCCAGGCTCATTCTTTGGATAGGCGTTTTTTAGCGATGAGCGCGTAGTGTGTAGCGATGAGTTTTTTTATGATGAAGGATGAATGAGTTGAATGTCTATTACTAATTGAAAGAGGTGAAATTAATGAACACAAAGGAGGCCCCTATAAAAAACTTCATTCTGCAAAAGGCGATATTGATATTCTATCATCTATTTTTTCAGATAGAAAAATAGGGTTTAATTTTGATAATGATTCGATTGTTTTATCTCAAATGAAGTCTGATTTATACTCAGAATTAGAAAGCACGCACAATGAATTGGAAATTGGTTTAGTTCAATATGTTGATAAAAGAATAATAACTCAAGAAGGAGAAATAGCAAAACACACATTGATCAATAGTGACATTGAAAAAATGTCGAACGAAGTTGATATTAATATAGGTTTACAGATTCGTTTAAACGAAAAGGTTAAAATAATTCCAATAAATGAAGGTGAATTATTCACTAAATTATATCGTTCTTCAATGTCTCGTGAAAATCTGATTAATCATCCATTTCAATTTATAAAATCAAATTCGATTAATAATTTAAGAAGCGACTATTTGTGGGATCAAATAACATTAACAGAAAAAGAAATTTTTGTAATTGAAGCCTTGCAAATTATCGAACCTGCTATTCAACGAATTGCATTTATTGGAGAAACATCAAATAAGCGCACTCCAGTTGTTAAGGTAAAAGATTATGAAAAGGTTGTTCCATTGAAAAGTATGGGAGATGGAATTAATCGAATTTTATCAATAATCTTATCAGCCGTAAACTGTGAAAATGGTTATTTATTAATTGATGAGTTTGAAAATGGATTGCACTTCTCTGTTCAAGAACAGCTTTGGAAAGTGTTAATTCATTTATCATCTGTATTGAATATTCAAGTATTTGCCACTACTCACAGTAATGACTGTATTGACGGATTTGAAAATGCTATTCAAAATTCCAATGATTCATCAATTGGCGTATTGTATAGGTTAGAGAAGGATAAAGAAACAGGTATAAAAGCAGTGAAATTTGATCTTGATGAAGTCAAGATAGCTACGGACGAAAATATTGAAATTAGATAGGGCATGATATTTTAGGTGCAAAGTGACATTGGAGATAGGTTTATATGATTTTACGGAATTAGTAAATACATGATTTATAACTCACCTACATTATTCTTTTTGTAATGCACTAATAATTCCGAGCCTAATTATTAGCTTCAGTTCATCACTAACATTAATTAACTCTATTCTTTCAAAAAATTTTTCGGGACTTAATTCCATATATAAAGTACCAAAAATTTGTTTTGCACAAAATGTAGCCATAGTTTTTATTATGCCTAAATCAATGATCACATGCTCGCTATAGTCTAGTAACTCCTTAATCTTATCGTAAATTTCCTTACCTGCTTCTTGACTACTTATTATTGATCCATATTGATCTATTTTTAAGGTTTGATAATCTTTTTTCATGAGAAGTTAATTTTTAAGTTATCAAATTGGGTTGTTTCTTTATATTCTTTAATATCACAAATAGTTTTTGGCTCTTTCAAGTATAATATCAATGTAACAATAGTTCCTTGCCAATAACCACACTTGCCAGTAGTTATATGACCGTAATCATTTTTCACAAAGGCTCCTTGAGAATATATATGAAGCCTGCTATTAGTTAAATTAACAATTTCATTTACAATCCACAAACCATAGCCCATATGATTTGAAAGTTTTTTTGATGTTATGCCTTTATTTAATGAAGATAATAATATTTCTTCAATTTTTAAACTGTGAATTGTTTTAGACATTCCTAAAGTGCTTATTATTCCTTCTCCATTATCAGCACATGATATTTCAATTTTCGATTTGTTACCGCTTGCAACAATTATGGATTTATTATCCATTTTTGCATGTTCCCAAAAGTTTAGCAGTAATTCAGACAAACATGTAAATACCATTTTTACGACCCTTGGATTATCTTTGTAATAACTTTCTATTTTAGGAAGAAAATTGGTTTGTAACTTTTCATAAGAGTAAGTTGTATTTCGTAATAGAGCTTGAGGTGCAATTATAAAATTATCATCAATTTTTATTTTCATTTTTTTGTACTCCCGTTCCGTTTTGTCAGTATTAGATATATAAGCTCTCATTAAATTTTTAAATTCAAATTTTTCCCACTCATCCTCAATATATTTAGAAGCTAATATCTCAGGCTTTTTAAAACAGTAATTATGATAAGTGTAGTCTATAAATTTATAAATTATTAACAAGCCCGTTACTGAACATTGAGCAGTTTTTGATAAATCAAAAAGTACATTAGGCTCTTGTTTGTTTTTCATTTGAAAAATGGGTGATGCAATGTTTAGAAAATCACCTATCGTTTTTATGTTGAAGTGTTTTGGTGTTATAAAACTTCTCATTTGTTGAATTGTTTCTTAAAGTCATCAAGTAGCTCCTCTTCTAATACGATGTTTTTCAATCTTATATTTGTGAGGACACCTTTACAATAGTCGCTGAATCGTATAATGATTTTGTCGAAATTTTTATCTATATAAAGCCTGTTCTTTGATCTTATTCTCTCTAAATTTGTGATTTTTTTAAGAAATGACCTATCATTGTTCTTTGGGGTTAAAATTGTTAGTTCTTGCATCTCTTTAAAAATTAACTCAAGAACTTTGATTTTATTAACATTTATTATATTAGCTCTATGCACTTCTTTTTCTATTTTTTTTATCTTAAATTGACTCCATATTTGAAGACAGGATAAAAACAAATTTAGTAAAATGAATATTATAATTATTAATGCTGTAATTGGCGCATTCTCAAATATATTACTTATTTCCTTAAGTACTGCAAAGTTATTCATTTGAATTTAATTTATAAATATTTTTTTTGTTAAAAACCTATATAATGCGTAGTGTTTTTGTTCGATAAACCAAACATAACGATTTTTTTTTAAAAAAGACAACGTTATATCATTAAACGTAGGTTTATCTATCATTCTTAGAAAAAATGCGCAAAGGATAGAAGCGGTATGCACCGTATATGAGGGAGCTTACGAAGCTTAGGCAGACGCAGGCTGGCCCGAAGGGCAGACAAGTATGCCTTAGCGTAGTAGCTGCCGAATAGGTGCATAAGAGCGGATAGCCTGACCGCTGCGCTTCGCTTAATGATGAATGAAAAATGATGAATGATGAATGTTTTTTTATTGCATTGAAGTTTTGTTTACGAGCGCAGGGGATGCGCCCTAATAATGAACATTCCTAAACGAAAGATGCTGGTTTTTTGTTTTAAAGTAGTATTCCCTAAGTTTTTTCTAACCCTAAAAAATACAATCATGACACTCAATCAGCATACGGACATTATTTGGACAATAGATGATTTTTTAAGTAAGAAAGAATGTGAAGATTTGATCGTTTTTAGTGAGATGAGAGGATATGAGAAGGCTGCGGTCAGCATGAAAAGTGGAGCGAAAGTAATGAAAGCGGTGAGAGATAATTATCGTTTGATTTATAGGGATGAAGAAATGGCACTGAAATATTGGTCGAGATTGCAGCCATTTTGTCCAGCTCAAATAGATAATTGGAACGCCATTGGACTGAACGAACAATTCCGATTTTATAGGTATGAATCCAGCCAAAGATTTAAAAGGCATATTGATGGTCGAATTAAAAAGAGTGATAAGGAAGAAAGTCGAATTACTTTTATGATTTATTTAAATGAGGAATTCGAGGGAGGGGAAACTCAATTTGATGATGTGAAGATTGTGCCTAAGACTGGTACCGCCTTATGTTTTATACACGAACAAAAACATGAAGGTTGTCCAGTGATTGAGGGGGCTAAGTATGCTTTGAGAACAGATGTGATGTATCGTATATAATGATCCATTAATAAAACCGAAAATAGCACTTAATCATAAGTGATGTTTTCGGTTTTTTTGTGCAAAATCAATTCCCTTTTTATTCCCCTTTTTAGATAATATGTTGTACATTTATTTCTCAATAATCTTTTACTCTTTAAAAAATAAACATGAATTACAATCCAGCCATTACTGATTATATCAGTCAAGCTACAGAAGAACAAGTACTCATCTTAGAGGACTTACGCCAATTGATTCACGATAGTGTGGAGGGTACAACAGAAGCGATTAAGTGGGGCTTTCCTGTATTCGGAAAAACGAAAGATTATACTTATTTCCGCTTCACTAAGAAACACGTCACTCTTGGTTTTTATAATATTGATAAATTAGAAGATCCCGATAATTTATTAGAAGGAAGTGGAAATACACTGAGGCATATCAAAATTAAAAAACTAGAAGAAATTAATAAGCCATTAATTCGAAAATGGTTAAAGGCAATAGCTATTTAAAAATTATGAAATTAATTCCAAAGACTAAAGCAGAAATGGAGCGCTTTTTTAAAGTATCCATAGAAGATTATGCCCAAGGGCTTTCTAAGGCTTATGATGAAGATATTAATGAAACAAGAGCGAGATCAAAAAATGATATTGAGCAATTATTTAAAACTGAAAGAGAAAATGAAACCCATAAAGTATTAGCTGTGATTGCGGAAGATGGCCAGACTGAATTGGGTGGAATTTGGTATATGGAAAATACTGAAAATAAAGATGCCTATATTTTTCAGATATTGATTTATGAGGAGTATCGAGGAAAAGGATATGGAAAGGCTGCCTTAGATCAATTCCATGAAATATGCAAAAGAGAGGGGCTTCATAAAGTCTCTTTAAGCGTATTTGGATGGAATCATTTGGCTTTTGAAATGTATAAAAAAGCGAATTATAAAATTACCAGAATTTTAATGAGAAAGCTTCTTTAATGATGTGAGATTTATGGCTCTTTATAAATAAAATTAGATGAAAATAGAACTGACACCTATAGGATTTGTTAAAAATCAAAGAAGAGAAATTAAAGACGATAACTGGGGAGAAGTTATTTCTGAAATACAATTGACGGAAGAAATAATAGACGAAGCCTTTGAAGGAATTGAAGGCTTTTCTCATTTAGAGATCATATTCTATATGAGTAAGGTGCCTAAAGAAAAGGCCAAATCTCAGTATCGCCATCCGAGAAATAACACTAGCTTTCCTAAATTAGGCACCTATGCCCAGCGTAATAAAAATCGCCCCAATCGATTAGGTTTAACCACTGTACAATTAATAGAAAGAAACGCTAAATCCATTTTTGTCAAGCAATTAGATGCTATTGATGGTACCCCTATTTTAGATATAAAACCAGTTATGAAGGCATTTGAACCTAAAGGAGAGATCAAAGAGCCTTCTTGGACACAAGAGATTATGAAAAAATATTGGTAGGAGTGAAGCTACGATTTTATTCCAAGACATCAGAGACGAAACATGTCGATATTGAACATAAAGTTAGTTTTGCTGTTAGATTACTCCATTCTATTCAATAGAAAATGAGTAAATGAAAATATTATTAACAGGAGCGACTGGCTATATTGGAAAAAGACTCTTGCCAATTTTAATTCAAAATGGGCATAGAGTAATTTGTTGTGTACGTGATAAGAAACGATTTAATCCACCACGATCTATTCTGCCATTTATTGAAATTATTCAAGCAGATTTTTTAGAGGTGGATTCCTTGGATCAAATTCCATTAGATATTGATGCCGCCTATTACCTCATTCATTCCATGTCCAATTCAAGGAATTACCAAGAGTTAGAAGAGTCTACCGCAGTAAATTTTAAAAATGCCATCAATAAATCGAATGCAAAACACGTGATCTATTTGAGTGGAATCGTGAATGATGATCAATTGTCCAAGCATTTGAATTCTCGTAAAAATGTAGAAAATATTCTAAGGAGTAAGCAATATAATTTGACTACTTTTAGAGCTGGGATTATCATCGGATCGGGAAGCGCCTCTTTCGAAATTATCCGAGATTTAGTGGAAAAGCTACCTATTATGATTGCTCCCAAGTGGTTAAATACTAAATGCCAACCCATAGGAATTAGAGCAGTGATCGAAATACTGGAAAAATCTTTGATGAATGAAAAACTCTTTAATCAGAATTTTGATATTGGTGGGCCAGACATCCTAACATATAAAGAAATGCTGCTGGGATTTGCAAAGTTTAGAGATTTAAATCGTAAGATATATACGGTACCAATTATGACACCTCGCTTATCCTCTTACTGGTTATATTTTGTCACTTCAACCTCCTATAAATTGGCGGTATCTTTAGTAGAAAGCATGAAGGTAGAAGTGATTTGTCGAGATAATAGAATTAATCAAATATTAGATATTCAGCCAGAAGGATATCAAAAATCACTGAGTAGAGCATTTACGAAAATTAAGAGCAATCAGATTGTCTCAAGCTGGAAGGATTCTCAAATTAGTGGAGTAAAGAATTTCAATACAACAGATTTTATTGATGTTCCTTCTCATGGTTGCTATAAAGATATAAGAAAAAGAAACATTGTCAATCGTCAAGACTCCATCAATAAATTATGGCGAATTGGAGGGTCTAATGGCTGGTATTATGCTAACTTTCTATGGAAAATAAGAGGCTATATCGATAAGGTGTTTGGCGGTGTAGGATTAAGAAGAGGAAGAACAAATAGTAACTCCTTAGAATCTGGAGATGCTTTAGATTTTTGGAGAGTATTATATGCAGATAAATCAGAAGGACGTTTATTGTTATTTGCTGAAATGAAGTTGCCAGGAGAAGCGTGGCTCGAATTCAAATTCCAAAATGAAGAATTAGTACAAACAGCAACCTTCAGACCACATGGTATTTTAGGCAGACTATATTGGTTATCAGTCTTACCTTTTCATGGCTTTGTTTTTAAAGGGATGATTAATGCAATTATTAAAGGCTGATTTTTTTGAGTTTTATAGTTCACCACATCAAAATTTACAAATTTCGATGTGAAAACTATATACAAACCGCAGAAAAAAGCGGTCAAAATGAAGTGCAATGCTGCCCACTTACTTACCATAATACTCATTTCTACATTAAAAAAGCTCGTTTTAACCCTTGAAGTGAATGATTAATAGTGCATTTTTGCAGTATTACAATATTGATTTAATAAGTACCATTAAGGTGATGTTAAACAATAATTATTTTAATTTTAAAACAAACATCATGAATCCAAATAAAGTTAAAGAAGTAGAAAACAAGCTAAAAGTCTTACACAAAGACGCCAAAAAAGATGTCTATCGAGTAGGAAAGGGAATCGTCAGGTCAATTTTTCGCCCTATTCAGCCAGCAGATTTTGAAAATGCTTATCTTCCTATTTCCAAAGAACAAGGGGAAGCCTTGCGACAATTAATTATAGACAATAATTGTAAACAAGTAGTAGAGTTTGGTACGTCTTTCGGTATATCAACCATTTATTTAGCAGATGCCGTTCGTGAAACAGGCGGGAAAGTAATTACTACAGAATTACTTGAAAGCAAGGGAAAACGAGCCCTGCAAAATATTAAAGAAGCAGGTCTAAACGATTATGTTGAGTTGAGAATTGGTGATGCTATGAAAACATTAAAAGATTTTTCGACACCAATAGATTTTTTATTCCTTGACGGATGGAAAGATTTATACTTGCCACTTTTCAAAATGTTGGAGCCCAATTTTCATGCTAAGACTTTGATCTATGCAGATAATATTGATATGGCAGGCACACAAGAATATACCAATTATGTATCGAGTAAAGAAATCTATTTTTCACAATTGATGCATTATAATAAGGGTTTATTAACTCAACTTTCATAATAGTCAAATACTTAAAGGGCGGTCCAAGTGACCGCCCTTTAATTTTTTAGGATAAAAAAATGCAGGGAAATATAATTTGAAAATATAACAAATATGCTTATCTTGATAAAGTAAAAGAGCGCATAAAATATGAGATTTTTAGAATCAGATAGTTTTCCTACAAAATTTAAGTTAGTTTGTATCAGTTTCTTATTATTGATAATAATAGGCGCTCAATCGTGTAGCTCAAGTAATAAAATTAATCAATCCCAAGCCTATGAATTTGTATCCTATTTAGAAATTGATATAGATGAAAGGGGAAACTTACCAGAAGTTCCTTATGTGCTGAATATAAAAAATAATAATAAAGAACTATTAGTGATCGGAGTTATGCACTCGCAGGATAGTACGAATATAATGTTTAAAGAAATTGAAAACCTATATGCCGCTTTTCAAGCAGACTTGGTAATCAATGAGGGAGGCGAACTCAAGCAAGAGTTTTTAAATAAAAACACCGCAATTCATAAAGATGGAGAATTAGGCTTAATCAAATACCTCTGTGATCAGGATGGAATCAAAACCCAAAATGGAGACATTTCTTTTAGACAAGAATTTGATGAATTAGAAAAAGTTTACGGAAGAGAAAAAACCTACTTTTATTATACCAGCGAAAGATTTATATTACCCATCAAGTATTGGGGCGGAGAAGATCAATTAGAGGAGTTATATCGCTCCGATTTTGTAGATAGCTATTTATTACCCAGTGGGATTGAACTAAGAGAAGAAGAAAAAGATATTCAGCATTACAAAAATTTATACCAGAAGTTTTTTAAAAACCCCTTCCAATTATCTGCTGTAAAAAGCGATGACTTTTCACCCATTAAAGAAAATCATTACTTTTGCGAAATTGCACGCCAATCTAAGTTTATTCGAGACCTTCATTTGATGGAGCAGATAAAAAAAAGTTTAGAGACTCATGATAAGGTACTCGTCCTATTTGGCGGATGGCATGTCCTGGCTATAGAACCAGCATTGAATACAATCTTAGACTAATTTAGTATAAGAAATTTGAAAAATATTCAACAAATGGTTTTAAGAAAAACTAATTCATCAAAAAGTATTATATTAGGGCGGCTTTATCCTGCTGTCCGTTCTTATGTGGCTACGCCGCTCCTATTCCGCTAAGGGCTGCTTGTCTCTTATTGGAGCCTGCGCATCCCTAAGCTCCATTAGTCGCTGCATATACGCCACATACCACTTCCATCAGGGCCGCATTATAAAGCACCATGTTATAACCGACTAAACCAAAGCATAATAAAATGGAATGTAAACCTAAAAAACATTCCTTTATCCTAAATAAAATCAAAAATATAGTGCATAATAACAATATGAAAAGCAAGCAAGCATGCCCTTGTTGCAATGAACTGAAAGTTAAAGATGTTTCTATAAGAAATAGACAATTAAAACAGTTAGAAGATGAAAACTTAGTATGGTATGCTGATAACCCCTGGAATGGGGGAATCACAGAATTATTAAGAAATGGCCATTTCTCCTGGGCTTGTGATACCTGCATAAAAAATCAAAGAGCAATCGTAGGAAGAATCGAATATCAAACCTATTGTGATCATCCTCCTTACCTTGCTTATATGGATCAAGAAAAATCATGTTTGAAATGTGGAGACAAATTTGTCTTTGATAAAGAAGAACAACAATACTGGTATGAAGAACTGAAATTTTGGGTTCAATCTACTCCAAAGCATTGTAAGAGCTGCCGTAAAGAAATCAAAAAAGAAAAAGTATTGAATACCAAGCTTTCACAATTGATAGGAAATTCAGATAAAGAAGATCCCAAGGTTTTAATCGAAATTAGTCAAATCTATTTTGAAATGGAAAAAATGGGGAAAGGAAAATACTATGCGATTTTAGCCAAAAAAGCAATGAAACTAAAAAAAGAAGATAAGTAAGTAATGCAAGAATTTGAACAAACTGTAAAAACAGCTTATTGGATAGTTTTAGGTGTAATGGTATTAATTATTATAGCTCGATTTTTTTATTTTAAAAGAACAAAAAGTCAAAGAATCTCTATTCGAAAGATAAAGCCAACTGATATAATTATTATAGGAGCGATTTTCATTATAATTCCAATATTTTTCTTTTATTTAACTTTTTATATCTTCGTTTTACAAAAAGTAAATCTACTCGCTTCTAGTTGGATGAAAAACACTTTCCTTGTTTTAATAAGCATACTTGTGATCACGGAGATTTATTATAACTTTAGCATCGTTCCTAAGAATGTAAACCGAGTGTTAAATATCCTTTTTGTTATTATTGCTGGTTCTCTTTCGGTGATTCTAAATAATCTATATTTTGCTGCTAAGAAGCATCCCTCCATTGAAAATTCGGTTATTATTGATTTACCATTTAAAGGAGAGTGGATAGCTGCAGGGGCAGGAGCAAGTAGTTTAACTAATCATCATAACCGAATAGCCAGCCAAAAATATGCGGTTGATATTTCCAGAATCGGGAGTAATGGCAAATTATTTACTGGAAGCGGAATTGAGAAAGAAGAGAGTAATACTTATGGAGCAGAAGTATATTCACCTGTAAATGGTGAGGTCGTTTATATCATAGATAATTTGCCTGATTCACCTACAAAAAAGAGGGATGAGTTAGGAGGAAACCATATCGTTATTCAGTTTCAAGATTCTTTATTTGTTGCATTAGCTCATTTACAACCCAATAGTATTCCTCCCCAAATTGGTGATCAAGTATCTGTGGGAGATTTGGTCGGAAAAGTTGGGATGTCAGGCAATACAGACTTTTGTCATTTACATATTCATATCCAAGATAGACCCAAGTATGATATCGATAATGGTAAAGCCTACCCGATTCGTTTTAGAAAGTTTAAACGCAAACGTTTTGCTTTATGGTTAGAATTTGAAAACCAATATTTACTGAGCAATGATATTGTAAAGAAATAAATAAGCGACAAAATTAAACGATGAACAATTCTGTCCACTTGCTTAATAAACCAATTATGTATCAGGAAAAAATAAGAACAATAAAAAAATTTGGAAGTAATTGATATGTCAACTATATTTGTGTCAAATAAATAATGATATGCAAGAATCACCTTTAAATACTGTATTTTATAATATAGAAAAGGCCATCAAATTATATAGAAGAATGGCCCAAAAACGCTTACGTCAATCCAGTCATAAAATAACACTTGATCAAGTACTCGTATTATGGATGATTAATAATGATACAAGGACTTCACAAGCAGAAATTGGAGAGATTTTGTTTAAAGACAATGCCTCTATTGGAAGAATAATTGAGTTATTAGTAAAAGAATCTTATATAGAAAGGAGTTTTCACGACACAGATAGAAGACGTTTTTTACTGAATGTAACAAGCAAGGGACAAGAAGTATTGAAGGAATGTTTTGATATAGTACTCGAAAATAGAAGCATTGCTTTAGAAGGGGTAAGTGCATCAGAGATCAAATCATTAAATAAGACTTTATTCAAAATTATTAACAATTGCCAAACTAACCCAAAGTGAAGAACATTATCAGCTTACTAATCCTCACCATTATAAGCCTTAGTTTTTACAGTTGTAGTTTAACTGATGAAGAAAAAATTGATCGTGCCTTAGCTAATTGGAATCAATCAGTAGACCCAGGATTTACAGTGACTGTTTTGAAAGACGATTCCTTGATCTATTCAAAGGGGTTTGGATTGGCGAATATAGCAATTGATCGAAAGAACAACACCAATACTATTTTCAATATTGGCTCGATTTCAAAATCTGTAACAGCTGCTTGTATTATGAAATTAGTTGAAGAAGGAAAATTGAGTTTAGATGATTCATTAAGCTCTATTTTTCCTACAATATACGATGAACTTGGCCGTGCAACTGTCCGTCAATTAATGAATCACACAAGCGGTTTAAGGGATAATGAATCCTTTGGGCAACTCATAGAATCGAAGGGAGTTGATCCTAATACTGGTTTCTTTATTGGAGATGACCAAGATAATTGGGATATAATAAAGATGCAAAATAGCATAAACTTTCCTCATGGTTCAGCCTATCTATATAATAATATGGGCTATTGGCTCTTAGGACAAATAGTGGAAAAAATAAGTGGTCGTACTTTAGAAGCTTTTTCAAAAGAGGAGTTTTTTACTCCCTTAAAAATGAACCATACTTCATTTGGTCAGCCTAATAATGAAAAGCTAGCAATAGGCTATCATATTTTTGATCCTAATGAAAAATCTAAGCCTATCAAATTAGATGCAAAATCTTATGGTGATGGAGGTCTTTATAGCAGCACGGAAGATATGGTGAAATGGTTTAATGAAATAATATCAGAGAAGGAATTTGGCTCTGAATTTTGGATGAATTTAAAGACGAAAGGTGTTTTAAATAATCAAACTGAAATCAATTATGGAGGAGGTTTAGAGATAAAGAAAAAGAATGGAGGATTGGTATATTCTCATGGAGGGCTCGTACCAGGCTACTTTTCTATGCTTAAATCTTTTCCCGAAGAAAAAGTAGTGATAGCAGTTTGTGCTAATCAAACTCAAATTAATGCTTCAGAGATAAGCCGCATAGTAGAAGATATAATATTGCCTCAAAAGGAAGCTGAAATTATCCAATTATCTGAAGCAGAAGCGAAAAAGTATTTAGGAATATATCAGCAAACTTCAGGATCGGAGATAGGCTTAGTTAGGCATATTATTAAAAAAGGAGATGAGTTTTATTACCATAGACCAGGTTCAATGGATACTCAAATATATCCTATTGGATCTGATGAATTTATTATGCCTTTTGGTAGTCAACAAGCAGACATTAAAATAACAACTGATCCAATGAGCAGTCAAAGAAAGTTAGTTTTTAAAGGGAATGATGGTGAAGCGGATAGAGTATATATGGAAATGATGGATAAACCCACAGTAAAGAATACACCAATAGACCCTAAGGATTATGTAGGTATATATGAAAGCGATGAGACGCAATTAACATGGACTATTTTTCAAAAAGATGAAGAACTTTTTATTGATGTTAATACATTTCAATCTCCACTACATTTAGTAAAGGATCATCGTTTCAGTTTCGAAAATAGATTTTCTATTGTATTTAATTCGGACATACAAAAAAATAGTAGTTCCTTTACATTGGATTTCGGAAAAGCAAAAAATATAGAATTTGTCAAATTGAAATAAGCTATAGTCCTCCACGTCAGGATTTGTGAAAAGTTGATGAAGCTATTTTTTTGACTCGCAAGGCGAAAAACGAAGGCAACGCATCGCGTTGGTGAGGCTTTTCAACGCAGCGAGGCGGGAAAATAGCCCATCAAAACTCACAAATTTCGATGTGGTGGACTATAAATGCGGATTTAAATTTATAAATGATGAAAGAACCCCCTAAGCATATTAAGTTTCATAATAGCCAAAACCCTAAGGCGGAATTTGATATCATTAAATTAGAAGAATTATTCAAAAGAAATGACTTAGACCATTCTTTGAACCAGCTACACTTAGTCGAGTTTTATATGATTTTACTGATTGAAAATGGGAAGGGAGATCATACGATTGACTTTATAGATTACCCTTATAAAAAAGGGACTTTAATTACCGTTAGAAAAGATCAAATACATAAATTTAATGTGAATAAATCTGTTAAAGGGATTGGATTGCTTTTTACAGAAGACTTTTTGTTGAGTTATCTCGAAAAATTAGAAGCACTCAAATCTTTACAGTTATTTAATGAGCTTTTAGGAAGCCCCAAAATACAGTTGTCAGCTAGCGAATTACTTGAAGTGGCCAGCTTAATAGAGAGAATTAGTAAGGAATATTTTAAACTGAATGACAGCTATTCATTAGGCATTATCAGAAGTGAGTTACATATTCTTTTAGCAAAGTTGTATCGAATAAAGTCGAATAACAAGCAAATGATAGTAAATAAGAAATATTTAAGCGAGTTCATTGAATTGCAAAAATTAGTTGAAAGCCAAGTCGTTGAGCATAAAAAGGTGAAAGACTACGCTAAAATGCTTGGACTCAGTACTAAAACACTCAATAGCATTACTAAAACCATCATTAATAAATCTGCAAAAGAATTCATTGACGATATTTGTACCAACCAAATAAAGCGTTTGCTCATTAATACGGAAGAGTCTATTAAAGAAATAGCTTATGCTTCAGGCTTCGAAGAAACAACTAATTTCTATAAATACTTCAAAAGGCAAACGGATTTAACCCCAGAGCAATTTAGAGCAAGTTTTCGTTGATTTCCCATTTTTACAGTCTTAGCGCTTTTTTTTATATCTATTATCTATCCAAACAACTCCATCTTTGTGATGTAATTAAGACGAGACAAAATGAGATCAATATCATTAATTTGCTTAATGGTATTCTTGATGGCATATCGCTCAAAACTCAATTTCAGAAACAAAAAATAAATCAAAAATGGAGTTATCAAAAAAAGAAAAAGCAGTAGCTTTAATTGAAAGCCTTGAAAATCATGCGAAGGAACCAATTGCTTATATTAACCCTAATAAATACATTCAACATAACTTAGCAGTAGGTGACGGCTTGGCAGGCTTTGGAGAAGTAATAAAAAATGCTCCAGAAGGAGGGTTCAAAGCTAAAGTAGTCAGAGCTTTTGAAGATGGGGAGCATGTATTTTTACATACAGAATATGATTTCTTCGGCCCTAAAATTGGCTTTGATGTATTCCGTTATGAAGATGGCTTGATCGTTGAGCATTGGGATAATCTGATTGAAGTAAAGCCAGCTAATCCAAGCGGTAGAACCCAAATTGATGGAGCAACAGATATTACAGATTTAGACAAAACTGAAAGTAATAAAGCATTTGTTAAGGATTTTCTCACAACGATTTTAGTCAATGGAGAAATGGATAAAGTAGGCAGCTACTTTGATGGCGACAACTACATACAGCACAATCCATCAATAGGGGATGGCCTATCAGGTTTAGGCGCAGCTATTCAAGCAATGGCTGAAAATGGCATCTCTATGGAATACCATAAAATTCATAAAGTACTAGGCGAAGGCAATTTCGTCTTAACAATAAGTGAAGGAGCCTTTGCTGGACAAGCAACTTCTTACTATGACTTATTCAGAATAGAAAATAACAAAATTGCGGAGCATTGGGACGTAATGGAAACGATCCTGCCTGAAGCAGATAGAAAAAACCAAAATGGCAAATTCTAAATAAACGATAATAATGCTACTATTAAAAAAGGCCGCTCTGAAAAGAGCGGCCTTTTTAATGTATACTAGGTTTTTACTTCCCCCAATGCTTCGTCTAAGCTGAAAATAAGCTAAACGGACTACTTAATAGGCAATAAGACATTAGATGGATATTGCTCATTATGATATACTTTGATATTGGCCTCTGCTTTATGCATTACCTTAAAGTGATCTTGATCTGCTCCAGCAATCCCAATTTGAATACGATTCCCTTTTTTAAATTGATAAGAAGTTGGGAGTAGGTCAAAAGTTAACTCTACGACTTCTCCTTCAATCAATGGAGCAATATCTTTTTCATAATAGGTACGCTGTGGAACAACATCATTATAAAATGGAAACTCATCTACGGTTTTTCTATGAATGGCTCTTAATAAGCCTTCCGTAACATAAGTTACCTTACCATTAGGGTCTACCTCTTCCAAATAAACATGGAAATTAGCATCAGGCTGATCAGCACTGACAAATAATTGTGCAATTGGATGTCCAGTAATTTCAGTATCTTTTTTTAAGGGTTCACTATAGTAGCAAAGCATTTTTTTAGACTGTTCTGTTCTTTCTGGATATACTTCAGGAGTATGTAAATCGCCAATTACTGAACGCCAGCGAGACTTCCTACCTGTTCGAGCTGTTGTATCCATTTTGTAAGCATCGAAATCTGTTTTGCTTGACTCGTTTTGAAAGCTTAGACTTTTATTGTCAGACAAGAAAAGCTTTTTTTCTGTGGCTTTTGGCGGCCAATTATCAGCAGATTTCCATTCTTCTTCCATCATGGTAAAGTAGTGAATGCGTGGCTCTTCATATAGGCCATTATTCATTCCTTTTAGATGATAATCAAAGTACTTGATAAATTCAGATACATGATCAAATCCTGATTTACTTGGGTTGGCAGGACTACAATTTAGATTACCGCCATGTTCCCAAGGACCAATCAATAGTTTGTTTTTAGGATTGGTGAGTGTTAGGTATCGCTTGATATTAGAATGCACATAATCACCGTCCCACCAACCAGTGTAGCAATAAACAGCCACATCTGATTCATTCGTTTTGTCAACATAGGTGAAGGGACTAAACACATCCGCTCTATCAATGAAGTTGCCTGGCGGTGCTTGATCTCTAAACTCTACTCCTTTAGCAGTTTGATCTACATTTAGGTTTTGTTCATGATCTTGTAGAGCCGCTTTAAAAACTTTGTTCTTATTAGATGTTTTAATCTTTTTGACTCCTTTAACCATCATTTTGGCTAAAAGCCCACCTCTTGGCAATTTATTACGATCTAAGGAAGCATTGAATTTCCCCCAATCATTGACAAAATGGTATTGGAAGATTCCGCCAGGATAAGCAATATCATCATATACATCAAACAAAGAATACATGACAATGACTGCCTTTAAATTGGGGTGTTGATTAAAAGTAAGAAATTCGGCTGTGGTGCCGCTATAGGAGACTCCCATAGATCCTACCTCCTGATCACTCCAATCTTGGGAAATGATCCAATCGATGATTTCAGCTCCGTCTTTGGTTTCATCATCTGTCCAAGGATGCTTACGAGAACCAAAGCTGGCTCCAGACCCTCTTGCATCTACATTGACAATGGCATAACCATTCGCACACATCTCCTTAACAACCGTGCCTACACTCCCTAATAAGCCATTTGAAATCAACGAAAATGGGAAACGCAATTGTGGCGAACGCCAATAGCGAGTTTGGTGCAGGACGGTAGGAAATTGATCTCCCGCTTTTCTATTTTTAGGCAAATAGACATCTACTGCGATTTTTACACCATCTCTCATAGTAAGATAGTGAGTTTGTATTTCAATGCCTTTGTATTGCTCGTTTTTTTTGTAGTCGTAGGGCTTGGGTAAATTTTTAGCTACATCTGAAGGTACTTTCTTTTGAGCATTCGCATTTAATAGGAAAGATAGGGTAAAAAAGGCTATTAATAGTGTTCTGATCATAGAATTGGTATTTAAGGGCCTAGTCAGAGACTATGCCCAGAGTTTTGTTATGGTCAAGTAGTGGGTTTAGGTTTAGTTGGCCGATTATTTACTAGATAGACGCCTGTAAATATCAATATAGCTGCTATTATTTTAACAGGAGTAAGCGAATCCTTACCAAATGAAATAGCGATGATGGTTGCTATTAATGGTTGAGAATAAATGTAGGCACTAACTAAAGAAGGACTGGCGAAGTTTAAAGCGATTGCGTTGCACAAATATGCTAAAAAAGTAGCAAAAAACAATACATATCCCACACTCAAATAAGCGGCCGTCGTAAAACTCCCCCAATCAATTTGGCTGAATTGCTCATATCCAAATGGTGTGATCATAAAAAAACCAAAAAAGAATATCCATTTTAGAATGGTGAATGGGTGGTATTTTATCATTAGCGGTTTGGCAATTACTAAGTAAATACCATAGGACGCGGCATTGATGAAAATGTACAAATCTCCTAAGAGGGTATCAGATCCTAAAGAAAATGACCCACCCATGAGTATAATCATGGCTGCTCCAATTGCTCCCAATATGACTCCAAGTATCTTTTTTGAAGTGATTTTTTCTTTGAGTATAAAATAGGAGAATACGATTACTAATATCGGAGTTGTAATCATCAAGATGGAGGCATTGATTTCGGTAGTACGAGAAAGCCCTTGGAAGAACATCATTTGATTAACAGCAATACCAAACACCGCACAGAAGAATAGTAAGAGGATGTCTTTATTTTCGACTTTTTCTTTGATAAAAGTGAATTGGATAAAAGCGAATATCAGCATGGCAAAGGTGACTCGCATGAGGATGAAGCCTAATGGCTTGACGAATTCGGGTAGTGCTATTTTGGCGATGGTGTAGTTGGCTCCGTAGATGAGGTTAGCGCTTAGCAGTGCGAGGTGGGCTTTGAGGTTTTTGGTCATTTGGCTATGGTCATTAGTGTATTAGTTGAATAGTTAATTAGTTTATTGGTTGAATCTGATTTACAAATTGACCAATATACTAATTAACTAATCCCCAATCAACCAATCTACTCCTTTTTTGTTAGTTTCATCCAGCCGAACATGAATAATCCGAAGAGGCCTAAGAACAATCCGACTAATGTACTCGTGCTTAGGAAGAAGATGCCTAAGAGACGGATTTTTTGGAAGACGAGCATGACGACGAAGGTGGCCATGAGCATCAGTAGTAAGCCTGATAATTGACTGAATCCTGGTATGTATCGCAAATCCACTTTTCGACGGACGATGAATAGGGTGGCTGCCATGGAGATAATAGGCAGGAAATAGACCAAAAGGTCCATTTGGAGAATGCTTTTTCTTTCGAATAAGAAGGTATAAACGGTGAGTACGAAGGCTAAAATGCCTGGTACGCAACTCAAATAAATCAATCCTGAAAATAGATAGGTCCAAGGACTCATATGCCCTTCTTTGCCGCTTCCAATACTAACAACGGTTGCTGCTATAGGTACGAAAGCAAAATAAAGAACGACTGCTGTTGGATTGTCTCCTATATTAGTGAATAATTCTTGTAAAGTCATAATAAAAGCTTTTCAATTACTTCATCAAATCTAATGCCTTATTTGCCTCAGTCACAGGAAGTTTACATACTTTATTTTGACAGACGTAAACGGTCGTTTGACCTTCTATCAATTTATTCTTCAGTAATTCCATACTTCCCTCATTTTTACCGCCTAGTAAAATCGCTTGTGGCAAATAATGCTGGTCTAAGTCTTGACGTATTTTTTTGAAATCGTCTCCCACTATAGCCACTTCATAAGGCTCATTCACCATATAATACATCAAATACGCCCAATTAGAGTAAAATCTGGCTTGTTGCTTCACTTTTGCCTGTACATTGGCGAGCATTTGTTTAGATCTGTTGAGGTAATCTTCATTGTAATAATACTTGCTCAATAGGTATAACACCTTTGCCATGCTTGAGTTTGATGAAGGGATCACATTATCGCTGACTTCCTTTTTACGAGTGATCAAAGGCGCATCCACATCCGAAGTATAAAAGAACATTTTGCTTTCCTCATCGTAGAAATGTGCTAAGGAATATTCCGTTAGGTCTCTGGCTTTCGCTAGCCATTTTTCATCAAAAGTAGCTTGGTAAAGAGAGATGAAAGCTTCAGCGGTCAGCGCATAATCATCTAAGAAGGCATTGATGGAAGATTCTCCATTTTTATAATTTCGATAAAGACTATTATCTTTTTTGAAACAATTTTTGACAATAAAATTAGCATTCGTGATAGCTTTTTGTAAAAATGCCTCCTCCCCAAATACTCGATAAGCATCCACATAGCCCTTTAGCATGAGCGCATTCCAAGAGGTTAATATCTTATCATCTAAACCTGGACGAATGCGTTTAGTCCGTTCTTCCAGCATTTTAGCTTTGGCATCTTTTACTTTAGATTTAATATCTTCCAGCTTTAATCCATATTTTTTAGCAAATTGCTCATCCGTTTTTTTACGGAATAAGACATTCTTATGTTCTTCCCAATTTCCTTTTTCAGTGATATTAAAATACTCATTAATTAATATCGCATCCTCTCCTAATAAATCGACCACATCCTCTTGCTGCCAGACATAAAATTTGCCTTCTTCTCCTTCGCTATCTGCATCCAGAGAAGAATAAAATCCGCCTGATTGATCCATTAATTCCCGCTCTATAAATTCAAGTGTTTCATAGACTGCCTCCTTGTATAAAGGCTTCTTAGTCAATTGATAAGCTTCCGAATAAAGGGAAACCAATTGCCCATTATCATACAACATTTTTTCAAAGTGTGGCACATGCCAACGACTATCAACAGAATAACGAGCGAAGCCTCCACCCACATGATCATAAATACCGCCAAAGGCCATATTATCCAATGAAACCTCCACCGCTTTTAGTGCATTTTTATTGCCCGTCAAATGATGGTAACGAAGCAAAAATAAATAATTATTGGGCATCGGAAATTTAGGTTGACCAGTCTTACCACCCAATGTCATATCCATGTTTTTATACCAAGGCTGAAATGCCCCATCCAAATCTGCTTTACGATAATCTACCTCAGTAGTAGCTGGTTGAATCATATCAGCGCTTATAATTCCTTGCGTAATTTTTTCCGCTTGCGAAATGAGTTCCTCCTTATTAACTTGATATTCCTTTTTGAAGAATTCTAATATTTTGAGCCACTGATCTTTCTGATAATAAGTCCCCGCAAAAACAGGTCTACCATCAGGCAGCGCAATGGCATTCAATGGCCAACCTCCACGCTGATTCAATAAATGACAAGCATCCATATAAATCTGATCCACATCTGGTCGTTCCTCTCTATCCACTTTAATCGGCACAAAATTATCGTTCATGATTTGAGCGACCGTTGTATCTTCAAAGGACTCATGCTCCATCACATGACACCAATGACAAGCCGCATATCCCACACTAATAATCATCAATTTATCCTCCTTCTCCGCCTTTGCCAAAGATTGATCTCCCCACGGATTCCAATTCACTGGATTATGAGCATGTTGTAATAAATATGGGCTCGTTTCATTAATCAATTCGTTTGTATATTCATGATCACCATCCTGATGCGCAGCATTTTGATGCGATTGCTGTTGTCCACCTTTATTTTGGGCATTACAAGCCACCAATAGGCTTGCTAACAGCATCAAGCTCAATATTTTATTCCAAATCATAATTACTATCTTAATAAGCTGTAAATATAGTCAAAACCCCTTGTTCAACAGCAACATTCACCAAAATTAACGAATCAAGCCCTGCTCAAAGAGCAATGAATGCCGCCCTAACACGATCAATTGTAGTATTTGGGCGTGCCCCTTTTATGTTTTGGCATTCTGTAGGGGCGCTACCTATGTGTGCGCCCAATGCCAAAACATAAATGGGTCGGGCTATCCGTTCTTATGGGGCTATGCGGCTCCTATTCCGCTAAGGCCCACTTGTCTGCCTTTCAGGCCAGCCTGCGCGTGCCTAAGCTCCATTAGTCGCAGCATATACGCCCCATACCACTCCTATCCCTCACGCAAGCCAATTAAAGTTAAAACTGAAATGTTTTTAGGATAAATGACTCAAGAGGCAGTTATGTCAGAGACTGGGCTGTTAAACAAAATTAACATACATAAATCACTGTAATTCATTGTATTGTGTTGTATTTTGA
>JAHDDN010000256.1 GCA_020629335.1 Chitinophagales bacterium | reverse complement strand
TACTATATTTTAAATCTGGAAAAAGTATAGGAAAATTTAATTTACAACCTACTTAAAATCGGCTTAGGGATGGGAGTGGTATGTGGCGGCCATGAGGAGGCTTACGGAGCTTAGCTGGACGTAGGCTGGCCCGAAGGGCAGACAAGTACAGCTTAGCGGAGTAGACTCCGAATAGCCACATAAGAGCGGACAGCCCGACCCATTTATAATTTTTTCATCGGAGGGCGCACACATAGGTACGCCCCTACGGGCCGATGAAAAAATTATAAATGGGGAAGCCCCAAATAGAAAAAGGGCTCTCCTTATTTTCACTTAAAAGTGATAGAAGGAAAGCCCTTTTGTAGTATTACTAATTGATTAATTATAATTCAAAAAAGAGTGTAGTTATAGTTGATTTAATCCTGTTCTTATGGCTCTGTAATTATGAGCGTTTCAGAATTTAAAATACCTTTTTCGCTATGTAAGCTGATTATATAAACGCCAGGGTGCAAATAGTGATTATTGACCTCTATTGTTCTGGCAAGATTAGCTTCTAGCTTTCCAATAGTATTGGTGTAGACCATTGCTCCGTTGATATCAAAAATACTAAGACTGGCTTCCTGACATCCTTCATGGCTATTAGCGATTATTTTAAAATCTCTTTTGGCCGGATTAGGATAGATGCTTAGAATAGCTAAATTATCAGAAGGTAAAAGCGTAACTTCTTCTTGAGATGATTTGAAGCTATTCATCGCCCCATACATCAGTCCTTCAGCAAAGGCAATATAGCCAATTGACTCGTGTATATGAGAAGTTTCGAAATCATAAGTTTGTTCTTCTTCTATCTTCACCACATAGTAATTATTGGTTAAGCCATAATGACGAAGACTAGAAGGATCATTACCATTGCAAGTTTGCATTGCATTGACCATTACTGGTGGCGCATCGAAAAGTACCCCTTCATTAAACATAATCGTTGCATAATAATCGGTAATATAGTTAGGCGTTGCTGCTGCATCAAATTTCTGTCCATTACTATTTCCTGAACCTGACTCGATCGCTATCCATCCGATATTTTCTTGATTAACGGCATAGTTATACATGTAGGTCGCTTCATCACTTTGTGCTTTCAATTGGAAGCCTGATGATGTAATGTTTTGTTGTCGAGTATTGACAGCAAATGCATTATTGGTACTGACTATTTGACTCACCACAACTGGTGTTCCACTGAAAGCCATTGGATAATTCACATTAACGAACTGTTTGGCAGCGGAGCTATAGCCTGCTTGAATTTTGGTTCCATCCTCTAAGGTATGAGAACCTGCTTCTACAACTATGTAAGATAAATCTTCATTGCTGTGTACATCATCTTGATTACCCCACTCATCAATTTTGAATTGGAAGCCATTAGAAGTAATGCTTTTTACTTTTACAACTGCTTGACCTGCATCATTATTGGTCAATGATTGCATAATTACTACTGGATTAAAGTAGTTGTTATCTAATAATACACTATGCCATTGATTAGTACTTAACTGATTCACATTGACCTTACCTGTTTCTCCAATCACCCCTGAATTATCAATCGGAGTACCCGAATTAACGCTTAGTGTGAAATCTCCTGCTGTATCTCCATCTACTACTATGTAATAATAGCCTGGTGTGGCAGAAATAGTCACTGACTCATCACCATAATCAATACAAGAAGAAGCATCGCAATAAGTTAAGATGTAAACATTGAGATCGCCCCCTGTTACATTAGTCAAGGAAGCAGTCAAATCACCTCCTTCATGGCTATAAATAAATACTTTTTCTGGGCCATACTCTGCTATATTAGAACAAGAGTAATTAGAGGCATTTGAGTAATTACTGCTAGAGGTAGAACGATCATAGGAATTGCCATCCGACACCCATTCGTAGGCATCATATGCCCAACATTCTAATGGAGAATCAGAAGTACCTGAGCTAGCTGTAATATTGAAATTATAGTAATAGCCATCTAATTGACTAGGACCATCCACTACAATATAGTAGGTGCCAGCTAAAGCATTGGTACTTGCTGTTTGATCACCATAGGCAATACAAGAAGACGGATCACAAGATGATAAAATATATACTCCTAAAATTCCTAACAAGCCATCGCCTAAAGAGGCAGTTAATAATCCTCCAGTATGTTGATATTGGAATATGACTTCTCCCCCACCAGCAGCGTCTTCACTACAACTATAATCAAATACTACATTCTCTGCTAAATAATTGGAACTAGATTGTGTAATTCCATTATACAATTGAGTGTTGGATAAGCAGTTTAGTGTACCATTTACTTCTTCTTCCTCCTCCTCTTCTATTATAGGAGGTGTATCGTCAATATTTACTTCTATCGTGAAATATCCAGAGGCATTAGAATGTCCATCTACAATAATATAATACCAGCCAGGCGCACCATTGTATGAAATTTGATTATCACCATATGCTACACAATCTGTAACGGAACAAGATGATAATAAAAGCACATCTGTATTATTAGTACTCAAACCTGAAAGAGTGATCGTGAAAGGCTCTCCATAATTGTAGTATAAGTAAACTTTCTCTTCACTAGAAAAGTTAAGTGTTGACTGACAGCTATAAGAGGAAGCGGTACTATTATAATTATAAATATAACCTTGTTTAGGTTGACCTGGATCTAAAAATTCATAATAGCCGCAATTTAATACCTCTGTACTAGCAGGTGTATTAGAAGTCACAGTAATCGTATAATTACCTGATGTACCATTCTTACCATCTACGATGATATAATAAGAACCTGCTGCCAATTCTTCATTGATCATATACTCTCCATAAGCGATACATTCTCCAGCATCACAAGCAGATAATAGGTAGACATCAAAATCTCCTGAGATATTACTTAAAGTAGCATTTAAGATTCCGCCCGTATGATTGTAAATGTGAATAAACTCATCTCCTGAAGCATCAACAGAAGAGCAATTATAAGAAGATACATTATTTCCATAATTATAGGTAGTATGAGAAAATGCAGATCCATTATAAATCTGATAAGCATTTGCACAATTTAATTGGTTGAGTACCACTACTCCCTCTGAATTGATCATTAGGTTAAAAGTCCCCGTATAAGTATCCTGTCCATCAACAATGATATAATACATGCCTGGTTCTAAATCCACTGATAATGTATTATCACCATAAGCAACACAGGAATTAACACCACATGCATTTAAAACCATAATATCTAAATTGCTACCAGCCACAGCTGAAAGCGTCGCAGTTAACTCCCCACCCGAATGCTCATACAAATAGATTAATTCATTACCTGGCAAACTAGTAGCTGTACAGTTATAAGTAGAGGCACTATTTGAACCCGAAGCTGTATTACCAGACATTAAATAGTCTTCATAAGCTACCAAGTAATTAGTACAATTAAATGTAGGTGTACTACTACAATCTTCTAAACAAGTTCTTGAATCAATATGGCTATGAATAGCATAATAAGAAGTACTAGAAAACTGCGTTACATCAGGATTAATACTTGGAGCCATAATACTATTACTACCTGCTGGATCATGTTGGGCCCCAAAGTTATGTCCCAATTCATGTGCCCATAGTACTACCAACTTATTCATAATAGTTGAATAATGCTGCAATACATTATATCTGTATTGAGTACATACAGCACTGACATAGGCATAACCTACTGTGGCACCATCAATATTTCTATTGGTCCACATAGTAGCCACATCATATGGATTATCAAAACTATAAGGCCCTTCTCCCCAATTGCTAAAATCAATTAAAAGAGGGTAAGGCTCTGTGGTAGTAGAGAAAGGATCCATACCTGAATAAGTCTGAAAATTTGTTACTTGGAAATCAACGTAGAATTGAGAGTAGAGAGGTTCTACGAAGTTCAATAAACTTAAGATGTGATTTTCTAATAACTCAAGATTACCACTGAATTTAGCAGTCATAGAATAGTCTGCTGCAATAGCTAAATCCACTGTCTTACAAGAGCTGTTTCTGTCTTCAGAATCATCTCCCTTACCTGGAGCAGTTTCATCAAACTTATCATAGTCTATATGATCTGATACATCAATTCCACAATCTATTTCTTGAGGATCAATAACATCATTTTCTTTATAAACTACGTAAGCATCAGCTGGTGCTTCTGCATCGTATAAAGATAATGGCTCCATATAAATAGCCTCCTCATTAAAGGCAAAGTAGCCATAAATCTGCTCAGGAGCAATCGTCATTCTTAGAGATTGAGCTAAACCATTAGCCTCTAAACCTTTATAAGTCTTACAAGGCCTATCATCAAAACCACTAACTGTGGAGTTCTCCACATTAATATCTCTGTGAATGTAATCAAAGCTTCTAAGCTCATTTTCTTCTAAGGAAATGTACCAATAATAGTCATCTCCTAACATTAAACCGAATTCAAGGTTTTGACCTCTATTTTCAGTTGCAATTTGACTCAATCTTTCTGAGTCAATGTTGTACAAATCAAAATCGCTGAATTTTTCTTGAAGCAATTCTGATTCAAAGCTTACTGTTTTTCCCATAATTGTTTCAAAAGCCATAGCAGGTTGATAAACTATGGATAATAAAACAACTAACAGCAATGCAATACTTTTTCCCTTTAAACTGTTTCCACTCATGTCAAAAAAAATTGTTAGTTAATGGGCCATTTACTAACTCGAAAGAGATTCTACAACATAGAGATTCCTCTTGCCAGTTAGCAACTAGCATTAAATAATAAATAGCATACGTGGGTAACTTAAATCCTTAGGCTATATGCATGAAACCTAAGATTGATGCAGCTAAGCTGCGTGGGTACTCTTCAAAAATGGAAATATCTAAAATAGGAATTAAAACAAAATAGTCTAGTACATAACAAAGTCCCTTGTTAGGAGACTAGTATCAAACCGAATTTACAATATTACGCTTTCAAAATTTCTGGGTGGTTTCTTTAATGTAAACTTACAAACTCAAATAGGTTTATTTATTTTAAATCAGAAAAATGTCTGTCATTTTACATTTTTAAAATAAATAAGTCAGCTATTAGAGTGACTTTTCGCTATTTCTTTTAAGTCAGTTCAAACATATTAAATGCCATTGGCATAAGATATGAATATCTGACGCAACAAATGTAAGCAAAGTTTTTTAATAAATAATAATGTTTAGGGTATATAAATCGACATTTTTCAAAGGAATAAGTTATTTTTTGACACATTCTTAATACCTCTGTATTAGTTCAATTTTATAACGAGCTTAATATTTCATTTCGTCAGATACGCCTATTTAAAAAATAGTCACAAAGTAACTTCATGCTTTTTCTGTATCCTTTTACGCCTATTGTCATTGAATTTTGATTTCATTTTATCCTTAACAGTCCTCCTTTTTGCTATCCTGCTTATATTTCTCCTTTGTTGCTTATCAACGCATTTTCTTTTATCTTGTGACTAAGTACTAGTTTAACGTTCAATTTAATGACGAACTTAAGTAATTAAAAATGAATATTACTTAGAGTACTTAAACAAGTAATCAACTTAAATTATGGATAAAATTGCTGTAATTGTGCCTGCTTACAACGAAGAGAAATCCATAGAAGCAGTAGTACAAAGTATTAATATAGCCTCAAAAGAAAGCCCCATCCCACTTCAAGCAGTTGTTGTCAATGATGGCTCTAAGGATAAAACCAAAGAAATCATTAACAGATTAGATTGTGTTGCACTCAACCTGCCTATCAACTTAGGAATTGGAGGAGCCGTGCAATGTGGTTATAAATACGCCCTTGAAAATAAATTCAGCTATGCTGTTCAAGTGGATGGAGATGGACAACACCCGCCCAAAGAAATCAAACGACTCTACGAACATATGATTAAAGAGAATCTTGATGTTTGTATTGGCTCCAGATTTATTGAAAACAAAGGATTTCAATCAACTTTTATTAGAAGAGTGGGAATTAATTACTTCAAATGGCTGAATAAATTACTAACTGGCTGGACAATCACGGATAATACCTCCGGACTTAGACTGATTAATAAAGACGCTCTTAAAGTTGTCAATAACTACTATCCCGATGATTATCCTGAACCAGAAGCAATCATCCTTTTCTACAAAAACGGTCTCCGTGTAGGTGAACTAGCCGTACTCATGGAAGAAAGACAAGGAGGAGAATCGTCTATCGGTCCTTTTGCCTCAGTCTACTATATGATTAAGGTAAGCCTTGCCATTTTCTTTACCTTCATTAAAGGCAATAACATTAAAGTACTAAATAGATAATAAGTTTATATCATGAGAATTCAAGCCATTGCTATTATTATTAGCTTTTTCTTTCTTTATACCGTCGCCAGACTAATCATCAAAGGCAGGCTAAGAGAAGAATATGCCATTATTTGGATTACAGCTGTAATCAGTTTATTAGTCTTCTCATTCTGGCGACAAGGCCTTGATTTTTTCTCCAATTTACTAGGCATCTACGAACCTATGAATATGGTTTTCGCAACCATCATTCTAATTATCCTTTTCTACTTATTGCACCTCTCCCTAGTAGCCTCTAAACTCCATCAACAAAATAAAAAACTAGCGCAAGAGGTCGCCATCCTTAAACACGAACTGAAAAAATTTATCGAAAAAAAAGAGCAATAGCACCTTATTTAGCAGGCTCCTCTATCAACTTATAAGTACTGATGTCCAAAAAATGACTAGCCCCAGACATCGACTTCAAATAAGAACGTGCAGCCCTGTCACCTTTATAAAACTCTTCACTAAGCACAATAGCCTTATCTGGCAATAAATAACCATATTGTGTATTAATTGGGAAACCTAATTCCTCATTCGTCTTCTGAACCAAATAAAAAGCTCTCATAGAAAATGGTAGTTTGCCTAAATACAACTTACCTACCGACTCCTCCTCATTTTTTTTCATACTATACTCCTCCCCCTCTATCGTAGGATTATTCAAATCATCTTTACCAAACACCTTCAATCCTGCTTCTTTCTTGAAAAAAGCATCAAAAGCAGCCTGCTGTTGCTGAACAATCATCTTATAATCTGGAAACTCACTCATTCTTTTTGAACGCATCGTCTTCTTACCATGCTCATCAGTCATACCAGTCAAATACAAACCATCTGGATGTATCATCAACCAATCAGTCATTTCATCCGTATACTTAGATTCTCCCCTCGTCAATAATATCATACCTGAAGGCGGATCAACATACACTGAAATAGTGCCCTTGCGCGCTGGATCATTCTCCTTTAAAAACTCGTTTTCAAACTCCCATATCCATTGCTCAGAAAAGAAATATTGCCCCTCCTTTGGCTTCCAGTTTTTATTCCGATACTCATCCGCTTTCCATCTATTGGCTGCCGTTTTTGAAGCCTTCGGTGGAGGAGTCGACTCCCTCTTTTTAACCTCCTCTTTTGGCTTTTCTACTACAGAAGTTTCTACCGCCTTTTGAGCACTTTTAGGCGAGTCCGTCCCTGTCTGACAAGCACTTAAACACATACAAATCAAAACAAAACAAATAATAGAATACTTCATTTTCATATATTTAACATCCATAAGTAAGTTATTAAGG
>JAHDDN010000255.1 GCA_020629335.1 Chitinophagales bacterium | reverse complement strand
AAATAAGACACGGATTGACACTTAGGGTGAATATGCTTTTAGGAGCTATTCACCCTTTTTTTTATTTAGGAAGGCGATATTTCTTTTTAGGCCTTCGTATTTAGTGCGTTTGACGGGTGATTTTCGGAAGATTTCTTGGAAAATTTCTTGGGTGATTTCTTGCCATTCTCTTTCAGTCATTTTTAGTAGATCAGGATGAGGCTCAAACTGTGGTTCTTGATGTTCTTTGGAGAAGCGATTCCAGGGGCAGACGTCTTGGCAGACATCGCAACCAAACATCCAGTTATCCATTTTGCCAGCAAATTCGTTGGGAATTTCGTCTTTTAATTCGATGGTTAGGTAAGAGATGCATTTGCTTCCATCAACGACATAGGGCGCTACTATGGCCTCTGTAGGGCAAGCATCAATGCAGCGAGTGCAAGTGCCGCAGTGATCGTTTACTGGGTGGTCATAGATTAGTGGAAGATCGATAATGAGTTCGGCTAAAAAGAAAAAGGAGCCCGCTTTTTTGGATAAAAGTAGCGAGTTTTTGCCGATCCAGCCCAAGCCACTTTTTTTGGCCCATACCCGTTCTAATACGGGAGCTGAATCGACAAAACACCGTCCGTCTACTTCCCCAATTTCTTGATGAATAAATTGAAGGAGCTCTTTTAGTTTATGCTTAATAACAAAGTGGTAGTCTTTACCATAAGCGTAGCTTGATAGTTTAGGCGCTTTGTTATCCGTTTGTTTAGCTTTTGTATGATAGTTATACGAAAGAGAGATCACAGACTTCGCTCCAGGCACCAGAAGTGTAGGGTCGAGCCGTTTGTCGAAGTAGTTTTCCATATAGCTCATCTTTCCGTTCATGCCATTCTTCAGCCATTTTTCGAGACGATGTGCTTCCTCATCCAGAAATTCAGCTTTAGATATACCGATATAATCAAAGCCTAATTGAGCAGCTTTCTGCTTGATTAGAGCCGTGTCATGTGCTTTGGTATCCATAAAAGCAAAGGTAAACTAAATGTTCACTTACTTGAGTAAATTTGGGGTAATTTGTTTTGTACGATTCAGGAAGTAGGTATAATAGTGCGAAATAAAAACGTGGTAATAATTTTAAATGGGTAATTCTATAATTCTTTTTAGAAGTTCAGGCTATAGTCGTTAAATTTCATTGGAAAATAAAAGTTATTGTGTGTTTTCTAAAACTTAAGCTCGGTGTGATTTGGCTTTCTTAATAAAAGTACAAGTTCTTTTCTTGCGTATGTGCATTCTTGAATTAGAAGTTTGAAATTGATTTTTTGATGTTCGTGCTATTTTTTTAGTTTTTTTGTCAATGTCAAGCATTTCAAAAAAGTCTTCCCAAAAATTAGTGTGTAATTCAAAATTAATTTCAACGGTCTGATTCTCACTAGGAGGCCGTGTAACCTCTGTAGTGATGCGAGTCACTTCATTAGTTTTTTTCATGATAAGATGTGTTTAGTGTTAATTAAATATCCCCTTATTAGTAATTTCACTAAAAGAACTACTTGCTATAGTGCAATTTTGATGCCTAACTTTAGGCAAACGTCTAAATTTTATAAAAAAAATGATGAAAAAAACAAAACTAAAAAACCTATAAAATTTTGATATCCAAAGAGTTATTTAAATACTGGCGTCATGTATTTTAAAGCTTCTTTTCAATCTAAAAATAAGCTCAGATAGTCAAAAAGCTTCATTATCAGGTACTAATATCATCCTAATAGTAGGGAAAAAAGTGTATTTATAACTTAATTGTGTTCTATTAATGCCATTTTTTTGTATAAATAATAATCACCCCCCTTCAGCTTTTTACAAAAAAAAACCAAACATTTTTTTTGAATAACCCATTTTTTGTTCAATAAAATCTTAATAATCAGTATCCTTTTTTAATATGAATCTCAAAATTTGACCATATTTGTCTAAATAATTGAATTTTTTACCAGTTTAAGTATATTTCGTGTTATAACAGCTAATGTTTGAGTGGCGAGGTTAAATTGAGTCTGGCATACTTTGGGGGGAGAGATTGACAAAAAAAGGGGAAGAGAATTCTTTGTTAGATTCTCGTCCCCTTCTTGTTGTAACAGATGTTTGTTATTTGCTAATGCATCTCATGATACTTTTGATATTTCCTTGTCTTTCATCTTTGATAGCCTTTTCTAAATGGCCTTCAGCGGTATAGATTCTAATATCAGTGACTGTTTTCTTACTCAAAAGAGCTGCTTGTTCTTCAGATAGCTTATAAGAGAAGTTACAAACCCATCTTTTATCCGCTTTTTGATAAATAGATTCCGCATCTTTTTCTGCATCTAAGGTAAGCGTTTCATCATCGCTGAATAGAAAGATTGCTTTACTATCTACTTTAATGTTAAAAGCATCCCTTTCAGAATTTCTAAAAAGCAGGCTTTTTTCACCATTGACTGATTTCGCTTTAATCGATAGATTATCACCCGTTACTAAATGATTCCATAGTACTTCATGCTTAGTAACCTTAGTTTCTTCTTTGGTGAATTTATCTAATTCTTCTACTTCATACTTACAATCTTGTGCAAAGCTCATGAGTGAGCCGCCTAAGATTAATAATAAAGTCAATATCTTTTTCATAAATAAATTGATTTTTTAATGAGACCTAAACTAATCATATTTAGATAGCTTAATAAGGCTTGGGTTTAATTTACAATTCTCTAAACGAATTTAGCATTTTTTCCGTATCTGCTTCATATTTTTCTCGCCAGGACATCCATTTCCAATTACAAATTTGGTAAATACTCTTTTCACCTTGTAGAAAAACCAAATCATAATGAATACGTTCCTCAATTTCTCCTTGCCCAACTATGCCCGAAAGCTTTAGGTGATAAGCATCTTTTCCATCTATCTTACGAAAAGTACTATCATGTTCCATTGGGTTTTTTAAAAGTGCTAAAAGATCCGTTTTCGTTTTGTTATAATAGCTCTTAATTGGGGTATTATCAGGAGATTCTTCTAGTACCACTAGATAGAAATTTCGAAATTTACTCCCATATTGCAAACTTGCGTCAGGGTTGAGTCCTTCCATTTCATAAGCAAAGTCAGGCATACTCATGCTAAAATTAGCTCGCTTCACCTCTGTCCATTCTCCACTATAAGAACAAGCGGTACATAATAATGCTAATAATAGCCAAGTCCAATGTTTAATCATGCTGCAAATATATTGATTTAAAAAAATCTATCATCAAAACAAATAAAATGTCTTTTTGGTTTTGGGCGTGTCCTTGCGTTATTTTTCATTCGTCTATAGGGGCGCTACCTATGTGTGCGCCCACGAATGAAAAATAACGCAAGGTCGGGCTGTCCGCTATTATGTGGCTATGCTGCTCCTATTTCGCTAAGGCCCGCTTGTCTGCCCTATCGGGCCAGCCTGCGCGTACCTAAGCTCCATAAGTCCCATCATGAACGCCACATACCGCTTCCATCCCTCACGCATATTTAGTTAATAGCTAATTCAAGGTCATTTTTTTAGCGAAAAAGTGACTTTTTTAGTTTTTTAAATTGACATTTTGTTTTGTCTGATTTGTTATTTAAATTGTTGATAGTCAGGATTTTGGGCGGTTTTTTGCCAAGCTGTATTTTGTAAAAAAGCTTTTAAGAGTCAAATAATTCACTGTTTTTTACAGTTTTTTTTAAAAAATAAGTTCATATATTGAGTAAAAGAAATGAAATACAGACTATGAGGTAAAAAGTTTAATAGGATCGACCCCTATAAACAACATTTATATCAGCAGTTACTTAATTATTACTTAAAAAATCCACACAATTAAAAAAGTATTTCATTTAGGCTATTGAAAGCCAAAAAAAGGGCATGAGTATCGACCCCTCATGCCCCCTTAGAATATAAGTAAAGGGACTTGCTGTATCTATAGCAAAACACTATAGCTACGCCCTTTTTTATTTTAAAACATGTAAACATACTACGTTAACTTAATATTTCCTAACGAAAAATCATTCATGATGACACACAACTATCTAAAATCAAAGAAAACAAATCTTATTAAAAAATTAAAACCAGTCTATCAAGCATTCTTATTGATAGCCTTAGTAGCTATATTGGGACTAAGTTTTAGTCATGAGCTAGATGCCTCTCATATATATGGAGGGCAATTGAGTTACACACAAGGGACTGATCCTGGAGAAGTCTGCTTTACTTTTACTATCTATGAGGACTTAGATTTTGAAAACGTAGGTGATTCATACTCTGCAAATATCACTACTGGAGATGGAAGCTCTTTAAGCTTGAACGGTTCTATTACTTCTATCAACACAGTGGATCAATACTTTGAAGCTGTAACAACAGGTTGTTATACCTATGATTGCTCTGCGGGAGATGGGAATGACTGCTCAACAGAGACTTCATTTACAGCTCAATATAGTACTTGTTGTAAAGTTAGTAATCTTGGCCCAAATTCAGATGATGATATTATATTATCAATAGATGTTCAGCCTTGCTCAGATAATGACTCACCAGTTTCAAGTTTGCCGCCTTATGTTAGTCTGCCTCTTTGTGAAGTAAACGATGCTGGGGGTAGTACATTTACTATTCCTTTTTTAGATCCAGATGGAGATGCAGTTATATGTTCCTTGGAACCTTTTCCTGATCCAGATTCTTCACAACCCACAGGCTTATCAATTGTGCCAGGAACTTGTGACTTAGTCTTTCAAGATGGAGCTGCTACAGCAGGACAGTTATTTAATGCTTTTGTTTGTGGAGATGATGGCTGTAGCAAGACATGTTTTGATTTTACTATGGAAATTGTGAATTGTGCTTGTCCAGTAGTTGATCCTACTTTTAGCCAGCCTGTCACTACGAGCTATTCGGTATGTGAAGGGGAAGATATTAATTTTAATATAGCTGCGGCAGATATTAATGGATCTAATATTAACTTATTTGCAGTAGGAGTACCGGCAGGATCTAACCTTACTTTAACTAATAATAATACGGCTGCTCCTACAGGAACCTTTGCTTGGGCGACAACATTTGGAGATGCAGGTACCTATGTAATGACACTATTAGCAGATAACGGATGTGGAAATGATCAAGTCGTTATTAATTTAGAAGTATTGCCGGTTACAGAGCATATTATTTTAGGAGAAGTCTTTGCTTGTCCTGATGAAGTGATTAATCTAACAGTGACCAATGATGGAGTCAATGCTGGTGCTTATACAACTGTCACTTGGACAGGAGATATTGGAGGTTTGTCTTCTACTACTTCCGCTACACCGACCTTTAGTTCTGCTACACCAGGAACGTATAATCTATTGGTAGAGACAGCAGGTGGAACTGCTTGTGGCGGTGAAGGAATGATTAGTATCGTAGTACAAGAACCACCTACTGCACCTATAGACCCAATAGGCTTAGATGTTTGTGAAGGAGGAGATGTGAGTGGAGGTATTTCTGCTAGCTGTGGTCTTTCAGCTTTAATAACAGAAACTATTACTGTAACAAGTTCGGAATACTATGATGATAATGATCCTGGGTTTGCAAATTACGGCTCTGTTACCTTTACGGGTTTTCCAGCAGGAGCTATAATTTCAGATGTTGATATAGAAGTAATATGGGAACCCATAGGTGGAAGTAATTGTGCTGCTCCAGGAGGAGGTTCTTCTTATGCTTGCGAGGCTCATATAGAAATATCAGGTCCAGGAGGAAGTGAAGTACTCGTAAATACAGTAGGGGCTTTAGGGGCTACTACTTATGGAAGTGGTAATATAAATAATACAGGGGTATCTGATCCATTAACAATTGTGTTTGATCAAGCAGCCGCAGGACCACCAGCTCCTGGAAGCTTACCAATGAGTGGAACATTCCAACCTGGATTAGGCGATTTAGACAATTTTAATGGACAATTAGCTAATAGTACTTTTACCTTAATAGCAGGTGATGATGTTGGAAGTGATGGAGTCTGTTTTTATGGTTTTTCTGTGACAGTAACTGTTGCGCCATCTTCTACTACACTTACATGGTATGATGCTCCTACAGGAGGGATTTTGCAAGGTACTGCGAATCCTTTAGATCCAACAGGTCTAAATGCCGAAGAAGGTGCTTTTAATGTAAATACGTCAGGTACTTATACTTTCTATGCTGTTTGTGAAGATTCTAATGGTTGTGAGAGTGCTGCCATACCAGTTACAGTGACAGTATGGCCAGAGGTCAGTGCTACTTCTTCTTATCCTGATGCACCAGCAGAGTGTAGGGTAGAGTTGGTTTTAAGCGATCCAAGTTTTGAGGTAGATTGGACGGCTAATGATGATATAGAAGGCGCACTGGGCGGCGATGAAACATCAGGAGCAATGACTGCAACAGCTACAGGTTATATTTGGGATGCTAATATCGCTTTTGGTGGAGTCGCTAGCTTTGGTGATGTCAGTTTTACGATTACAAATCCCAATGCGCCAGCGACTTTAGATGGTGCTTGCCAAGAGTTTGTCTTAGGGCCAATTGATTATTTGTGCTGTGTCACAAGTTCAGGAGAAATATCAGGTCCTGCTTTTAGCTATGCATTATGTGAAGGTGAATCCATCAGTAGTACTTTTGGTGGAGGACTTAATATTGTTAATCAAAGTCCATCTACAGTTAGTTTAGAACCTAGTGTATATGCAAGCGGATTTTTGTTAGTAGATTCTAGCACAGGAATAGTGATTAGTTGGACTCCTGGAACAGGTCCAGTAGATTATTCACCAGCAATAGGCTTCTATGAAGTTTATGCCTACAATTATAATTTACTAATAGGAGAAGCAGGGGCTGATTTGGTAGGTCAAAATATCGCTGATATACAAGCAGGTGTATTCACTGATCCTCAGCCAGTATCAGGTCCAGGTGGTGGAGATAGTGCCAATTGTGCTTCATTATCTAACTTAGGTGCGACTATTTCTGTTTATCCAGCATTAGTAGTAGAATGTGGAAGTAATGGTTTAGAGGGTTTAAATGGAAATATTACTCCTTTCTGGTATAATACACATCAGATAACGATTTCAGGTGGGCTAGGCCCTTATTCAGTAGATATGGATAAAACAGGGTACGTTACTTGGGCTATTCAAAATCAAAGTGCGTCAAGTGCTACTGTAACGATTAACTATGCAGATAATGCTGAATGGTGTGTTTCTATCGTTGATGCCATTGGATGTACAGTAGATGCTACTGCTTTTGATTGTTGTAATGACGATGGTTCTGGTTCTGGTAATCCGTCTATTCCTGGAGCCAATGGAGATATATTAGATATTGATGCTGTTACAATCAGTAGTGAATCAGGAGTAAATAGTGATGATGGTAGCATAGAATTGACAATTGCTGGATGTAGTGATGCCGCTGGGCCGAGTTATGAATGGTCAGGCCCTAACGGTTATACTTCTACGGATGCAGTTGCTACTGATTTAGGTTCAGGCCTATATTATGTAACGGTTACTTGTGATGGCGAAACAACGACAGGTTGGTATTGGGTACCATTAGATCGTAATGGCGGACGTATGAAAATATCAGGAGATGCTGCTTTCCATATTGAATCCTTCCCGAATCCATTTAGTGATCAGACAACACTTGCATTTTCTGTTGAGA
>JAHDDN010000254.1:2763-7609 GCA_020629335.1 Chitinophagales bacterium | reverse complement strand
TATAATCGCAAAAATCCTACAACTTAAAGTCAGAAACTTATAAACTGAACCACTAGTCTTTTACACTGATAATTTGCGCTGGACGAAGGATTTCAATATTCATGAATTTTAGGATTAATTGGGCTACTGCAAGGACGTCTTTTTCGCAATATTTAACTATGCGGGGTAAATTGTTATCCTGCCAATACACATGTCCAACATCGCTACCGTCTATATCATCTTTAGAGCTAGGGATGTCCAAAATATAGTTGAGTAAGCTGAGTGAGGTATAGTTTTTATAATCACCAAATCGCCATAAATCCATGGTATCTAAATGAGGAATTTCCCAAGGCTTTTTACCAGCAATATTGATTAAGCTGGGCAAGTTTAGTCCGTTAATGATACTTCGGCGACAGATATATGGGATGTCAAATTCCTTAATGTTATGGCCGCATATTTTGTAGGTATTATTGTTTAGGTATTTATCAAGGCTTTGGAAAAAGTCTTGTAATAAAGCTTTCTCATCGTCTCCATAAAAAGACTTGACTCTAAAAGAATCAATCGTTTTTTTCTCTTTATCCGGAATTAAAAAGCCTACAGAAATACAGATAATTTTACCAAACTCGGCATAAATGCCTGCTTTTTCGCTATAGAGATCTTCTGGACTCGTTTCTTTTTCTCTGGGAGGAATATACTTGGCCTTTTTGATCCAAAATTCCTGTAGCTCCAAAGGCAGCTCGTCAAAGCTGGATTTAGCTGCTACTGTTTCTATGTCAATAAATAGTATTTTGAAGATGTCTTGATTTTTCAGCATTTTAATTTTTTTCGTTCATTAAGTTAAATAAGTAGACAGAATTGCTCTTCCTATTATAATGAGTCCCAAACTCCCGAAATTACATAAATTTAATTAGATAAATTTTATCATTTTTTTCATTATTGGCATTATTAGCTTTATTCTATTAGATTAGACAATCTAATTAGTCAACTTTAATGCAGCAATTATCACTCTTTCATCTCATTGATTATCAATTACTTAAGATCAAACATTAAAGTAATTTAAGACATTTAAGACTCTAAATTGTTCGTTGAGCGTTAGTTGTATTCATAAAACATCATTATTTAATCAATAATTTTGGCCAATATTTAAATGAATTTTTACGATATTTGTGTCTTTAAGATAGAAATAATTGCTATATTAGAGTATCTTATTATTATACTAATGAAGGAATGCTGAAATAATAGATTAAGATTTTCTACTAGTAAAAACCGATAATCACTGTCTTGTAAAAGCCTTGCGTTGTAATTATGCATGTTCCTAATCGAATAATTTAAACGCCCCGTGATGAATTATTTTTTCTGTGTATAAAATGGATGATTTATTAATTGAACATTTCTAAGCTGCAAAACCAATTAAAGCTAATAATTATGAGCGAAAATCTTGACCAAAATGACCAAGTAGAAAGAGAAGAGAAGGAGCAAAAAAGCTCTAAGAAATGGCTCTATCTATTAACTATTTTAACCCTATTAATGATTAATGGGTATTTACTCTTCAATAGTCGTGCGACACAAAAGGAGAACAAAGCTATGCAAGCCAATTTGGAGGCTGTTGAGGATGAGAAAGTGGAATTACAAATTCAGTACAATGATGCTGTGACTGAAATTGAGCAAATTAAGGTAAACAATTCTGATTTAGAAGGCCAATTGGCGGAAGTGGAATCTGAGTTAGAGTCTCAAAAATCAGAAATTAACCGTTTGCTTTCTAAGGGTAAGAATTCAAAATACGAACTTTCTCAAGCCCGTAAATTGATTCAAAGCTTAAGGGATAATACCGCTAGTTATCGTGCACAAATCGAAGCATTAGCTCAAGAAAATATGATGCTTAGAGATACGATCCAGCAAAAACAGACTGAGAATTTTGCGCTTCAAACGGAAAAAGAAGAGGTTATTATCCAAAAAGGAATGTTAGAAACAGAGGTCGCTGCTCTTCAGACAACAAAGGAAGGCTTGGAAGTGAAGGTTAGCAAGGCTGAAGTGCTTAATGCGGCTGCTATTACAGCATTAGGTGTTAAGACTAAAAAGAACGGAAAAGAAGTTGAAGTAGTTAACTACAAGAAGGTAGAGAAAGTAAAGGTCTGTTTTGATATTCTTCAAAACTTAGTTACGCCTAAAGGCGATCAAGAGGTTTTGATGCGTATTATCAATCCTGAAGGTACTATTTTAGCTGCTGATGCGCTTGGGTCTGGTACATTCACAGATGCTGGTACTGGTGAGAAAAAACAATACACCACGAGCGGATTAATTGAATATAATGGGGATCAAGAGCGTTACTGTATGTATTGGGAACAAAATTTCCCATTCACACCTGGTAACTTTGATGTAGAGCTTTATCATAAGGGTTACAAAATCGGTAACTCAACGATGATGCTTAAGAAGCCTATTTTATAATAAAAGCTATTCTGCCATTAAGTTTTTATTCATTCCACTGTAAAGCAAAAAAGGCTGTCACATATGATGTGACAGCCTTAATTTTTGTAGCTATTATAAGTAGTTATTATTCTCCCCACTTAATTGTGCAACCAATAGCTTTAGTGAAGTTAGGATCAGGTTCTTGTCCTGTTGTGACTGCACGGATAGCTTTTTCTAAGAAACGCTCTTCTACTGCGTCCGCATCTCTTGTTGAATCATCTATTGCTCCGATATATCTTACAACCATTCCTGCCTCTTGTTTTTCTAATAGATAAACATGTGGTGTACGTGTTGCACCGAAATTTTTAGCTACTTCTTGTGTTTCGTCTTTCACATAATAGAATGGGAAACCCATTTCTTTATAATGCGCTTGCATTTCCTCAAATGTATCTTCTGGCTTTACCTCCACACTATTTGAGTTGATGGCTACTACTGGATAACCTACAGGCGCAAAACGCTTATGTAAATCAATCATACGCTCTTCTGTTGCCACGATATAAGGGCAAGTATTACAGCTAAAAATCACAATAGCCCCTTTAGCATCTTCTAAGGAAGCTAAAGAGAACATCGTCTCATCAACATTTTTTAATTTGAAGTCTTCCACTACTGATCCAACTTGATAACCATCTGTTAGCGCTAAATCTTGTGCAAAACCACCTAAACTAAAGGCACAAAAGGCCAATATCATGAATAAGTTTTTCATTTTTGTTATGTTATTTTAATAAATAAAAGTTTATGAACTCGTTTAAAATTTTTCTGCTGGCTTAGAAAATGGCTATTCTTTAAATGAGTTCTATATCTACCCCCAAATTACAACAAAAGCAGCAATTTAGTTTAATTAAAATGCCAGTTTATTTTATTATTCAAAGTCGGGATATAACAAATATTCCTTTCTCATTGATTTATAAGCTGCTAAATCTGCTGCCCATGACTTTCGAATCTCTTCTTCTGATTGGCCTGCTATGATTTGTTTTCTTAGTCGATCCGTGCCTGCTAGTTTATCAAAAAATAGATTTTCATTGAAGAATTTCGCCTTATTGGGGTATAATTGATAGATTTCTAATAGGTGCGATAAATTCAAGCAAGATTCGCTGGCTAATTTAGAAATAGATTCTTTGCTCAGATCTTTACCATTACAAATTTTATTTTCGTGCTTAGGGTATTTGGCTCCTTCACTACTTACAGGAGTAAACTGATAGCCTCCACGGGCTAATTCAGGGCTACCGATTAGCTGAAATTGCTGTTGTGTTCCTCTTCCCACACTAATGGGGGTTCCTTCAAAAAAGCAAAGGGAAGGGTAAAGATAAATCGAACGCATATTGGGCAAGTTAGGCGAAGGCTTGATCGGTAAGCTATAGTAGGTATTATGATCATAAGCAAGACATTTGATAATCGTCAAATCACATTCTGCTTGATCTTTGAGCCATTTTTCTCCATTAATCATTTGGGCCAGCTCTCCTACTGTTAGGCCATGTACAACTGGAATTTCATGCATTCCCACAAAGGATTGATAAGCTGGGTCTAAAATCGGCCCATCGACATAATGTCCATTGGGATTGGGGCGATCTAGTATGATTAATGGCTTATTATTTTCTGCACAGGCTTCCATGACATAATGCATAGTAGAAATATAGGTATAAAAGCGAGCTCCTACGTCTTGAATGTCAAAGATGACTTTATCTACATCTATTAAGTACTTCGCTTGAGGTTTTTTATTCTTGCCATAAAGAGATATGATAGGCAAGCCTGTTTTGGCATCTTTACCATCTTTGACTTGTGCTCCTGCATCAGCTTTTCCTCTAAAACCATGCTCTGGAGCAAAAATGCGTACTATTTCTACGCCATTGGCTAAGAGTAAATCTACTAAATGTTGATTGTTGACTTCTGAGGTTTGATTGACTACTAAGGCTACTTTTTGTTCATTGAGTAGGGGTAGATATTGCTCTAAGCGCTCTGCTCCTACTTGGATGCTTTGCTGAGCCAATAGATTTGTACTAATTAATAGTAATAAAAGGATGCCTAAGGCTAATGTTAACTGTTTCATAGATACTAAATGTTTGTCTAGTTCGTATTAAATAATGTGTATCTTTAGCGCAAAATAAGCAAATTATCTCGACCCTTTTATGAATCTCGAATACTTTATTACCAAACGAATAGCACTGGATAAGAAGAATAACTTCTCCAGCTTTATTGTTATGATTGCTACTGCGGCTGTGGCCTTGTCTTTGGCAGTAATGATAGTAGCCACTGCTATTTTGTATGGTTTCAATAATGAGATTCAGCGAAAGATTCACGGCTTTTGGGGGCATGTCCAAATTACGAGTTTTGATGCTAATCGCTCCTTGGAAAATATCAAGCCCATTTCTATAGACAATAATGTTTATGATTCGCTTAAAGAGAA
>JAHDDN010000254.1:0-2663 GCA_020629335.1 Chitinophagales bacterium | reverse complement strand
AATATGATTACAGCTCTATTGATACTAATTTTGGAACGAACTAATATGGTTGGTATCTTAAAGGCGATGGGGGCTAATAATTGGTCGATTAGAAAGATATTTCTTTATAATGCAGGTATTATCATTTTCTTGGGATTAATTGTTGGTAATGTATTGGGAATAGGCATCTGCTGGATACAAGAAACCTACGAATTAGTGAAGTTGCCAGCGGAGTCTTATTATTTGTCTGTGGCGCCTGTGGAATTGAATTTCCCAACTATTATAGCGCTTAATATTGGTACTTTTGTACTCTGCTTAACGATGTTAGTCATTCCGTCTTATTTGGTGAGCCGGATTACACCGATTAAGGCGATAAGGTTTAAGTAGGAGGATTTGTTAAGTAGTTGATTAGTGTATTAGTTGCGCCCCTACAGTCCGATAAAAAATAAGGAAGGGACACGCCCAAAAAAAGAGCCAATCCATGATATAGATTGGCCCCAGTTTTCTTTATTTTGTATGCCTAAATTAGAAGCTAAAGAAGCGATATTGATGACATACGTGATCGCAATCTATTAGTTTTTCTTCCCTTATAGCTGTTGCAGGAATTAGTTTCAAGCAGCTTGCTGGTGCTCGTCTTTCCTTTGCTTTTGCTTCATTTTTATTCTTTTGGGCTTCCAATACCATCGCATTGACCATTTCTGGATTGGGCCTTGCTCGCCCTGGAATACGGTTGGGTTGTACTTCTCTTGGGTGAGGTAAAGTAACCCTTTCTGCTTGCTTTAGTAAATCCTCTTTGATTAGGTGTGGATTGAGTAAATACAACTCGCCTAAATCATAATTGAAGTCATAGGCAAACCATTCCAGATCAGAGCCTGCATTGACAGTAATAACTCGCGAAACGGAGATATGCAAATCTGGTTCTATAGGATTGAGGCCGTAATCGGGAAAGAAGTGATTCATATAAACGGCGGCAAAAAATCGAGGAATGTACTTTTGTGTTTCTTTGGGTAAGTATTTGCGAACTTTCCAATAGTCTTTGGCTCCTCCCGCTCTTTTGATGGCTTTACGAACATTTCCTGGTCCGCAATTATAGGAGGCCATTGCTAATAGCCAATCACCAAACTCAGCATACATTTCTGATAGATATTGAGCGGCGGCTACGGTCGATTTATAAATGTCTGTTCTTTCATCTACTTGGCTATTCACTTTTAGCCCATACATAGGAGCAGTGCCTTTCATAAACTGCCAAAATCCTTTGGCTCCAGCAGGAGAAAGCGCATGAGAATTCAGTCCAGATTCTACTATGGCTAAATTTTTGATTTCTTTGGGTATACCGTACTTTTCGAATATACGTTCTATCAAAGGAAAGTAATATTCAGCTCGGCCTAATATTTTTTCCGTTTTCACACGATCTCGACGAATAGCGTAGACCGTAGAGCGATAAATATCGTAATTATACTCGAATGGTACTTTTAAAAAAATCTCTTTGTAATTTTGAGAGATGCTCTCTTGTGAAGTAGAATTAGTACCTGAAAAAACATTTGAAGGGAACAAACACAGCATAGTCAGTACTGCTGTAAACAGCAATATTAAATTTTTCATAAGATCATTTTGTTGGGTTTCCAGCTTTGTCCGTTGCAAAAGTACGTTACAAGGACGATTTTCCGAAATTTGTCATCAAATATTTATTCGACTCATGGACAAGATATGTAATATCTATCCCTATTTTTGTCGTTTATTAGTAAATTACTGCTTAATAAATGTCTTCACAACATTACTTCTACTCATTAATTAAAGTTGTAGTAACAGTGTATTATTTATATTTGCAATACAAACACACAAATATGCTATATGGCCATTTTACCACATACCCCCTTTGAATCTCCTAGTTGGCAAGTAGGGGGCCACCTGCAAACGATCTTCCCCAATTTTATGCGCTCCATTGATGGTGTAACATATGAACGGGAAAGAATAAATACTCCTGATGATGATTTTCTCGACTTGGATTGGAGCAAAATTGGGTCCAAAACTTTAATTATCATATCTCATGGTTTTGAAGGCAATACCAATAAAGCTTATGTCAAGGCTATGACGCAATTAGCGAATGCCAATGATATTGATTCTCTGGCTTGGAACTTTAGAGGCTGTAGTGAAGAATTAAACAAACAATTGCAAGCCTACCATCCTGGTTTTACACAAGATTTAGAAGTAGTGATTAATCATGTGATTGATCTCCAGCAGTATGATTGTATCTATCTTTATGGAATGAGTATGGGAGGTAATTTAACACTCAAATATCTAGGCGAAAAGGGCGAAAATCTTCACCCTAAAATTCAAAAAGCCGTAGCGATATCTACCCCTTGCGATTTGCTAGCTGCTGCTAATAAATTTGGACAATATATGGGCTTTTATGAGGAGCATTTTCTACGTACTATACGTACTAAAATAAAGAAGAAAGCAGAACAAATGCCAGAGGCTTTTGATTTTGAGAAGATCATGAATCTCAAAAATGTTCGAGAATTAGACGAAAAGTTTACTGTGGTTATCAATGGTTTTCACTCTTTAGAATATTACTATATAGAATCCAGTTGCTTGTACTATATCCCATTTGTTACTATACCAACTCTCTTACTCAATGCTAAAAATGATCCTATATTAACACATAATTGCTTTCCTGAACATAT
>JAHDDN010000253.1 GCA_020629335.1 Chitinophagales bacterium | reverse complement strand
GGAGGCGGACGTTGCGGTGCAAGGTCCCTACGGGGATTTTTATACCCTTTCTAATTTAATAAATGGTTTAGGGGGTAATTGGACGGTAATTTTATCTCCAGGTTTTATTTTTCCTCCTTCTAAAACGATCCCCATTATACCTGCTTTTCTGATCAGATTTCCTTCTTCATCTTTATCTAAAACGGCATTCATTAATCCTTCTTGTATAGAGTCGATTTGAATACAGGGATTTCTTAAGCCTGTTATTTGTATTTGTGCTTCCGCTCCTATTTTTAAAATAGTATCTCTGGGGAGTCCTAATAAATCGACTCCTACAGTAGTAATATTTTCTCCCAGTTCTCCATCTTTAACTGCAAAGCCTTTTTCTGCAAGCTCAGCAAATAATTCAGCATGTATGAGATGTACTTGTCTTAGATTGGGTTGAGTTGGATCAGCGGCGACTCTTGAGCGATGCTTGACCGTTTTTCCCTGATGGGCATCTCCTTCTACGCCTAATCCTTTGAGTAAGTTTATACACTCGCAATTGTACTTATTGAAAGTATGAGTGGGGCTTTTGCTGACTGATTTTACGGTTCCGTTATTCATTTTTAATTTTTTTCAAACACTATATTCATCATTAATTATTACACATTAATTATTCATCCGCGGCCCCGATAGAAACGGTATGAGGCGTACATGGCAGTACTTACGGAACTTAGGCAGACGCAGGCTTGCCCGAAGGGAAGACAAGTATGCCTTAGTGAAGTAGTACTGACATAGCCTCATAAGAGTGTATAGCGGGATATAGCCGCCCAAATAATAAATCCTTTACAGCCCTCTAAGGTACAATATTATTAGAAATATTTTTTATTAATGAAAATGCTTTTTTCACTAAACGTAACATCTGTTTTGTTCGTTATCAATAGCAATAAGTTTAAGCAATTTAGATAAAATCAAGCATGAAAGTTACCACTACGATTATTTTAATAATCTTAAGCTTTTTAGCGCTGCCAAGTATCAACTATGGCCAAGATGATTTAGCTGGCGATCCATCACTTGTTTCCAGTAAGGAGGCCCTTGAAAAACTCGCTGCTTATGAAGATGGCGAATATGCTAATACTGTTGAAGACTTCCTTAGTGATCCGCTCCAATCTAATTTTAAAATGTCGAGTAATGGGAATTTCCTTTCCTTTTTCCAAAGGGATTCATTAAGAAATTCGCAATTCATGATACAAGATACGGAGACTGGGCAGTTAACTCCTTTTACTGATATAAATGCCTCTTCTATTAGCCAATATTTTTGGGCTACAGACACTCGAATATTGTTTGTGGCTGATAAGGATGGTAATGAATTATATCATCTTTATACCATTGATAAAAATGGTGGGGCAAAAAAAGATTTGACTCCTTATGATAGTACACAAGTAAAAATACTGCAAGAATTGCCTAGTGATAATGATCATATAATCGTGGCTATGAATAAGGATCAAAAAGACTTATTTGAGCCTTATAAAATCAACATTAATACTGGAGCTTCAGAGAAGCTTTTTGAAAATAATTTAGAGAATGAATTTATCACGGACTACCATTTTTCTAAGAGTGGTGAATTACGTGCCTATTATACGCAAGATGAACAAAACGATTATATTCTCTATTATAAAAACGACTCCGATATCTTTGAAAGGGTATTAGATTTAAGCTTTGAAGAATGGTTTGTCATTTTAGATTTTGTGGATGATGAATCAAATCCGAACTTAGTTTATGCGACCTCTAATTTAGAATCCGATAAGAGAAATATAGTGCTTTATGATTTAAAGGAGAAAAAAGCGCTTCAAACTTTATTCTCTCATCCTAAGTATGATATAGATCATATTGTTTCCTCTATTAGCGAGTCTGAAATTGACTTCTATTTCTTTGAAGGTATAAAAAAACAAATTATACCCATCAGCGAGACTTATAAAAAACTACATCAAAAATTTGAGCATTATTTCAAGGAACAAATCTATAGTTTAGAGGGGGTTTCTGATGATAAAACTAAGTTTCTATTGTTTACGGAAAGTGATAAAATAGATGGTAGATATTATTTGTACAACACAAATGAGGATGCATTTAAATTATTGACTGATTTAAGACCGCAATTGGACATCAACTCTTTGGTTAATCAAAGTAGTTTTGAATTCAAAAATCGAGATGGAATTACGCTGGAAGGCTACTACTATCAGCCGCTAAAAGCCTCTGCGACTAATAAGGTTCCTATGGTAGTCATTCCTCATGGTGGCCCTTATGATTTAAGAGATGAATGGGGGTTTTTAGATTTTGCTCAATTAATAGCCAGTAGAGGGTATTGTGTATTGTTAATTAACTTTCGAGGTTCTTATGGTTATGGAAAAAAATTCCAAACCGCTGGCTATAATCAGGTGGGTCGAAAAATGTTGACTGATGTGGAGGATGGTGTTTTGTTTATGAAAAAGAAGGATTGGATAGATGGAGATAGAATTGCTATGTATGGGGGTAGTTATGGAGGCTTGACAACTTTACAAAGCTTGATAAAAACACCTGAACTATATCAATGTGGTATTGATTATTGCGGGCCTTCTAATCTATTTTCTTTGTTTGAATCTTTTCCTATTTCATGGAAAGAGTTTATTGCTTACTTTCATACCACTTGGTATGATCCTAATGATGAGGCTGAAGCAAAAATCATGAAGGAAGTGTCGCCTTATTTTCATTTAGATCAGTTGAATAAACCTTTATTTGTTGTACATGGTGCAAATGATCCAAGGGTCAAAATTCAGGAGAGCGACCAAATAGTGAGCGGATTAAGAGCAAGGGGTTTAGATGTGCCTTACTTTGTGAAGTATGATGAAGGGCATGGCTTTCAAAAAGAAGAAAGCAATATCGAACTCAATAAACTTGTCTTAGGTTTTTTGGCTAAGCATCTGAAACGCTAATTTGGTATATATTTCATCCAAAAAGTGGCAATTATTGACCAATTTTAGACATTTCAAATGCATTTAGAGGTACTAAGCCCTTTAAATTGTTATATTTGTGAATTATGCCTATTCGTGATAGGTGTTGTTTTCATTGAATATCATAATTAATTATATGAATCAAGCAGGATATTATAGATACCCCACTATATGGAAAGATACTATTGTATTTGTTAGTGAGGATGATTTGTGGTCTGTACCTTCTAAAGGCGGCCAAGCGAAACGTTTAACTTCTAATTTGAATCAAGCTCTCAACCCAGTCATTTCTCCAAATGGAAAATGGATTGCATATGTAGGTTGGGAAGAGGGAGATCCAGAAATTTACATCATGCCAAGGGAAGGGGGACCAAGTACTCGTCTGACCTATACGGATCAATTTAGTCCTTCTATATGTGGCTGGACTAAAGACTCAAAAGAAGTCATCGTAAGTAGTTCTTATAAGCAGCCTTTTTTAAAGTCTCGACATTTTTACAAAATCCCTATTGAAGGAGGATTGCCTGTTGCCTTGAATATTGGCTATGGTCATCATTTGTCCTTTGGTCCAAATGGCAAAAAAGTATTGGGAAGAAATACTTTCAATAGAATCGCAAGATGGAAAAGGTATAGAGGTGGAACAGCTGGAAAGCTTTGGATTGATGCTAAAGGAGACGATCAATTTAAATTGCTGAAAAACCCAACAGGCAATTTTGAATCACCTATGTGGATTGGTAGCCGAATTTATTTCTTGTCAGATCATGAAGGCATCAGTAATTTATACTCAATCAGACCGAGCGGCCAAGATATTCAAAAACATACCGATCATAAAGAATATTTCGCTCGTAATGCTAATACTGATGGTAAGCAGATCGTTTATCACGCTGGTGGGGATATTTTCACTTATGATACCAAAAGTAAGGAACATCAAAAGGTTAAAATAGATTATAAGAGTTCCTTTACTCAAAGACAGAGCAAATTTGTTCAAACAGAGCAATTCATGGAGCACTATGATCTGCATCCTGATGGGCATTCTTTAGCAATCACTGCCAGAGGTAAAGGTTTTGTGATGGGCAATTGGGAAGGTTCTGTTTTACCAGTGAATGCGCACGATGGAATCAGACAAAGATTATTTTCCTTCTTAAACACAGAAGACGGAGGCGTCTATATAAGTGATGAAGGTGGCGATGAACACCTTTGCATTATAGATGAAAAAGGCAAAACGACAGCCCTTAAAAAAATAAAATTTGGTAGAGCCGTCGAATTAAAGGTTTCTCCTGATGATAAATATGTAGCTTTAAGTAATCAACGCTACGAAATGGTGTTGATTGACTTGAAAAAGAAAAAGTCAATTATTGTGGAGGAATGCGGCTATGGTCGTGTCAATGATTTTGATTGGTCTAAAGACGGTCAATGGTTAGCTTATAGTAGCCCAACAGCCAGTCAAGCAGCCACTATAAAAATTCATAGCACTGTTACAGGCAAAACAGAATCAATCACAGAAGGAGACTTCATTGATTATAGTCCGACTTTTGATCCAGAAGGTAAATATTTATACTTCTTATCTAATCGGGTATTCAATCCTGTTTATGATAGTCATTATTTTGATTTGAATTTCCCTAAAGGCGTTCGTCCTTATGTGATTTCGCTTCAAAATGACAATCCAAATCCATTTGTCGCAATACCAAAGTCTTTAGAAGAAGATGATGATTTCAAACCTAATAAGAAAAATACAAAGGTTAATAAAGTAAAAATTGATTTCAAGGGAATCAAAAGAAGAATCGCACAATTTCCTGTCGCAGAGGGTAATTATGTTACGATTAAAGCGGCTAAAGAAAAAGTATTATTCTCTAATGTTCCAGTAATGGGTTCTTTAGAAGCAAATCTTCGAAACCCGAACTTGGCTGTCGGTAGACTCCAAATGTATGACTTTGAAAAGCAACAATTAAAAACGATTGTTAGTGGAATGACAGACTTTAAACTGTCAAGTAAGAGTGAGACTTTAATCTATCGTTCTTCTCGTGACTTGAGAGTTTGCTCTATCAAAAACATCAAATCATTGGAGGAAGATGGTACCTCAAGACTTAGTGGGTGGATTGATTTAGATCGTATCAAGGTGTCGGTAGATCCTACTAAAGAGTGGCAACAAATATTTGATGAGATTTGGCGATTACAAAATCAACACTTCTGGACAGAAACCATGTCTGGTGTAGATTGGAATCGTGTTTATAAACGCTATGCTCCTTTAGTGAGTAGATTATCCAGCCGTGGAGAACTATCTGATTTGGCTTGGGAAATGCAAGGTGAGTTAGGTACTTCACACGCTTATGAAATGGGCGGCGATTATAAAAAAGGACCGGGCTATCATCAAGGTTTCTTAGGAGCAGATTTTGTTTGGGACAAAAGAGCTAAGGCTTATAAAATCACTCATATAGTAGAAGGGGATGAATGGCTCAATGATCAAAAATCTCCTTTAAATGAAATGGGGGTTAATGCAAAAATAGGCGATTTCATCACTGCTATCAATGGGCGAGATTTAGATGAACATACCTCTCCTCATAAACTGCTGATCAATTTAGCCGCTGAGGAAGTGAGCATTTCTATCAAAGATGCTAAGACCAAAAAGATTCGTTATGTAACAGTCAAAACCCTGGCGTCTGAAACGCAAGCTCGTTATAGAGAATGGGTGGAAGCTAATCGTGCTTATGTACATAAAAAGACGAATGGTAAAGTGGGTTATGTCCATGTACCTAATATGGGGCCTTGGGGTTATTCAGAGTTCCACCGTTATTATGCAAATGAGTCTCAAAAAGACGCACTTATTGTCGATGTTCGATATAATGGTGGAGGGCATGTCTCTCAACTACTATTAGAGAAATTAGCACGTAAGCGAATTGGCTATGATATGGTTAGATGGGGTAAAGAATTATTTACTTATCCTTCTCACGCTGTTGGTGGGCCAATCGTTGCAGTTACCAATGAGTATGCGGGCTCAGATGGTGATATCTTTAGCCATTGCTTCAAGTTGATGAATTTAGGTGATTTAATTGGTACTCGTACGTGGGGTGGTGTTATTGGAATCTGGCCAAGGCACAGCCTGATTGATGGGGGTATTACGACACAGCCTGAGTTCTCTTTCTGGTTTACGGATGTTGGTTTCGGTGTAGAGAACTATGGGACGGACCCGACTATTGAGGTACATTATGCGCCGCAAGATCATACCAATGGTATAGATCCTCAAATGGATAAAGCCATTGCTCACGTCAAGGAGCAAATGAAAAAGCAGCCTAATAAATTACCAGATTTCGGTCCACTTCCTGATTTGAGTTTGCCGACATAAGAAAGGCTTTCTCGTTTTTAAGTAGGTGAATAAAAGTGCTAATGCCCCTCCTTTTTTAAGGTGGGGCATTTTTTTTTATTATGGCGTGTCCATGCGTTCGTATTTACAAAGTACATAGCAGTTCTATAAAACACCTCTCTTTTATAATTCAAGGGCGACTATAAAAGTCGCCCCCTACATTCGATTTAAAGATTTAAACAACCTATTTCTCTATTTAATTTTCACAAGATGACCATAAGGCACTACTTGCTCCAAAAGCGATCAAACATCCTGTTGACTCATTAATTTCTACTTTTAAAGAACCTTTAGAAAAAGGAGCACACCACCTATAACTGTCTTCTTTTGAGTACATACAAAGATGGCCATCTTCTTGTAATACCACATAGCCTCCTTCACCCGTAGGCCCCCATTGCTCTAATGGTGCTCGCCATGTTTCTTCATAATCAACAAAGTAAGAAGTTCCATTACAATCAAAAGCCTTGGTAACTTTGTTCATTGTTAAGTTACCATCCTTTGTTAATAAGGCAAAGTATTGATTATTATCGGAACTGATGAGTACATTAGCAGTATAGACTCGATTTTCTTGAACCATTGTTTGCTTCGAGGCTTGATAATAAGTACCTGCTTGAGTATCACAAGGTGAAGACCAAAAATTTGGCCGCCCATCGTATTTTAATACATTTCCATCACCCATAAATGCAAGAAGTAAATTATCATCATAGCATTTCATGCTTTGGACATTATATCCGATTCTTTCTTTCCCATGATTGTTATCCATTTTATAAATATTCCCATCTTCAAACAAGTAATTAACCCCATTACAAGTGATTGTTGGGGTATCGGGTTTTCTTGGCGACCAATTGGGATCAGTTGCCACAAAAGCAGAAATCCCTTGATCTACCCAGTTGTGCGCAAGAAGATTATTTCTTTCTTCTTCAGAAGTGGTATATAAATGGTGACCATGATCATATAAGCGGTAAAGCGGTTTTAATCCTTCTTTCTGTTCGGGATAAACATAAAAAGCAATGCCTTTATCTTCAAAGTTCCATTCATTTTTAGCCTTTGCTCGCTCATCTTCTGAGCTTGTGTAGAGGTTATGATTGGTCTCTGAAAAATATAGTCTGTACATAGGAACAGTTCCCTCTACTTGCTCTGAAAATGCGTAACAAGCAATTCCTTCATCATTAAATCCAGAAGCAACTGTGTTATCTTTTTCAACTGTAGAGGTAGTGTAAAATCGCTCTGCACCATTAGGATTATACATTCTATAAAGTGGTGATAATTGCTGAGCGCTTAATTGGGTGGTCAACAATATTAAGCCCCCAATTAGCATGAGTAAAATTTTTGATTTCATTTGATTAGATTTAAATTTATTAGTATTACCTACGTAAGTACCTGTTTGACGGAATAGCAGCGCTATTACTAAAAAAGCCTGTCCTGTAAGGATCTCGCAGTACAGCTTCAAATTAAGCCATCAAAAGTGATGATTATTTATGTTTAGGTA
>JAHDDN010000252.1 GCA_020629335.1 Chitinophagales bacterium | reverse complement strand
TAATGCATAATGATGAATGATAAATTGGTTTTTGCAAAGTATCCGTATTAGGAGCGCATGGTAAGCCCAATATAATTAATAATAACGAATTAGGAGTAATTTAGGTTTTAATAAAAAATGTGGGAGAGGCATGTGAAAGGGGAATTGAAAGCGAAAAATCATTACATTTGTATGGATTTGTAGAACTGTAAATTAAGCAATGTCAACGAAAAAGGAAGATAAAGCTAGTTTTTGGGATCGCTTGAGCGATTTTTTAATCAGCCTGATTGATATTCGAGAGGATGTGGATAAGGTGGCGACGATAGAATCGATCAAGAAGTATATTGAGATTAAGGGCTATAATGTCTGGATTTTATTGGCTTCTGCTATGATTGCTTCGATTGGTTTGGATATGAATGCGCCAGCCGTGATTATTGGGGCCATGCTGATTTCGCCTTTGATGTCGCCTATATTAGGTTTGGGGCTTTCTGTCGGTATTAATGATCGGGAAACACTTTGGATGTCTTTGCAGAATTTCTTGATAGCGATTACGGTGAGTGTGCTGAGTAGCTTTTTATACTTTAGATTTGCGACTCCATTTGGGATATTGACGCCAGAGTTGGCGGCTCGTACTAATCCGACGCTTTTGGATGTTGGCGTGGCTTTATTTGGAGGGATTGCGGGTATAGTGGCGAGCTCGCACCCAGATAAGACCAATGCGATTCCAGGAGTAGCTATTGCGACGGCCTTGATGCCGCCTTTATGTACGGTTGGTTTTGGTTTGGCTAAGAATGATTTTACGGTATGGGGTGGCGCTTTGTATCTTTTCTTTATTAATGCAGTGATTATTGCTACGACGACTTATGCTTTTGTGCGTTTTTTGAATTTCCCTGTGAAGAGTTATCAAGATCCTGTGGAAAAGCGGCGAAGTAATTATTTTATTACGGTCTTTGTTTTGTTAGTGATTGTACCGAGTGCTTTTATCTTATTGGATACGGTTCAGAAGATTCAGCGAAATAATGAGGTCAATGAGTTTATTAAAACCCATGTGAATAATGGGAAAAGGGAGTCTTTAAGATGGGATTTTGTGGAGAAGGATGGGAAGCCTGTTATTAAGATCAATATTGTAGGAGAGCGTATATCCGATTCGGAAGTTGCTCAGCTTTTAGGAAATATGCGTACTTACCGATATTTATCTGATGATAGTCTTTGGTTGATTCAAAATACGGTTTCGCCAGATGATATTGATAAGGTTCGGACGTCTACTACGGAAGACTTGATGCAGATCAGGGAGGAGATAGCGGCTTCGCAGCAAAGTCAGCAAGAGGAAATGCAGAACTTCTTTAAGAAGATCCAAGTAATGGAAGGGGATTCTCTGCCGATACGTGAAATTGATAAGGAGTTAAAAGCATTATTCCCTGAATTGGGTCAAATTGGTATTGCTCAGATCCGAGAGGTGACAGCGGATAGTTTGGGGGCAATCAGTAAATTGCCTTCTATTAGTTTACAATGGGATGAGGAGCAATTAAAAGATAAAAGTAAGGAGGATTACGAAAAGCGAATTTATGCTTTCCTAAAACTTCGTTTAAAATGTGATACCTTAGATTTGAGGAGTTTAGAGATAGCAACAAAAAATAAGAAGGATGATTAGACGTTTAATGCGATGGAAATTTGAACGAGATGGGTGGAAGGTTGATTATGATAATATTCCAAGTAAGGATATTAAACAGTGTGTGATTTTGGCTTGTCCTCATACTAGTAATTGGGATTTTTTGTATATGGTCATTGCCTTTGAAAAATTAGGTATTCCACTTCGTTATACGGTAAAAGATGAATTGAAGAAGTATCCTATTTTGAGTAATATATTGTCAAGTATGGGAGCTATATGGATTAATCGTCGTCCTAAGAAGGAAGGGGAGCCTCGTCCGAAAATGGTGGATGTAATGGCAGATTTATTTAAGGAGCATGAACATTTATGGGTGGCAGTTACCCCTGAAGGTACCCGTTCTTTAAGGAAGGAATGGAAGACGGGATATTATTATATTGCTAAAAAGGCAGGGGTGCCGATTGTTTTGGGGTATTTAGATTATAAGGATAAGATGGCAGGGGTTGGAGATGTTATTTATCCAGGTGATGATATGGAGGCGGACTTGCGCCGAATCATGGCATTTTACAATACCAAGACGGCGAAGCATCCAAAGTTGTTTAGTGTGGATGAGCGGTATTTGGATTCAAACAGATAAATTGATAATGAGTTAAAATTGCTTTATCTTTAAACACACAAAATTATTATTATGTCAATTCAGTATTTAATTAACGACAAAGGAGAACGTACAGCAGTAGTCATTCCAATAGAAGAATGGGATGGGATTCTTGAACAATTAGAAGGTGATGAAAAATCAAGTATTTTAAATGGATTAAAGGAGGCAGTAACAGAAATGAAAAAAATAGATAGAGGTGAAATAGATTCAAGATCAGCAAAAGATGTGATTAATGAGTTACGAGGTTAGAACTATAGCGAACTTTGATAAAGCATTAAAACAATTGTTAAAAAAGCACGCATCTATATTAGATGATCTAGAATTGTTAGTTGATGATTTAGTTATTAATCCAGTGCAAGGGACTTCCTTAGGTAAAGGTTGTTATAAGATTCGATTGGCTATCAAGAGTAAAGGAAAAGGTAAAAGTGGTGGAGCGAGAGTTATTACACTTGTAAGAATAATACAAGAAAAAGTTTACTTGCTCACCATTTATGATAAAAGTGAGAAAGTAAACATTTCTGATCAAGAACTAAAAGATATTTTAGATTCCATCTAATTAAACTCATCCCCGTAATTATACTCCTCATCAACTGGAGCAGGAGGGAGTTCAATATTTTCTTGTTTATATTTCGTACAATCGGTTTCGATTCTGTAGGCACTTTTTGGGCGCTCGAAACGCGCTAAACTATCGAAGTTGAGTGTTTCGTCTGCATAGGCTCTCTTCATAAATTCCGCCCAAATAGGGAGGGCCATATTAGTACCACTTCCTAATCTAAGACTTTCAAAGTGGATACCTTTTTCATCTCCACCAACCCATACACCACCAACAATCTCAGGCGTAATACCCATATACCAACCATCAGAGTGCTCATTGGTCGTTCCTGTTTTACCAGCAATATCTCCCTCAAATTTATATTTTGTTCTAAGGCGTACTCCCGTACCTTGATCCGTTACTCCCTGTAATAACTTGAGCATAGTATAAGCTTCTGCATCACTCAATACTTCTGTTTTATTAGGTAAATCTAATGGAAGCGGCTGTCCATTTTTATCTTCAATACGAGTAATGAAGTTAGGCTGAGTATAAACCCCCTTATTAGCATAAGTACCATAAGCTCCTACCATTTCAAATACAGAGATATCCGCTGAGCCTAAGCAAATAGAAGGCACTGGCTCAATATAACTATCAATACCCATCTTTTGGACCATATCAATAACTGGTTGAGGGCCAATTTGTTTCATTAAGTAAGCGGTAATACGATTCAGAGATTTTGCCAAGCCTTTTTGTAGTGTCATGACTTGTCCAGCGTATTTATCCGATCCTGCATTATCTGGGCACCAACGAGCAGCAGCTCCATGTTCCCCAGGTTCAAAGCATACACTACTATTCGGAACTTCTTGGCACATAGACCAGCCCGAATTAATCGCTACTGTATAGACGAAAGGCTTAAAAGTAGAACCCACTTGTCTTTTAGAAGTAGGACGAGCATTATCATACTTGAAATAATTATAGTCGATACCACCGACCCAAGCCTTAATATGACCTGTCTCTGGCTCCGAAACAATGAAGCCTGAATGAAGGAAATACTTTACATATTTTAGGGAATCTAAAGGAGAAAGCGTCGTATCTATAATACCATCCCAAGAAAAAAGTTTCATTGGAACAGGCTTCTTAAATTCTTCTTTTATTTGAGATTCTGATAGACCACGAACTTTAGAAGCCCTCCATCTTTCAGAACGTTTCATGGCTTTAGGGATTAACTTATTATTGTCATGCCAAGGCTTTTTGCCTTTAGCTTTCCAATGGCTAAAGAAAGATTCTTGTAAATCTTCCATATGTGTTTGAACTGCCTCTTCTGCATATTTTTGCATACGAGAATCAATAGTCGTATAAATCCTTAATCCGTCTCTTTCAATATTATAAGCGGTACCATCTATCTTCTTATGCTTTGGTGCCCAGTCTTTTTTCAAGTAAGCACGTAAGTACTCCCGAAAATAACGAGCGGCTCCTCTATCATGTTTAGAAGGATTATAATCAATGATAATGTCTTGTTTTTGGAGAGAATCAGCAATTGCTGCGGGAAATGATCCATACTTCACCATCTGGTTAAGCACTGTATTACGCCGCCCTTTAGAATTTTCTGGATTTTTTTTGGGATTATAAGTAGTGGTGGCTTTCAGCATTCCTACCAAGGTTGCTCCCTCTTCCACATTCAAATTTTGTACTTCTTTATTGAAATAAGTTTTAGCGGCGGCCTTAATTCCATGCGCATTATGCCCAAAAGAGACCGTATTCAAATACATGGTAATGATCTCTTTCTTAGTATAATTAGATTCCAAGCGGACCGCAATAATCCACTCTTGTAGTTTTTGCTTGATACGTTCTATTCGATTCTGAGATCGCTTATTGAATAAGTTCAATGCTAATTGTTGGGTGAGCGTACTACCACCTCCTCCAGACCGATCTCTTGAAAGTACTGTCCTAAAGAATAAACGAGGCAATGACCAAAAATCAATTCCCGAATGTCTAAAGAACCGTCTATCCTCTGTTGAGACTAATGCATTGACTAAGTGAGGAGGTAATTCCTCATATTCAGCATTCGTCCTATTTTTTAGGAAAAACTTACCAATCAATACACTATCGGCAGAATATATTTCTGATGCTAATTCGCTTTGTGGATTTTCTAATTGTTCAAAGGTTGGCAATTCAGAAAAGCCCCACCATGATTTGGAGGCCGCCGTAAATATTAATCCAATAGCCAATAAGCCCAAAAGAAAAATGACCCATAAGATAATGGCATATTTCCAATAAGCAGCTTGGTGAGATTTGGCTTCTTTAGTATCGCTCATTTGTTAAGCATTAATGTTGGGGCTTCCCCCTTTATTTTTTGGCCAGTCGTGTAGGGGCGGACCTATGTGTCCGCCCGCTGGCCAAAAAATAAAGGGGTCGGGCTGTCCGCTCTTATGAGGCTATGCTGCTCTAAGTTCGCTAAGTGCTGCTGGTCTCTTATTGGAGCCTGCGCATCACTAAGCTACCTAAGTCGCAGCATGGCCGCCTCATACCGCTTCCATCCCTAAGCCGATGGGGTTAGTATCTGATAGTAGTAGATACCTGTTTACAGTTCGTAATTACTTTCAAAAAACTCAAAGTATTCTTGAGCATCTTTTCTTTTAAAGTATTGGCTGAAGTTCAATTTTGAGATAGCGAAGATACGGTATCCTGTATCTATTCCTTCCATTAAAGAACCTTCAGCACCTTTTATTTTTTTATAATAAGCAAGTGCTTTAGATGCATCTTTGAAATCCTTGATAATGATAATTTGATTCTCTTTATCTAAAAGCATTTGGTTGACTTTCAATTTATCGAGGCTAAACTCTGCATTATTTAGATCAGAGAAGTTAGCTAAGACCGAACTCATTTGGGTAGTGAATCCATCAAATGCGATGATGAAATAATGCTTGCTATTAGGCTTGTACTTATAAACACTTTCTTTGTCTTTCTTGGTGTCTTTTTTAGCTTCTTCGTCTAAGTACTTAAGGATTTCTTCTGCTTTTACTTTTACCTCATCTTCAGGATGTTTAACCACTACATTTTTCAAAGCATTAACATAAGCGGCTTTATCCTTGGTTTGTCCAACAACAAATGCGTCTAAAAGATCGAATTTGGGTTGTAGTGGATTTGGTTCGAATAAGGAGTTGACTTCACTTCTACGCTTATTTACTTCATCGTAATTTCCTTTAGTGTACAAAGCATAAGTTTGTTCGTAGTATTTATCTAATTCTTTATTCTTTGCAGTGATTGTTTGAGCGTAATTAGGATCGTTCAATAATTTCGCATATTCAGAATTTGGAAAATCCTTTAAGATGGTGTTTTTGTGCATATTAGCGATAGCTGGTTCACCAGCGTGCAATAAGTAAAGATTATAATGAGCTTGTGCTGCATTAGGTGAGTTAGGATAGCGATCCAGTAGCATATCGAAGTATTCTATGGCTTTTTGATCATTTTGTAATCGGGAGCTATAGATATTTCCCATTTCAAAAATGGCGTTCATGATTCGCTCATTAGCGGCTGCTTTGTCATTAGCGTTCAGTGGTAAGTCCGCCATTAAATCCTCAACGGTCAAGGTTCCTTGAGCGGCTTTGTCCAATATTTCAGCACCAAATTCGGCTACCTCAGAGCTAGTACCAAGCCCGTCATCAGCATTAGTTCTCCAATTATCTTGTAGAGTTCTTGGTCCCCATTGCTGTACGAAATCATTATACCCTTTTGATTTAGTTGAGATATTATAGAAGTACCATTGACCTAATGCGCCTCCACTATTTTTTGGGTCTTTAGGATCATTGGTAGCAAATGCGTCTTGGGCTTTTGCTTCTTCAGCTAATCTCGCTTCCTCTTCTAATTGTTCGATTAGTTCTTCTAAGAAAATTTTCCTTTTAGCCTCAGACATACCAGCGATTCTCAATAAGCTATCTTCTTTTTCAATAATTGAAAAGTTGGTTGCTAGATCTGCTAAGATTTCTTTACGGTCGGCTATTTCGTCATAATCTTTATAGTCTTTTGCTAAGAAATTTAGTGTGCTATCATAGTAGGCACTTGCTTTTAGATATTGTTCTTGTTCGTAGAGTATTTCTGCGATTTTGAGATAGGTTTTTGCTTTTTGCTCGTTATTGGCACCAGTATTTTTGGCTGATTCTTCGAGATAGGCAAAACCCTGATCAAAGTCTCCATTTTCCATAGCGATTTCAGACATGACAAAGTAGATCTGATCTTTTTTATCGATATACTTATCGTCTTTGGTCATTTTATCAAGATAGGCGATGGCTCTATCAGCGGAGTAATCTCCTGTTTTCATTTTGTCTTTAGCAATATTGATCTTTGCATTGAATTCCATTTCAAAGCTTGGTTTGCTTTTTAAGACTTTTTGGAATGAGTTGACAGCGCTGGCGTATTCTTTATCTTGCTCATTTAGTTGAGCTAGGATATAGTGAAGTCTGGCTCTATTTTTCTTCTTTCGAGTTGTTTTGATTGCTTGTATCAAAAGTGGTCTGGCGCTTTCAAAATCACCTTTTTTTAGATAGTAGTGTGCAAAAAGTGAATTGAGGTCACCTGCATATTTACGAGGGAATTTTCGATCTTTTTGAGCTACTTCAAGTACTTTGAGTGCGTTTGAGAATTCTTCTTTATCGATGTAGGAACGTGCGAGCCATACCATTGCTTCATGCTTGGCTAATTTATGTTTGAACAGACCACCACCAGAGTAGGTACGGCTTTGGGCTGTTTCCATATTTTTGGCTGTTTGTTCGGCGGCTTCTCTTGCGGCTTCTGCTTCTTCCTCTTCAATTTTAGCCAGTTCTTCTGCTTCTTTAGCGGCTTTTTCCGCTTCTTTCTCTGCTTTTTCGGCTTCTTTTCGATCTTTTTCAGCTTGAGCGGCAGCTTCTTTCTCTGCTTTTTCGGCAGCTCTTTCCTCTGCTGTTTTAGGAGCTGGTCTTGATTTTGAGCTACTTTTTTTCTTTTTCCTCTTCTTTTTTGCTTTCGCTCTTTTCTTTCTATCTTTTTCTCTTTGTTTTTTCTT
>JAHDDN010000251.1 GCA_020629335.1 Chitinophagales bacterium | reverse complement strand
AACAATGATCAGTTGTTGTTTGATATGTTGGTGTGATAAGTGGATATGTCCAATCTCCCAAGAGCAATATCTTTTAAGTTTACTGAATAAATTTTGACGTCTATTGGATCATTTTTCTATAGTCATTCTTTTATATAAAAACCTTTCAAAATCAAACCACTTTCATTTTTAGCATAGTTTATAGATGATCAATACTGTTAGGAGTAACAAAAAAATGATAATTTAGATATTGAAATAAATTCAAAAAAAAATGGATGCTTTCAAAAATTTCTTAAAACAATTTCCTCACTTTACTTCAGAAAGATTTGAAGAGTTGGCTCCACATTTATCAATAATACATCTCAAAGAAAATGACTACTTACTAAAAGAAGGTCAAATTTGCAAACAGTTGGCATTTATAGAACAAGGCATGGTCAGAATATACTATCTACATGACGGCAAAGAGATCACAAAATGCTTTTGTAGAGAAAACAATATCACATGCTCTTATAGTAGCCTGATTACTCAGTCTCCAAGTGAAAGTGCGATCCATGCAGTTGAAGAAACAAAATTAATTACCCTACCATATTCTTCATTACAAGAACTATATCAAAAAAACATATTCTGGCAACAGATGGGAAGAATCGCCGGAGAACGAGAATTTATTATTGAAGAAACACACAACCAGTCAATGCGAAATCTAACAGCAGTTGATAGATACAAACATATACTCAAACATGAAAGTGACCTTCTGCAAAGGGCTCCACTTAATCATATCGCATCCTATATTCAAGTTACTCCTGAAACATTAAGCAGAATCAGAAATAAAATTATGCGAACTTGATCTAGATCAATTGATGCTAATCACATTACCCTGATTTTTGAATCATTATAAACTATAAATAATGAATATGAATTCAGGAAATGTAAAAAAATCAGTTGTTGACTCCTATAGCAAACTAGCAAAAGCCACTAAAGGAAATTCATTCTCCAAATTATTTGCCTGTTGCGATACTACTAAAAACTCAAAAGTAGTTGCCGAAGCTATAGGGTATTCTGACAAAGAAATCCTTGACGTTCCAGAAGATTCAAATCTGGGTGTAGGTTGCGGAAACCCTTCTGCAATATCCAATATGAAAGAAGGAGAAACAGTTGTTGACCTGGGGTCAGGAGCTGGGTTTGATGCATTTATTGTCTCTCGTAAAGTTGGATCTGAAGGTCAAGTTATTGGAATAGATTTATCAGAGGACATGTTAGCATTGGCAAATCGAAATGCAAAAAATGGCAATTATCAAAACACAAAATTTATAAAAGGAGACATTGAAAATATTCCTTTGGAAGACAAGATAGCAGATCACGTTATTTCTAATTGTGTAATAAATCTATCATTAAGAAAGGACAAAGTATATCAACAGGCATATCGAATTCTCAAGCCTGGAGGGAAAATATCAGTAAGCGACATTGTCTTAGAAAAAGAACTTCCTAGCTTTGTTAAAGACACTTTGGGTGGCCACATAGCCTGCGTAAGTGGCGCAGAGAAATTAGATACATACCTCAACTATGTAAAACAGGCTGGATTTAAAAATGTAGAAATTATTTCTAAAAGTGCATTTCCATTAGAACTCATGCTTGGCGATCCACAGATATATAAGATTGCTAAAAAAATGAATTTTGACCTAGATAGTAAAGAAGCAAAAGAAATCGCTTCTAGCGTAAAAAGTATTTCATTAGTTGCTACAAAGTGATAAAATGAAAGATCAAAAAAAGACTTTCATAGGAGGTGTAGTTGCGATAATATTAAGTACTAGCTGTTGTTGGGTTAGTTCCGTTTTAATCTGGTTTGGAGGAGCTAGTATACTTGGAATACTTGTGACTTATACGAAAAAAGTTCAAATCCCTTTGTTACTAATCGGCATTCTAATGATAGGCTTTGCTGCATATCGATCTATCAAAGAAAAAATCTAATCAAGGTCTTAGAATAAAATTTTACCTAATTATAAAAATAATGAAGGAGTCTAACTAAAATTAGAATCCTTCAATCTACAATTGAATAAAACATACACATTAATGAGTATACTTATTATTGCCTCAATTTCATTCTTAGTATTATTTATGCTTCTTGCCATTTATGATGGCATATATCTTCATCTTTGGAAATTCGAATTATTTAATAGAACAGAAAGTAAATCTGAGCATAAAATTCATACAGCCAGAGCGATATTATTCCCTATTATTATTTACTTTCTATTTATTGATAAATCAGAATTTGGCTTCTACATAGGAGTTACATTTTTCTTAATTGATCTTATCGTTTTAAGCTTAGATGCTTACTACGAGAAAGAGAGTCGTCAATTTATGAATGGTCTTCCCACGTCAGAATACATCATACATTTGTTCGCAAACAGTTTACACTTTTCCTCTTTTACACTTATAATTATCTCAAAGCTTAAAGTTGTAGATTTTAAATTAATGTACTCTACAAAAAAATTAAGCATGTACGACATTGACGTACTTAAATACGCTGGAGAGATAATTATTCCGGGAGCAATCTTTATGGCACTTTTGCACATTATACTCATGCTTGATTTTGGCAAAACGGTTTGGTATAAACTAAAACGATAAACCACTTTCTTTTAGCTCTAAAGAGCATTTCTTTACTACTGTCCAACATTTCCAAGAAAGCACCCAAGTTTCAAAAATCAAATCACATAGCTTACTTGCAATTAAACTGACAGCTTTCAAAAGTCACAAAACCTATTTTCTTTGATCTATTATTCGACTTAATTTTCCACCTTGACTCCTTGGGATTGTATTAATTCCTTTCAAATTAATATTCATCGAAAGTCCAATGTTGTTTTTTATTTTATTCCCGAGTAAATCCCTTAAGTTATCATCAGATGTATCATTTGCTTCTACTTCGACCGTGACAGTATCCATGAGGCCTTTGCGCTCAACAACCAATCGATAATTAGGACTCAGTCCATCAATCTCAGAAATCACTTCTTCTACTTGTGTATGAAACAAATTTACTCCTCTGATAATAAGCATATCATCAGAGCGTCCCTTTATAGCAGACATTTTGATGTGAGTTCTTTTGGCATTATTGTCATAATAAATAGAACAAATATCATTGGTCCAATAACGCAATATTGGAAATACTTCTTTTGTCAAAGTAGTAAAAACCAATACACCTTCTTCGCCATATGGCAATGGTTTTCCAGTATCTCTATCTACGACTTCTGGATAAAAATGATCTTCCCAGATATAACTTCCAGTTCCTTTCTCTTCAAAGTCCTCTTGCGAAACACCAGGTCCAATTACTTCGCTTAATCCGTAAATATTTGTCGCCGTTACATTTAATCCTTTTTCTACTTGATTACGAATGGCTTCTGTCCAAGGCTCTGCACCGAGAACTGCATATTTCAAAGCCAAATCATTGGTATCAATTCCGCGCTTTAAAAACTCTTCAGAAAGTGTCTGCGCATAAGAAGGTGTGCAACATATCACCTCAGGTCTAAAGTCCTGCAAGATCGTCAACTGACGGTCAGTCATACCACCAGAAACTGGAATGACAGCCATTCCTAATCTAGTCGCACCACCGTGCATACCCAACCCACCAGTAAATAACCCATAACCATATGCGTTATGCAGTTTCATACCTGGTTTTGCTCCTGCACACATCAGTGATCGCGCAATCACTTCATCAAATACATCCAGATCACTTTTATTATACCCTACTACAGTCGGCTTACCAGTTGTTCCGCTAGAAGCATGAATACGACTAATTTGATCCATCGGCTTAGCAAACATTCTAAATGGATAATTGTCTCTCAAATCTGATTTCTTAGTAAAAGGTATTTTATGCAAATCTTCTACCGTATTAATATCCGAAGGGTTCAATCCAATCTTATCAAATTGATTCTTATAAAAAGGTACATCATTATATACTCTTTTTACCAATGAAGAAAGACGGGCGTTTTGTACTTGCCGCAAACTTTCCAGAGGTAGCGTTTCTATTTTAGTATTGTACATCAGTTTTATAATTGTATCAAAGCACCAATTACTTCATCCGCCGTTCCTTCTTTTCCCATTAAGTTTACTTGCTCAAAATAATTGTACCAACCAGCACCTTTTACTGTACTAAAAAATCCATCAGCCAACTCTTGAGTGGGAAAAGACCAAAGTGCAAAATAGTCATATGCTGCTTTTTCATCAGTAGCAGGATCATTAAAAGACCAAGTGAGTATTTTGATTCCATCAGCAATCATTCCTTCCATCGCTCCTCCTACTTGAGCCATAAATTCACCTCTTTTATTAGGTGATAAATCAAGCCATGCTTGCTTAGCATTCCAAATTTCTATTCCGTAAATCATAATATTATTTTTGTATTTGTGGGTTAATATTTTTAATCCGCCAGCTATATTCACTGACTACATTTTTTGCGCTAGGCCTGCTATTGCTAAATCAATATTAATCTATGCAATAAACAGAGTGTCAAAATCTATCCTTCTGCACTAGCAGCTTTTTTATAACTGATAATTTGTGGCTGGGTAACTGCCTTTAATCCTTCAACACCAAACTCTACTCCATAACCAGAATCTTTCATTCCTCCGAATGGCACCATTGGGTGAATTGTACCATGTTGATTAATCCATACTGTACCAGATTCAATCTGAGCTGCTACTCTTCCAGCTTGCGCAATATCATCTCCCCAAACAGAACCTCCCAAACCAGCCCTGCTATCATTTGCTTTTTGTATTGCTTCTTCTATTGTCTTATACTTTATAATTGGCAGTACAGGACCAAACTGCTCTTCATCCACAATTCTACTTCCATTATCCACATTGCCCAATAAAGTAATTGGATAAAAATACCCTGGACCATCATTAGGAGCACCGCCTCGTAATACATCAGCACCATTGGCTTTTGCATCTTCTACCAATTCGTTTACTTTATCAAACTGCATTTTGTTTTGCACAGGACCCAATACGATACCCTCTTCCATTCCATTACCCATTGGCATTTGTCCAGCGATATTATCTAACACCTTAACGACATTATCATAGTCATCTTCATGAACATATAATCTTTTTGCACATGCACAAGTCTGTCCCATGTTTATAAATGCGCCCCAAAACAAATCCATAGCTTTAGAGTCTAATTCTGTTCCTGGAAGAATAATCGCTGGATCGTTACCACCGCACTCTAATGTTAATTTTGCCATATTACCCTCTGAAGCTTTAATAATCTTACGAGCAGTTTTTTCAGATCCTGTAAACATTATTTTATCAATATCTTTGTGCTCAACAAGCATCGCACCCACCATACCGTCACCAGAAACAGAATTTAAAACCCCTGCTGGTAAAACAGTATTCATGATTCTTATCATTTCTAGTGTACCTATCGTTGTGTACTCTGATGCTTTCAATACTACAGTATTCCCAGCGCGCAAAGAAGGAATGATCTGCCATATAGCAATCATCAAAGGCCAATTCCAAGGCGTAATTGCTCCTACAACCCCAAGTGGTCTCCTATGCAATTCATCTCTACGTGTTTCATCTTCAAATACTACCTCTACTGGCAAATCCAAGGACGCAGGAACTTGAGTCCAACCAATACAGGCTTGCATTTCAAACATAGATCCTGGACCTGCCATTGGTTTTCCTTGTTCTTGGGTAATCCATTTTGCCAGATATTCTGAATTGTCAGTAAGGACTTGTGCCACTTCCATCAATATAGCTTTTCTCTCCTCATCAGATTTTGCTGCCCAAGATGGTTGTGCAGCTCGAGCAGTAGCTACCGCTGAATCAACATGAGCTTTATCGGAAACTGGCGCATATCCCAGCAATTCTCCAGTTGCAGGATTCTTCACATCAAACACTTTAGGAGTTGTTATTGATTCGCCATTGATAGTAAAAGAATAATTTTTCATAAGTGATATTTTTACAATTTTAAATTACGTTTGCAATTTATTTCAGAATATCGTATCATTCTTTCAGTATTTTACAATTATATTGCACTATAGTTCAAATATTGAATATTTTGATAAACATGTATTTTATTTAAGTTAAAATGAATTATAATACATATTATGGCAGAAAAATTTATTGAAAGAGGCACGGAACACATCTTAAAAAACGGGAAATTGACTTTATATGAAACCAATTGTGCATGTAAAGACATTCAATTTTATTTTGACCAACATGTAGTTACCATAATGTTAGATGGACACAAAACTATTGAAAGCGAGAATTTGAAGTTTGAATTTTTTCCAGGCACAGTCTTCATCCCTGAAATAAACAAGATAAACAGTGTCTCTATTCCAAATGCTTCTTTTGATAATCCGACAAAGTGCTTAGTACTAACTATGGAGCCAAGTTTTGTCGAAGCATATTATAATGAACTAAGATCAACGGAAATCGGAAATGCTGTTCTTTTCAAAGGAGAAATAAAGTCTTCGGAAGATTATTATTTTTCAAATGACAAATTACTAATAAGTGCTTTTGAAAAATTATATAAAATCCAATTTAAAGACAAAAGTCAATCTAAAATTTTAGTGGAAGATCTTATAATGAAAGAAATACTTTTAAGAATATTTCAAACTGAAGGGGCTTACCTTTTGAAAAAGAATTTTGAGAAAAGCATCCAAAATAAAAGTATCAGAAAAGTCATTACTTACATTTCTAACAACCTAGATAAAAAGATAACTACTGAGCAATTAGCAAGTATCGCAGGAATGGGACAAACCACTTTATTTAATAAGTTTAAATCCATTACAGGTCTATCTCCCATATTGTGGGTATTAAAAGAAAGAATAAATTTTGCAAAAATATTAATCCAAAAAGGAAATCTAAACCTTCAAGAAATCTCATTCAGATGTGGCTTCAACTCCTATGAATATTTTTGTAACAGTTTTAAAAAGATAGAAAAAATAAAGCCATCAGATTACAAAAAATCTATTCAACGACAAGAAGAAATATATGTATAGTCATAATACACTTTGACAATAGCTTAGTATTTGAATAACTCATTATGAAGCATCTATCTGTAGTTATAATTGTTTCCCGTTTTATCATTACTTTAGATTTACTTATAACTTTTTAATAATGAAGTGATTTAAAACGTACTGCTAAGTCATATTAACACTAGTTTTAAAACCACATCAATAAAACTTATACAATGGATCAAGTCCATTTTTTAAAAGAAATATTTAAACCGCAAAACTTTACTCAAGATGAGTTAGCCTTAATATTATCTCAATTTAAAAGAGAGGAATTTAAAAAGAACGATTACTTTATTAAGGAAGATAAAATTGCAAACTATTATTATTTTCTCGAATCTGGATTTGCAAGATCTTATGCCATAGACATAGATGGAAATGATGTAACTACTAAGTTTTTTATCAAACAAGATATTATTATTGACTGGCATTCTTACTTTCTAAAAACATCTTGTAGAGAATACATACAAGCAACAACCAAATGCATAACTTGGAAGATTTACTTTGATGACTTTATGAAGTTATTTAAAATTGAATCTTTTAGAGAAGTTGGCCGAACAAGGTTAGTAAATAATTACTTCCAATTAAAAAATCATACGGTATCTATGATTGCAGATCAAATAGCTCTGATTTACAAAAAGAGATGGGAAATAGAAGTGTTTTTCAAATACCTAAAGCAGAATTTTCCTCTTAAGTACTTTTTAGGAGATAATCAAAATGCCATTGAAATACAGATATGGGTGGCTAATATCGCGATGCTGCTCATGCAAGTAATCAAAAAAGGACTGAAACGCAAATGGGCCTTATCAAATATGATTTCAATGGTTAGATTTCATATGATGAGCTATATTAAACTCACATCTTTTTTGAATAATCCTGAAA
>JAHDDN010000250.1 GCA_020629335.1 Chitinophagales bacterium | reverse complement strand
CGGTTAAAGTGTTCACACAAGCACAAGCAGCGGCATCATAAGAATCCGCTGTGTCTGGGCAACCATCATCACAATTGGGCTCCGTTAAAGTATTCACACAAGCACAGGCAACAGCGTCATAAGAATCTGCTGTGTCTGGGCAACCATCGTCACAATTCGGCTCCGTTAAAGTATTCACACACGCACAGGCAAGCGCATCATAAGAATCTGCTGTGTCGGGACAACCGTCATCACAATTGGGCTCCGTTAACACATTCTCACACATACAAGTTGTAGAATTAAAAGAGTCTGCTGTATCTGGACAACCATCATCACAATCCAATGGATATTGAGGGTCCGCCACATTTGAACAAGTACATGTTGCTGCATCATAAGTGTCTATTGTCAAGCAATCGTTATCATTACAATCTAATGGAGGGATGGCTGTAAATTCACAAAGGCAAGTAGTAGCGTTATAGGTATCTGTCGTATTACAATCATCATCATCACAATCTAATGGTGGCGGAATCGTAACCACAAATTCAACAGGCGTACCAGAACAATTAGCATCAGTTCCAGGAGTAATGGTATAGGTAACTACTGCTGGAGCACTCGCAGGATCTGTATTGGTATTTACTAAGGCATCGGAGATATTTCCAAAATCACTTACCGTATTACCCGTAACAGTACCAGTAGTAACAACCGATTCATAATAATAAGTAATTGTACCAGAAGCAATACTTCCTGTAGGAGTATAAGAAGCAATATCGCCAGAACATAAAGTAATCGGTGCTGGCGGGTTATCAATAGTTGGGAGTGGAGAAACAATGACATCTACCACATCACTATCACTACAATTAAATTCATCGCTGACAGTTAATGTGAGTGTATAAGTTTGTGGTCCGAAAGGAGCCGTGAAAATAGGATTAGGATCAGAAGAAGAACTTAAATTTCCTGAACCAGTTCCTGTCCAATTATAAGATAAAGTACTTCCACTTCCTGGGCTTGCAATAGAATTAATTGTAACGGATTCTCCTTCACAAACATTGACAGGATTAGGAGAAATTTCTACACTTGGATCTTCATATACTGTTACAATAACTACATTACTAGTATCTGAATCACATGGAGGAGAAAAAACTATACGAGTATATTCATAGATACCTGCAGTCGTAATACTTGGCGGATCATAACTCATATTGGTCGCTCCAGCAATATCACTACTATTCAACTGCCATTGATAAGTATAAGTGCCATTACCGCCAATAGGAGTGGAGCCTACAATATTTGCTGGATCTGGATTTTCACTCAGACAAAATTCAGTAATAGCTGGATCATTGATAATATTGTTATCGATAGGAGGATGAACATCAACGTAAGCATATACAGGTATAGACCACCCACAACATTGATCTTCTACTCTCAATCTAATCTGATAAGTGATAACATTAGTGGTACTATTAGGAAGCGAAACAGCTCCTGGATCTTCAAGGTCTGAAGTGTATACGGGGGCAGGAGTTGTTTGACCGCTAACAGACATTTGTTGTATCGTCCACTCAAAACCAGTATTACCATTTGGATTATTAGGAGTACTTTCTAATATTAATTCCTCATCGATACAAGTAGGTGAGGTAAATGGCTCAATAACTGGCAAAGGTCTGTTATCAATAATTTGAATAAAACAATCATAGTCTGTCCCGCCTACATTGAAATCTTTCATTCCAGTAGAAGTATAATAGATATCAGCAGGAGAGGAGTTCGAATTGAAGTCAGTAATGGAAGGAGTAACATTATTCACAAATGCTCCATCTACGCCAAGAGAATTCCAAGCTCCAGAATTGCTAGTAACCACAATTTCAGAATTAGTACAACCTAAGGTATAAGAAGCCGTTATGTCAAGCGTAGTCGCTGCTACAGATGGATTCGAAATGCTACCATCAACCACCAATTGCCCCGTTACACCATTGGCACCATTTTCTCCTTTTCCACCGTCACCACCATCGCCGCCAGCACGTCCATTTGCACTAGTTCCTCTATCTCCAGAACAACCACTACTACCATTACCGCCACCAGCGCCATTTCCACCAGCACCACCATTTCCACCAATACCTCCTGTACCATTAGTTCCTGTTGTTAAAGTATTATCTGTAATATTAGCTCCAGTTGTAGAGTTTGTAGTATAGATAGAGAAGGAAGAGCCACCGCCCCATCCTCCAGTACCGCCTTCGCCGCCACCACCGCCACCGCCGCCGCCAGCACCACTATTTCCATAATTACCAAAACAACCCCATCCACCGTCTTCTCCAGAGCTGGAACCACCTCCAACACCGCCACCGCCGCCACTTCCGTGACCACCGCTTGTTGCTTGTCCACTAGGTAAATAGTAGGCATTGAAAACATGTGTAGGGCCAGCAGGAGTACCACCAAAGCTATTTCCATTACCTCCATCTTGAGCATTGTCGTTACCCAGTTCACCATTATTCTTACCGCAACTACTTCCTGTCGAACTATAATTGTTTTGACAAGGGGTACCTGGAGTGGTTCCTCCATTTCCTGGAGATGGCCCTGTGCCTGCATTACCATTACAAGGGCGACTTCTTTGCCCTTGACCAGCAGCATTACCACCACGACCACCATCACCTCCTACATTGCCTACTGGACTTGCTCCACCATTTCCACCATTTCCACCTGATAAAAAATCATCATCATTACAGCTATCAGTGCTTCCATTAAATCCTCCTTGTCCATTCCCCGCACTTGCACCAGCCACTCCACCAATACCATTAGTTGCATTACCACTATTAACTTGACATCTTTTAATCGTATAATTATCTGAGTTATTTATCCAAACACCATAATTTGAACGCCCTCGTCCACTTGGAGTAGCACCAGTTGGCGTATCAATCGTATTGATGACTAAATCTTGTAAGACCCAGCCAGTTAATCCGTTAGACCTAAATCCGATAACGTGTTCCGTATCATTATCAATACTCTCAAATCCACCTAAATTAATCGTTGTTGGAGTAGCAGGGCTGGAATCGTAAATCCAATTCCCACCACTGACCGTATAATTTCCTTGCATCGTTATATTACTAACCAAATCTACAATACCACTTTCCGTATAGGTGCCTTCTTCTAAACGAATAATGTTTCTGGCGCCACCAGAACTACTTGCTATAGATAAGGCTGCACTAATGGTTTGAACGGGATCGTCTGGACTGCCAATATTGGCATCACTTCCTAAATTATCTGATACATAAACGTAGCCACAATAATCTAAGGACACAGTAACATTACAAGTAGAAACAGCATCTACAGCACCGCAATTATCAGATACTGTTAGGCTAATAGTGTAAGCTCCTTCAACATCAGGAAAAGTAATGTCAGTAGTCGTACTATTAGGATTACTAATCGTTGCACCACCAGGGCTGACCGTCCAAGTATAAGTAACAGGATTCGCTACGGCTCCTATTGCTGGTGGCACTGGAATAGAAAAAGTATAAGGAGTACCCGCTACAATTCCCTGCCCACAAGCCACACTTTGAATATCAGGGGCATAAGGGAAGTAAGTAATCCTTACGCAATCAGATATGACGGTTGCCAATCGATCACCTGTAGGGCCAGTACTACCAGCCCCAGTGCGATTCATACCAACCAATCTATAAATTCGAGTACCAGGAGTTTGGGGCGGAGTAAAATCCGCACAATTAGCTCCTGGAATATCTACCCAATCTGCTGGGTCAGGACAGCTTGGTCCTGCTGGCCCAGTTACCTCTGTACACTGCCATTGATAATAAGTAACATTTTGAGTAGTAACCGAAAGGGTAGTAGGAGTCCCTACACATAAAGTCTGATCATTGGGTGAAGGCTGAGTGAGTATAACAGGCGGTCCTTGTTGCCAACGGTATCTAATCCATAGCGTCCAATTGTCATAATCAGAGCTATTATTCCTCAGAGGAATATCTAAGAAATTATAAGTATTCGGAGGGCTGTCTCGCCAAGAAATTTGTCCTGTTGTATTAAAATAATGGGCATCATCATCCGCTAATCCCAATGTACAGCCAGTATCAAAATCACAATCAGCTCCACAACCATCTTCTTCCCAAAGTTCTAATTCCAAATCAAAAGATTCAAAATCTATATCTGCTGTCGTATAGTTTTCTGTCAAAAAATTAGCCATCGGATTAGGGCTTAAAGTATTCCATTGCGGAACCTGTTGGCTGGCTCCCGTATAGCATACTGGTGCGCCAGCAAAGCCCGTTAAATTATCAGTGGCTCTATATTTTAATCGTAAATCTTCTACATCAGCAGAACCAAACACACATTGGAACCCCCAATCATAATCGCTATCACTCCAAATACCAAAAAGATCGACCTCTAAATCAACAGGCCCGTCATCATATTTTGGAGCAGGACATAATGGTGGTAGTGGATCCACCCAATCCCATTGAAAAGCAAATATGATAGCATATCTATCATCTTCTGCACCACCCGAATCCAATACATCTGTTTGTACATAATGGACTTCTCCCTCTGGTGCCCCTCTAAATGGATTTATAGATGTTCCTTGACTATAACCTACATAATTATCGTCACCCAAAACCCCACAACAAAAACTGGGATTATAAGTCCACTGATCCGTTCCGCCACCACAAGGCCAAGGACAATTAGTATTATCATCCTCAAACATCTCACCAACAGACCAATCAAATGCAGTTGGAACACTAGTAGAACCATAAGTGATATCTAATAATAACACCCCATTGCCATCAATACTCATAGGCCAATTTCCACTGCCTCCAGGAACTTGTTGGCCACTCCATTGCGACTGATCCCACCAACGATTTTCACTACCGTCTACTCTTAAATTGAGATCATTTGGCGACCAACCAATACCAGTTACATCAGTGTTAGGGCGCACCCTAATTCCTCGATATACATATTCCTGTTCGCCAGTATCATCACAATTCGCACTGGACCACACCTTATGCAGCCAGACACGCAATTGAATCCTCCCATCATTATATTGGGTTTGCGCTTCTATTATACTGGCACAAGTCAAGAAAGAAATAAAGGATAAAAGTAGTAGTTTTTGTATAGCTGTCTTCATAGCCTAAAAAGTTTGAGAGTTGTTGTCAAAATCAATTATCCAAATTGAGGACTTTATAGCCCTTCTCCGTATCCACCAAAGCCAATTTAGCCGATTGGTAGCCCCCATCTTCCCGATCAAAATTGACTTTCAATATGATCAATTTCATCGCATCAGTACTGCCATAACGAGTATTCGTTTTGACCAGCTCTAATCCTTTAATATCCCCATATAAATCTTGTAAATAAGTTCGAACATCGGTCGACATCCGTAAAAACATAGGAGCTGCATGCACATTCACATCTGGATAATTTTGCCCCTTCAATTCATAAATATATTCCTTACACTCCTTCTCATCCATAAAAAAATAAGGATACAATTCCTCAAACGCTTGTTCGCAAGTCAGTGAGGTCTGTAATTCCTTCAAAAAAGTCTTAATCTGTGCTTCATCAGGCTGAAAAATTAGAGCTTCCTTCGTCGGTGCCTGTTGCACCACTCCTCTCTGTCCATTCACCTCTGAAGTCATTAAAAATCCCAGTCCACAAAGCAACAGCAATATCCATATTTTGCTATTGTTTGCTAATATCATTTTATCTTAATTTTTATATGATTGTATTCTTCTATTTGAAACTAAATTTAAACTACTTAAATTAATCATTTATCACCAAAAAATATAATTATCTCCTTAATATTCAGCCTTTTTGCCCCAAATAGCTAAATCAATCAGCTAATTCAGTGGATTTCGCCCTTTTATCTAGCAAAAAGACCATATAATGCCAGATTTCTACGGCTTTTTGGCCTTTGTTTAAATCCTCATAAAAATTCATCATGATGCATTTATTTGGGGCTTACTGCTGCGCTCGTAAGGGCGAAGTGCGCAGCACGAGCCAAAATATTTATCATTCATCATTATGCATTACGCATTGCAAGCGAAGCGCAGCCGTCGGGCTGTCCGTTCTTATGTGGCTATGTTGCTCCTACTTCACTAAGGCGCACTTGTCTGCTAAAGCCAGCCTGCGTGCGCCTAAGTTTCGTAAGTCGCATCATTGACGCCACATACCACTACCATCCCTAAGCCAAAACTAGCGATGAGCGCATAGTGATGAGCGATGAGCATAAACAGGCTACACGCTATGCACTCATCGCTTTGCGCTAGTAATATGTCCTCCAGAACGAAGTGAAAGGATCACTTGAACGGGCACTAATAATGAATACCAATATACTTAGCAAGTCGGGAATAAAGCATCGACCAAAATTTCTGGATTGCGATGCAATAAGCCCCGAATGGGGCGTCATTTAAATAGGGGGTGGATGCAGTTCTCCCCCCAAAAGCATAAATAAATTCAAGCCCCGAATGGGGCGACATATAAATGCCAAATCATTTGATGCAAGCATCTTGCTTGTGATTGGTAAATGAAATGACATATCTCCTAGGAAACAAGGATTTATTTTAAGGAGTATCAAAAAAGGGGCTATTGCATTCTGGCAAGTTGAGATATGTCATTTCATTTAAGCCCGCATAGGGATAGAAGCGGTATGTGGCGTATATGATGCGACTTACGGAACTTAGTGATGCGATGGCTGGCCCGAAGGGCAGACAAGCAGCGCTTAGTGGAGTAGGAGCAGCATAGCCACATAAGAGCGGATAGCCCGACGCTGCGCCTCCTTCGGTGAATGATGAACTATGGACTATGAACAATGAATGTTTTGTGCTGCGCACTTTGGTTTTACTAAGGCAGCGGATGCGCCTAATTTAATGACGAATTAAAAATTACGAATGACGAATTATTTTGCTTGTGCTGCGGACTTTACTTTACTGCATGAAAATATAATGTAACATTTGTTGATGATTGAGCGTTAAATAGGAATCAAATTTGTTTTTGAGTATAAGCACCTGAATGAAATAATGAAAAATGAAATGGATTAAGTACGGACTCCCTTTATTGGTATTACTTTATATAATAGTGTGCATTATCCTATATTTTGTACAAGTAAATCTATTATTCAACCCGACAAAATTGTCTAAGGGCTATCAATATCCATTTGATGAGAATTTTGAGGAAGTTAATTTAACAACCGCCGATAATACTAGCTTGCATTCTGTGCTTTTTAAATCAGTTGAAAGTAAGGGAGTGGTCTTATTTCTACATGGAAATGGCGGGACGATTGATCAGTGGGGAACGGGAGCGAATTTGTATATTGAGAATGGTTATGATGTGCTATATTTGGATTATAGAAGTTATGGAAAGAGTGAAGGACGCATACTGAGTGAATCTCAATTAATGGAGGATGCACAATTAGTTTATGATTTTTTGAAAAATAAGTATTCGGAAGAAAGAATCATACTTTCAGGCACGTCTATGGGATCTGGTATGGCTACCCAATTAGCTGCTAAAAATAAGCCGAAGCAATTGATTTTAATATCGCCTTATTCCAGCTTAGAAGATTTGATTTTGGAAAAAGTGCCGATTATTCCTCGATTTATTATTAAATTTAAGCTAAATACCAAGCAGCATATAGAAAAGGTAGGATGTCCTATCACTATTTTTCATGGTAATTCGGATGAGTTAATTCCACATGCACACGCATTAAAGTTGAAAGAAGTTAAGCCCGATATTGATCTGCATATTGTTGATAGGTGTGGTCATAATAATGTGCCTATTAGTCGGGTTTATCAGAAGGAGATGGGGCGGATTTTTAGATAGGGGATCGCTTCGCTGTGAGATGTTAGACCGCTCACTGCGTTCGCTGAGAGACCGCTTCGCTGTCAGACTGCTCGCTTTGCTCGCGGAGAGAT
>JAHDDN010000249.1 GCA_020629335.1 Chitinophagales bacterium | reverse complement strand
TTGATGTAGATGTATGTGGTGGTTCAGGTACTTATACTTTTGATTGGGATAGAGAAGGTTATGTAAGAGTAGATCAAGAAAATGATACTTTTGGTGATGGCCCAGAATTCCAAATTCACTATGCTGATGAAGCAGATTGGTCATTAACCATTACGGACGAATATGGTTGTGATATGATTGTTACTAATGACAACGCATGGGAAGGTGGTTCTAATGGAACCATTGATGGTGGTCCAATCTTAGATGTTTGTTACTTTGAATTAACAGGTTCTACTTCTGTGAATGCAGAGGATGGTACTTTAATGATTTGTGTAGAAGGTGGTGTAGCTGGATATACTTTAGATCTATATCAAGGTAGCCAAGTAAGTGTGGGTACCTATGTAAATTCTATGGGTATTGACAATGATGGCGGTGCCTTAGCTGGTGCAGCTAATGCAGGAGATTGCGTTGACTGTGTAACATTCACTGGATTAGAGTCTTCTCACTATACTGTGTTGATTACAGATGCTGATGGTAATGAAACGGAGGATCACTACTGGATTCCATTGGATAGAAATGGTGGTCGTTTGAAAGCTGGTGGTCAAGCAATGGTAAATGCTTATCCTAATCCATTTGCGACTGAATCATTCATTGAGTTTGCAGTAGACCAAACATCAGAGGTGAATGTGGTAGTCACTGATGTATCAGGTAAGCAGCTAGCTAACTTATTCAATGGCACTGTTGATGCAGGCGCTATTCAGACAGTAGTATTTGATGCCGATCAATTAGCATCAGGTATGTATATCTGTCAATTAACAACAGATAATGGAATCATTGAAAATTATAAATTGATTGTTTCAAAATAATAGTTGAGTAGTATTATTTGTTGGTTTAGGGTTGCTTTCCTTAGGGAGGGCAGCCCTTTTTGATTTTTTTAAGGTATATTGGGTGGCCTTTTCTTTGTGAGTTAAACGAATTAATAAAATCTATGGATAAAAGACCTTTGATATTGGTTAGTAATGATGATGGGATTACAGCGCCTGGGATAGGTAGTTTGATGGAAGTGGCGAGAGAATTTGGTGATGTGGTAGTGGTGGCTCCTGATTCTCATCAGTCGGGTAAGAGTCATGCTTTGACAATGGGTAAGCCTTTGCGATTGAGGGAGACGCAGGTGATGGATGGGGTGAAAGCTTATGCTTGTAGCGGTACGCCTTCTGATTGCATGAAGATTGCCTTTGATGTGGTATTGGATCGCAAGCCAGACCTTTGTTTGTCGGGGATTAATCATGGATCGAATGCGGCTACGAATGTGATTTATTCAGGAACGATGGCTGCGGCTATGGAAGGTGCATTGGTTGGTGTTAATTCGATTGGGCTTTCGATTTATGAGTATGATCATGGAGCAAATTTATCAGTTGCAAAGTATTATACTCGTCAGTTGATTGAGTTGGCTTTGAATCAGGATATGCCTGGTTCGAGACTGATCAATGTAAATTTTCCTCCTCAAGAACTGGGCAAAGTAAAGGGGATACGTATTTGTAAGCAGGCGGATGCTAAGTGGAAGGAGCGATTTGATGAGCGTACTGATCCTTTTGGTAGAAAGTACTACTGGTTAACGGGTGATTTTGTGAATCATGACGAAAGTGAGGATAGTGATGTTTATGCACTATCACAGGGTTATATTTCGGTAGTGCCTATTCGCTATGATTATACCGCTGTTGAGGATTTAGACTTCTATAAGGAGCAATGGAATTTAGGTTAGGGCTTAGGAAATAAATAAGCTTCCACTAATTTACATGCTTGAAGCCATGAGTAAATCTAAGTTAGTGTATTTCATTTGGAATCGTTCGCTTAGGTGTCGATTAGTTAGGGTGCCTTTGTAAAGATAAACGCCATGTCTTACGCCTGGTAAGAAATGGAGCATGCTATCAAAGGTTCCGTATTCTTGGATGGCTAAAAGGCTTGGGCCTAATACATTGCTTAAGGTGTAGGAGGCTGTTTTAGCAAATCGGGAAGCGATATTTGGGACGCAGTAATGGATTACTCCATACTTGATAAAAGTGGGTTTATTATGGGTAGTTACTTCTGAGGTTTCAAAACAGCCGCCTTGATCAATACTCACGTCAATGATGAAGGCTCCGTCTTTCATTTTGCTCACCATTGATTCTGTTACGATAACTGGTGCTCGGCCTTCTTCTGAGTGTATGGCACCTACTGCTACGTCTGCTGTTGCTAATTCTTCTGCTAATAGATCTGGATAAATAGCTGAGGTGTAAACTCTTGCATTGACATTATTTTGCAAGCGCATAAGTTTGTACATACTATTATCAAATACTCTAACTTCTGCGCCTAAACCTAGTGCTGCTTTAGTTACAAATTCTCCTACTACTCCTGCTCCTAATACTACTACTTTAGAAGGTGGCACGCTTGAAATTCCTCCTAGTAGTACCCCTTGTCCGTGTTCGTAATTGCTACTTAGATAGCTCGAAGCAATTAAGAGTGCGGCGCTTCCAGCTATTTCACTTAAAGCTCTTACTACTGGGAAAGTGCCTGCTTCATCCTTGATATATTCGTAAGCGATGGCGGTTACTTTCTTGTTGGAAAGCTTTTCTATGTATTCGTCTTTAAGAGTAGGAAGGTGTAAAGGAGAGAAAACGATTTGGTGGGTATGAAACATATCCACTTCTTTCTCAGTTGGCGGGGCCACTTTACAAATAATATCTGCTTCAAAGACTTCTTTAGTGTCATAGGCAATCTTTGCTCCTGCTTCCGAATAAGCTTGATCAGCAAAAGAAGCTTCTAATCCTGCATTTGTTTCTATGACTACTCTATGTCCGTTATTGACTAGTAAAGCCACTGATTCAGGAGTCAATGCCACTCTTCTTTCTTGAAAGGTGGATTCATGGGGTATCCCTATAAATAATTGCTTTTTCCCTTCTTTAACTGCTTGCGCAGCTACTTGAGTTTGACCATAAGTAGCGCCTGCTCCGCCAAAAGTAGATTTCTGTTCCATTCAACGATCCTTTACTTAATTAACCATTGTTGTTCTGCCAACAAGTCTTATCCCTGCTTTCTAAATTGTATTTGTCGACTTCCATCCTCCTCTAATTCCATGCTCACTTCTACAAATTCGTCCAACAAAGGTAAGACAATTTGCGGCCATTCTATCAGACATATCGCATCTTCTTCCAAATATTCTGTAAATCCTATATCTAAAGCTTCTTCTATGTCATTCAATCGATAAAGATCGAAGTGGTATATCTTTCGATCTCCTTGATACTCATTGACTAATGCATAAGTCGGACTACTAACGCTATCTTCACTCCCCAAAGCTTCACAAATCCGCTTGATAAAAGTTGTTTTACCAACTCCCATTTCTCCAATGAAAACAAACACTTTTTCTGCTGGCCACTCTTTTAATAAAGTATCTGCTGCCACTTTAAGTTCCGATAATTGAACAATTTTCATATAATTCAAATATTAATATATGAACAAGGAGGATTGTTCCTCCTTGTTCAGCTATTTATTTTTATTTACTAGTATACTTCACCACTGGAATAATCATCTCTTCTAAAGATATTCCGCCATGTTGGAAGGTATTTTTATAGTAATTAACGTAATGGTTATAATTATTAGGGTAGACAAAGAATTTATCCTCTTTAGCGAATATGTAAGAGGAGCTTACATTAGGGCTTGGGAGCCCTGCTTTGTGAGGATCTCTAATACTTAGTACATCTTTCCCTTCAAAATTAAGGTTTTTCCCCATTTTATAACGAAGGTTAGTTGTTGTGTTTTTATCCCCTATCACTTTGGATGGGTTTTGTACTCTGATAGTACCGTGATCCGTTGTGATAACGATATTGATTCCTCTGTCTGCTACTTTCTTTAAAGCATCTAAAAGTGGCGAATGCTCAAACCAAGAACGGGTTAAAGAACGGTAAGCGGTTTCATCACTCGCTAACTCTTTGAGGACTTCCATCTCTGTTCTTGCATGAGAAAGCATATCTACAAAATTGTAAACAATCACGTTCAGGTCATTATTTAATAGGTTGTGTACATTTTCTACTAATTGCTTACCATGATAATGATTGGTTACTTTGGTATAGCTGGTCTTTAAGTCATATCCTAAGCGTTTGAGTTGTTCATTAAGGAGAAACTCTTCGTGCATATTTTTACCTCCTTCTTCATGATCATTTAGCCATTTGTCTGGGTATCTTTCAGATATCTCCAATGGTGTCAATCCTGCGAAGATAGCGTTACGGCTATATTGAGTGGAAGTAGGTAAAATTCCACAATAAGTATCTTCTGATTCAAACCTGAAGTGCTCTGATAAGTGCGGCTGAATGATTTTCCATTGATCAAAGCGCAGGTTATCAATGACTAATAAGAAGTTCGTCTTATCGCTTTCAAAAAGTGGGACTAGTTTATCTTTAAAGAGATTGTGTGATAATACAGGACCATCTCCTTGCATCCACTTCATATAATTCTTGATAACAAATTTAGAGAACTCTGTATTAGCCTCATTTTTTTGCATCGTCAAGACTTCCTGCATCTCTTTAGTCTTTGCATTATCTAACTCGAGCTCCCAATAGATAATTTTTTTGTAGATTTCGACCCATTCGTCATAGCTTGGGTTCATCTGGATGGCAGAGAATATCTTAGCAAACTCCTGTTGATAACCCGAAGTTGTCTTTTCGCTCACCAATCTTGAGTTATCTATGATTTTTTTGAGTGTTAATAGTATTTGATTGGGGTTGACAGGTTTGATTAAGTAATCTGTAATTTGGGCTCCAATCGCTTCTTCCATGATATTTTCGGCCTCATTCTTAGTAATCATTACTATGGGAAGATTAGTATTGAGTTCTTTGATTTGTGTGAGGGTTTCTAAGCCAGATAAGCCAGGCATAGATTCATCTAAAAATACGACATCTGGTTGGCCTTCTTTGCAGTGCTCTATTGCGTCATATCCATTAGAAACAGGGCTTACTTCATAACCTTTCTGTTCTAAAAACATGATTTGGGGCTTTAATAAATCTATCTCATCATCGGCCCAAAGGATTTTAACTTTGCTCATTATTTGTATTCTGATTTAAATTAATTATTAACTTACAGTAAAGGTTTGTCCGATGATTTATTTTTTGGGAGTGAATTTTGATAATACCGACAGTATAACGCATTAAGAGTGATCATTTATTTCCTCTTTTTGTTAAAAAAGGTGAAAAGCGTAAAAAACCCCTTATGAATAAGAAAAAGATAGTCAATGATCCTGTATATGGTTTTATAAAAATTCCTAATGAAACCTTATATGATTTAATCGAACATCCCTTTTTTCAGCGCTTGAGGCGCATTCAGCAATTGGGCTTGTCATCTTATGTTTATCCAGGTGCTTTGCATACCCGATTTCATCATGCTTTAGGTGCGATGCATTTGATGGGACAAGCTATTGAGACATTGCGCTACAAAGGTAATGAAATTAATGAGGAAGAAGCAGAAGCTGTCACGATTGCTATTCTTTTACATGATATTGGGCATGGGCCATTTTCTCATGCTTTAGAGCACAGCATAGTTAAGGATATTCATCATGAAACCTTATCGGTCCTTTTTATGGAGGAGCTCAACCGTATATTTTCCAATAAGTTAGATTTGGCGATTGCTATTTTTAAGGGTACTTATTCTAAGCGTTTTTTGCATCAATTGGTGTCGAGTCAGTTAGATATGGACCGGTTAGACTATTTGACTCGTGATAGCTTTTTTACGGGAGTTTCGGAGGGCGTAGTAGGTTATGATCGGATTATTAAGATGCTGGATGTGCGGAATGATGAGTTGGTAGTAGAAGCAAAGGGTATTTATTCTGTAGAGAAATTTTTAATTGCTCGTCGTATTATGTATTGGCAAGTCTATTTACACAAAACGGTATTGAGTTCGGAGATGATGCTGGTTCAAGTGTTGAAGCGAGCGAAAGAATTGGCTAAAATGAAAGTTGAGCTATCTACTACTCCTTCCTTAAGTTCTTTCCTTTATCAGGATTATACTTTAGCTGATTTTGAAAATAACACTACTGAATTGCTTCATTTATATGCTTCTATAGATGATATTGATATTTGGTCAGCGATGAAAGTATGGGTTAATCATAAAGATAATGTACTTTCTAGCCTTAGTCAACGGATATTAAACCGAAAACTGCTTAAGATTAGCATAAAGGATGAGCCTATTGATGTGACGGAATTGGCTTATCACAAAGCGATGGTGATGAAGAAAAAGGGTATTAGTGAAGAGGAAGCCGCTTATTTTGTTTTTGCAGACTCTACAACGAATTATGCTTATAGGGAAGAATCAGACAATATTAATATACTCTTTAAAGATGGTAGTATTTTAGATATCACTTCCGCTTCTGATAATTTGAACATTTCTTCTTTGACTGGCCCTGTTACTAAATATTATATGTGTTATCCTAGGTATTGAGTATTAGGTAATGGGTATTGAGTGATTTTAAATGCAACCTAATTAGTTTGGTGAACGACTTAATTTATGGGGTATGTAGGTCTGAGAAGAAGATAATTGCCCAAATTGGGCGACTACAAGGGTCGCCCCTACTTAGAGTATTCTATTTGCACTTTTCGTATTTACTTTATTAAAATTTACGTAATTTTGTCGATGAAAATTTCTGCCAGAGAATTAGGGGCCTTATTAAACGGAACCGTAGAGGGTGATCCTGATGTATTCGTTCACCAACTATCTAAGATTGAAGAAGGAGCAGAAGGCAGCCTTAGTTTTATTGCCAACCCTAAGTATGCGCCCTATGCATACACTACTCAAGCTTCTATATTGATTGTAAATGAGGACTTCGAGTTGCATCAGTCGATTAAACCGACTTTGATTCGGGTGAAGGATGCTTATGGAAGTTTTGCGCTCTTATTAGAAAAAGTGGGGGCGGTGAAGAAGGAGTGTATTGGCATTCACCAGCAAGCTTTTGCAGAAGAGGGAGCAGAAATTGGGGAAGAGGTGAGTTTAGGTGCTTTTAGTTATATCGCTAAAGGCGCTAAAATTGGTAAAAATACATGGATTAGTACTCATTGTAGTATTGGGGCTAATGTGAAGATTGGGGAGAATACAATTATTTATGCGGGAGTGAAGATTTATGATAATTGTGTGATTGGAAGTAATTGTATTATACATGCGGGAACGGTAATTGGGAGTGATGGTTTTGGCTTTGCTCCACAAGCAGATGGCAGTTTCAAAAAAATACCACAATCGGGTAATGTGTTGATAGAAGATGATGTGGAAATCGGTGCGAATGTTAGCATTGATTGTGCGACGATGGGTTCTACTATTATTCGTCAGGGGGTGAAATTGGATAATTTGATCCAGATTGCTCATAATGTGGAAATTGGAAAAAATACAGTGATAGCTGCTCAAACGGGTGTTTCTGGCAGTACTAAATTGGGCCATAATTGTATGATTGGTGGTCAGGTTGGTTTTGTGGGGCATTTGAGCATTGCGCCAGGTACAAAAATTAATGCGCAGAGTGGTATTTCTAAGTCGATTAAGGAGCCGAATTTGGCTTTTGATGGGAGTCCTGCTTTTGGGTATCGAGATAATTTGAGGTCGCAGGCATATTTTCGAAAATTACCAGAGATAGCTAAGCGATTGAGAGAATTGGAGGTAAGAATGCGTAATGATGAATGATGAGTGCATAATGATGAATGATGAATGCATAATGATGAATAGACATTTGCTGACGCAAATGTTTAATGCGCAAGGGATAGGAGCGGTATGTGGCGTGATGCAATGGCTTGTGAAGCAAGGAGGGACGCAGGCTTGCCACGCAGTGGAAGACAAGTACCGACTATGCTGAACAGACAGGGCATAGCCACATAAGAGCGGATAGCCCG
>JAHDDN010000248.1 GCA_020629335.1 Chitinophagales bacterium | reverse complement strand
GGTCTCTCTTCTGAAAGCGAAGCGATCTAATCAATAACCACCAACTTAATTTAAGTACACTTTCCGCCAACAAAATTTCTATTTTTATTCATCAGTTTGTCATTAATTTTGTTATTTTCGCACGCAAAACAGAACTCACACTCATGGAAATTAATGATGCTTTAGTCGATCGACTCGCCAATTTAGCAAAATTGGACTTTAATGCCAATGAAAGACTTAAAATCAAACAAGATTTAGCAGAAATTTCTGTATTTTTCAAACAGATAAATGGCTTAGATACAGAAGGCGTTGAACCCCTAATTTATATCAATGAGGAAGTCAATGTATTTAGAGCTGATGAGGTAAAGCAGCTAATTAACAAAGCGGAGGGTCTAAAAAATGCGCCCCGACACGATGAGGATTATATCAAAGTCCCTAAAGTGATTCAAAAGTAGCGTAAGTAATGCTAAAGTCAATGGAAGAAGAAGTAATCAAGGTCTCCAATATCAGCAAGTTCTATCAAATGGGCAATGAAACCATTAAAGCACTGAATGGGGTGAGTCTTTCCATCAAAAAGAACGAATATGTTGCTATTATGGGTCCTTCTGGTTCTGGGAAGTCAACCTTGATGAATATCTTAGGCTGCTTAGATACTCCAACTGAAGGCAGCTACATTCTCAATAAACAGGAAGTAGCCAGCATGACAGACAATCAGCTAGCTGAAATAAGAAATAAAGAAATCGGCTTTATCTTTCAGACGTTCAATCTTTTACCCCGATTAAGTTCATTGGAAAATGTAAGTATGCCGCTCGTCTATGCAGGCATTAGCAAGAAAATCAGAAATGAAAAGGCGAAAAAAATACTGACCGAAGTCGGCTTGGGCGATAGAGGCAAACACAAACCGAATGAGCTTTCAGGTGGACAGCGACAAAGAGTCGCAGTAGCAAGGGCCTTGATCAATGATCCCTCTATCATCTTAGCAGATGAGCCTACAGGTAACCTAGATAGCAAAACGTCCATCGAAATCATTAAACTATTTCAAGATATACATCAAAATGGGAATACTGTACTGATGGTTACACATGAGGAAGACATCGCACAACACGCACATCGAATTATTCGTCTTAAAGATGGATTGATTGATGTAGACGAAATTAACGAACATCCTATTACTTATGACTAAACAAAAAAAATAGCAAGAAGGAGAATATTTGTTGTGTTCTATAAGAACATTTACTATATTTTCATTAGAGTTAAGTGACTAAATAATTATAGAATAGTATATAGATAAAACTTTTTTCACAATACTATTAAACCTTTAGATAACTGATAGGTTAATAGCTTAAAGAAGGGGGCTTTTTAAAGCTGCTCATCAACTGAAAAAAAATCGCCAATATACTGATTTCGACACCTATATGAATTGAATTTTATTATGAAAATATACACGAAAACAGGAGATGATGGTACGACCATGTTATTTGGTGGTGGAAGAGTCCCTAAACATCACTTAAGAATTGATACCTATGGAACCGTTGACGAGCTAAACTCCTATGTAGGTTTAGTAAGAGATCAAGCAATCCATGATGACTATAAGCAGATCTTAACTGATGTACAACATAATCTATTTGTGATAGGAGCTAATTTGGCGACCAATCCAATTAGTAAAAACGCTAAGCCACCTGCATTTCCAGAAGGTGCTATCGAGCAATTAGAGTTAGCCATTGATAGTATGGAGGCAGAATTACCTGATTTAAAGAACTTCATTTTGCCAGGCGGCCATACCATCGTTTCTTACTGCCATTTGGCACGATGTGTGTGCAGAAGATCAGAAAGGTTGGTCGTACACTTAGCCGAAAAAACCGATGTTCCTACTTTTATTATAGAATACTTGAATCGACTTTCGGATTACTTTTTTGTATTGGGAAGAAAGATTGCACAAGATTTAGAGGTTGCCGAAATAGAATGGCATCCAAAAAAAGTAGAGAATGTAGAATAATATTAAAAAAAATGTGTTTATTAAACACGAATTGATGATAAATGCCTAGAGTGCTTATCAACAATTATTATTGTTTTTATTTAAATTTGTTAACTATGTATTGGACATTAGAATTAGCAGCAAGCCTTGAGGATGCCCCTTGGCCAGCTAGTAAAGATGAACTAATCGATTATGCAATGCGTGTTTGTGCTCCAGACGCAGTGCTCGAAAATCTTCAAGAATTAGAAGATGAAGGTGAAATTTATGAGGCTATTGATGATATTTGGCCTGATTTCCCAAGGAAAGATGACTTCTTCTTCAATGAAGACGAATACTAATATCCGCCTTGAATTTCACTTCATATCAGGACATTATAAAAAAGCAGCTTAAGTTCTATTAAGAACTTAAGCTGCTTTACTTGTATTAAGCTTTCATTACTTAGGATGATTTCTTAAGCTACTATGAACTCGTTTAAAGTTTTTCTGCTGGCTTAGAAAATGGCTATTTTTTCGTATTTCTTCGTTATTTTATCGGTACGTAGCGCTGCTATGCGCCTCAAAAATGCCTTGAACTACAAAAAAATAGCTCATTTTCAGCTTCATCACAAAACTTTAAATGAGTTCTATATAATCATCATGGCATCTCCATAAGAGAAGAATCTATATTTTTCTTTAACTGCCTCCTCATAAGCTTTCAAGATCAAATCATATCCCCCGAAAGCGGCAACCATTATTATTAGGCTGGTCTTAGGAAGGTGCATATTAGTAATCATGCAATTGGCTATTTGGAATTCATGAGGTGGATGAATGAATAAATTTGTCCAACCTTCAGAAGCTTTCAAGTGAAAATCAGCAGATATAGACGATTCTATGGAACGCATAGAAGTCGTTCCAACAGCGCATACCTTTCTCTTTTCCTTAAGTGCTTTATTAACTAAATCGACATTTTTTTGATCAATGGAGTAATACTCTGCATCCATTTTATGTTTGGATAAGTCCTCCACGTCTATTGAACGGAAGGTACCTAATCCTACATGCAAGGTGACTTCTGCCAAATGTACCCCCTTAATTTCTAAACGGGTTAATAACTCTCGGCTAAAGTGCAAGCCTGCTGTCGGTGCGGCAACGGCTCCCTCTTCCTTAGCAAAAACGGTCTGATAACGCTCAACGTCTAACTCTTCCGCATCTCGCTCAATATACTTTGGCAAAGGTGTTTGTCCTAAGCTATGTAATAATCGCTTAAATTCTATTTCTTCCCCTTCAAACAAGAAACGTATGGTACGACCTCTGGAAGTAGTATTATCCACTACCTCCGCTATCAAATCATTATTTTCGCCGAAATAAAGCTTGTTACCAACTCTGATTTTTCTTGCTGGATCTACCAATACATCCCATAGGCGCATCTCGACATTTAACTCTCTTAGAAGGAATACTTCTATTTTCGCACCTGTTTTCTCTTTCTTTCCAAAAAGACGTGCTGGAAACACTTTTGTATTATTTAAAATTAACACATCATCTTCATCAAAATAATCAATAATATCCTTAAATACTTTATGTTCAATTTTTCCTGTCTCACGATGAACAACCATTAATCTGGACTCATCTCTGTATTTAGCCGGATATTCTGCTACCAACTCAGGTGGTAGCTCAAAATCAAAAGCAGATAACTTCATACTGTTTTTTTACTTAATTTTATGTTTTTCTATAAATTAACAAATAATTCGTTCATTTCCACCTCGATGCACAAAAATGATCTAAATGTGTTTAAATAATAAAGAAGGGAAATCTCTTTGTTAATAGAAGAATATACTTACGAAAATGCAAAAATTGGCAAAAAGTTTAGTTTATCCAACTTATATAGCTAGTTTATCCTAAACTTTTTTGACAATATCAACACTTTTATGAAATTTGAGCTAAATAGATGATTTTTTTGCGCATTATAAAGGAAGGTGTCATCATGGCACTACAGTCTTTGTGGAATAATAGACTACGCACATTCTTATCTTTGCTAGGGATTAGCATCGGTATTTTTTGTGTAATATCTGTATTATGTGCAGTAGATAGTTTCGAGCGATATATCAAAGGATCATTTGATCGTTTGGGAAATGACTTGGTTTTGGTGTCTCGAGAGTCATGGGCTAATCCTGGAGGAGATTGGTGGAAATATCTAAAGCGCCCTTATACTAACTTCAAGGAATTTAAGGCTCTAAATGAGAAGAGTGAAACGGCTGAAGAGATTGCCATTCGGGTCATGTTGCGAAGTAAAAAATTGAGTTATAAAGATAATTCGATTACTAATACCAATTTGATTGGCTTTTCTCATGATTATGGAAGTATGTTTGACTTTGTTATGAGTGAAGGTCGTTACCTCACTCCTATGGAGTCTCAATTAGGTAAAAATTTAGCAATTTTGGGCTATAATTTAGCGCAAGAACTGTTCCCTAAGGGAGCTTATCCAATAGGCAAAGAGATCAAGTTTATGGGACGCAAGTTAAAAGTGGTGGGTGTATTAGAGAAAGAGGGAGAAAGTGTCTTAGGAGATGGATTAGACAATATGGCCTTTATTCCGTACAATTACTTGAGAAAGTATATGGATGTGAATAGCAAAAGTATGATTCCTGCTATTGCTTTAAGACCTTACCCCAGTGTTTCGGTAGCAGAAATGAAGGATGAGGTTAGGGGTATATTGAGAGCACAGCGTTATCTCAAACCCACAGAAGAGGACAATTTTTCTTTGAATGAAACCAGCATATTGAAAATGCTGATTGACAATACCTTTTTTATCATTAATGCTGCTGGTTGGGTCATTGGTTTGTTTTCGATCTTGGTAGGTGGTTTTGGAATTGCCAATATTATGTTTGTTTCTGTTAGGGAGCGGACTCCTATCATTGGGGTGAAGAAATCATTGGGAGCTAAAAATCATTTTATTTTATTTGAGTTCTTGATTGAGTCTATTGTTTTGACAATATTGGGTGGCTTAATTGGCTTGGCTTTGGTTTATCTCTTAATTGCGGTTCAAAATTGGGCGCAATTGGTGGAGTTTGAATTTGTGCTTAGTTATGAGAATTTGTTGATTGGAATGGGGGTTTCTGCGGTGATTGGGGTGGTATCAGGTATTATTCCGGCAATTTATGCCTCTGGATTAAATCCAGTAGATGCTATTAGACGTTAGGATCAGTAACTCTTTTTTCCTAGCTAAGAAATAGCCCATTTGTTATGTTTAATATTCCTTAAAACTATTCTTGAAAATGTCTAATTATACACGTTTTTTTTGTATTCACTTACTAAATGGCGACTTTTAGCATTATCTATAGAAATTAGTCGTGTGTTTTCTTTTCATATTGTGTGTATTTTCTTAGTTTCATGCCTTAAAACAGCCAATTTTTCAGTATTTTCTACCTAATTGACCCCCAAATTTACTACACTAATTTGTTCTTACTGAATATTAATTATTATCGGCTTAGGGATGGAAGTGGTATACAGCGTCCATGCTGCTGCTTACGTAGCTTAGCGAGATGTAGGCTGACCCGAAGGGCAGACAAATATCGCTTAGCGAAGTAGCTGCTGCATAGCTGTATAAGAACGGACAGCCCGACCCGAAGGGGAAGCCCCAAAAAAACAAACAAAAATCAATTTTTAACGTAACAAACGACCTTAAAAGTACCCATTTGGAATATATGAGTTGAGATTATATCGAGGGCATGATAGAGAAGCTTCTATATTGAAGTGAAACACAGATTTAGCATATTTTATGAAGTTTAAATTGACATTAAATGGTTATCAAGTTGAATTAGTACAGGAAAGAGAGGAATTTATTAACGCCATTCATTATTTGAGTGATTATCCAGCCTTTGCCATTGATTTAGAGTTTGATCGCAATCAAAACTCTTATGGGTTCAATCTATGTTTGCTTCAAATTGCTGCGGGGAAGAAGTGTTTTTTGATTGATCCTTTTAAAGTTAAGAATTTGAAGCCGCTTTGGAAGCTAATAGAAGACCCTTCTATTGTAAAGATCGCTCATTCGGCTAAGCAAGATATATTATTATTGAGTAAATTGGGCTGTTATATTAAGAATTTATATGATACCCAATTGGCGGCGACCTTTTGTAATAATGAGGAGACGACTTTAAAGAAGGTGATATTGGATATGTTTGGGGTAGATATTGACAAGAGTATGCAGCAGTCAAATTGGATTAAGCGACCACTGACGATAGAGCAGCTAAGTTATGCTGCTAATGATGTGATCTATTTGCATGAATTAAAGGATCATTTTGAGGAACAGATTATTGCTTTGGATCGTGTAGAGTGGCATAAGGAGGAGTGTTTGAGATATGAAGCGATAGAGTATGCTCCTATTCGAAATTCGCATTTGCGTATAAAGGGTGCTGCTGCGCTTAGTGATAAGGAAAAGGTATTATTGAAATATTTTTACTATGAAAGGGAGCGAGCTGCGGAGCAATTTAATGTGCCTCCTCATTTCATATTTTCTAATAAATTTTTGTTGGAGTTATCTTCTAATCCCGCTCCTTATTTGTCGGATTGGACACAGGTGAAGGGCATTACTTATAAGGTAAAAAACCATAAATTTGCGAAGTTATTAAAGGCGGCCCATGAAGGAGCTTTGAAAGAATCAGCTAATCCGCTACCTAGGAATCGTTCTGATAGTTTTGATTATGCTGCTTATAGTACCAAGGTGAAGCAGAAGATTGAGCGTGAAAAAGAGATTAAAGATCATTTTCAGCCGATTAAGGAGCGTTTGGAAGTAAAGTATGGAGGTATCATGCCATTAGTTATTAGTAATAACTTGCTCAAGCAGTTGTCCGAAGGAAAAAATATAGAGGATATTTTCCCTACTTATGGTATCAATTTAATCCGTGAAGTGGCTAAAGAATTGAACATTAATGTTGATCCATATATAGGGCCAGAGGAGGATGCTGGTACTCCTGCTGATAAGGGGTGATGTGTTAAAATATATTTCCCCTTCTCCGATTTTATTTTTGATAAATTAAACAATATGAAAACGATATTCGATTCAAAACGCATTTCTAGTTATTTATGCATCTTATTGGTACTTTGTTTTATTTTTACGGCTAATGCATGTAAAAAAGAGGATGAAGATGTCAGTGATGTGCCACCAACAGATGAACCTATAGACGATCCGATTGATGATCCTGTGGTGGAAGTTTGTGATTCGACTAAGAGGCCGGTGGTTATGTTGCATGGTTTTTTAGCTTCTGGAGATACTTATGCGAATCATTTTAAGCGTTTTGTTATCAATTCTTATTGTGAAGATCGTTTGTTTGCTTTCAATTGGAATAGTTTGGATGTTTTAGGAGGTCAGCCTATTGAGGCATTAGATGCTTTTATAGATGAGGTATTAGCTGAGACGGGTGCTGATCAGGTAGATTTAGCTGGGCATTCGGCTGGTAGTGGCTTTTGTTATAATTATTTAGCCGATGAGGTGCGAGCTACTAAGGTGGCTCATTATGCTCATTTGGCAGGTAGTCCAACAGAAGGGCCTGCGGGCTTAAATGGTGTTGTTCCTACTCTAAATATTTGGTCTACGGATGATTTGGTAGTTGATGGTGGAGAAATTCCTTCGGCTACTAATCTTCAATTAAGTGGGGCGGATCATTATGAGGTAGCAACTAATGAGGCATCTTTTGAAGCTATTTACACTCATTTTAATGATGGGGAAGCTCCAGAAAGGCTAGATATCATTCCATCTGATGAATTAAAGATTGCTGGTAAAGTGCTCACTTTAGGAGAAAATACGCCTTTGGCGTCTGTTGATGTAGAGATTTATGAAGTGGATGCTTCAACTGGCTATCGTTTATCCGAAACGCCCACGGCTGTTTTAACGACGGATGAGAATGGGGATTGGGGCGATTTTATGGCAAATGAAAATACGACTTACGAATTTTATGTTTTTAGTGATGTACCTAATGATAGACCGATT
>JAHDDN010000247.1 GCA_020629335.1 Chitinophagales bacterium | reverse complement strand
AGGGGAAGACAAGTACACCTTAGTGGAGTAGGAATGACATAGGCCCATAATAGCGATGGAGGCCATCCACCAAAAAGAGTGGACAAGATTCTTAGTGGAGTAGGAATGACATAGGCCCATAATAGCGGACAGCCCGACCATGCGCCTTCGGCGAATGATGAATGATGAACTATCAATGATAAATGGCTTGTGCTATGCACTTCGCCTTTACGAGCGCATGGGAAGCCCCAAATTAGTTGAATGGTGTATTAGTTGATTAGTAGACGAATTTGAAATAAATGAAACAGTTAGTTTTATATTTATTGATTTTTTATGGTTTGGTGATTTGCGGTGCCTGTGAGTCTGATCCTATTATTGCTGATTTGCCACCTTCTGAATATGTTTTGGAGATTCCTGAAGGTTTTCCTGCACCTGAGATTCCTGAAGATAATGCCTTGACTTATGAGCGAGTACTTTTGGGAAAGAAGTTGTTTTATGATCCTATTTTATCCAAAGATTTTAGTCGTTCTTGTACATCTTGTCATTTGGCGAGTCATGCTTTTAGTGATACTGTGGCGCTTAGTTTAGGGGTAGAGAATCGAGAGGGGGAGCGAAATTCGCCTAGTTTGGCGAATGTGGCTTATCATCCTTATTTGATGCGGGAAGGAGGTGTACCTACATTGGAGATGCAGATTTTGGCGCCTATACAGGAGCATTCTGAGTTTGATTTTAATATAGTGCAGGCGGCAGAGCGAATGCAAGCGGATTCTATTTATGTGGCAGAAAGTATGGCGGCTTATGGTCGTGCGCCTGATCCTTTTGTGATTACGAGAGCAATTGCTGCTTTTGAGCGGACTTTGATTAGTGGGGAGTCTGCTTATGATAAGGCTACTTATCAGGGAGAAAGTGATGCGATGAGCGAATCGGCTATTAGAGGGTTGGCTTTGTTTAATCGGGAGGATTTGGCTTGTGCTAATTGTCATGGAGGTTTTAATTTTACGGACTATTCATTTCAGAATAATGGCTTATATGAGGAATATGAGGATTTAGGAAGGATGCGTTCTACGGGTTTGGAGAGTGATAGAGCTTTATTTAAGGTTCCTTCCTTGCGAAATATTGAATTGACGGCTCCTTATATGCATGATGGGAGTATGAATAGTTTGGATGAAGTGATTGCTCATTATGAAAATGGGGGGGCGAATCACCCTAATAAAAGTGAGTTAATACAGGGTTTTGAGCTCAGTGAGTCGGAGCAAATTGATTTAAAAAACTTTCTTTTAATGTTAACTGATGATGAATTTATAAATAATCCTGAGCATCGCGCAGAATAATTATGTTTTTTAGGAACTTTTTTTGCTTTATCGAAGTTGTGATTTTTGTATTTAGAACCTTTTAATATATTGAACAAGTATGAATAACAGACCAACACCCTTCCCCTAAATTCACCTCCCCTTTTTTAACATTTGTTTCCACCTCATCAATATTAATACAAACCTTTCACTATATAAATCACTATAAATGGATCTTTGGAAAAAAATTACTGGAGAATTTGTAGACGTCATCGAGTGGATAGATGATACCCAGAATACGATGGTCTACCGTTTTGAAAGATATGGAAATGAAATTAAATATGGTGCGCAATTAACTGTTAGAGAAACTCAGATGGCCATTTTTATTAATGAGGGCCAACTTGCAGATATTTTTACGCCAGGGCGCTATGAGCTAACCACTCAAAACATGCCAATCATGACCACTCTCAAAAGTTGGGAGCATGGTTTTAACAGCCCCTTTAAAGCAGAAGTTTACTTTGTAAACACGAAAGTCTTTACCGACCGAAAGTGGGGAACAACTAACCCCATTATGTTACGTGATCCTGAATTTGGGCCCGTTAGGCTCAGGGCATTTGGAACTTATACGATTAAGATCGAAGATGCTGAAGAATTTATTAAGCAGATTGTTGGCACCGATGGACAGTTTAATATACAGGAAATTACCAATCAGTTACGCAATATTATCGTTGCTCGCTTCACCGATGTTATAGGTGAAAGCAAGATTCCTATTTTAGATCTCGCCGCTAATTTAGATGAGCTATCCAAGTTCATACATGATAAAATCAGTCCAGAGTTTTCAGAATATGGGCTGAGTCTTGAGCAGTTTTTTATTGAAAACATTTCGCTTCCTAAAGAAGTCGAAGAGGCCCTTGATAAGCGTTCGAGCATGGGCATCATAGGCGATCTCAATAAGTATACCCAATACCAAACGGCAGAAGCAATGGAGAAAGCTGCTGAGAATCCTGGAGGAAGCGCAGGAGAAGGTATCGGTATGGGTATGGGCTTTGCAATGGCTAACCAAATGGCCAATCAACAGCAACAACAAGGGCAAATCCAAAACCAAGGAAATGCTACTCCTCCTCCACTACCCAATCAAATGAAGATTTTTGTTGCTCAAAATGGGGAACAAACAGGGCCATTTGATCAGGCTCATATCCAAGGATTAATCCAAGATGGAACTCTCCAGAAGGACACGCTTATTTGGAAGCAAGGCATGACAGAATGGGCAGCAGCACAAACTGTTAGTGATGTTAACGCTTTATTTGAAAGTGTGCCGCCGCCACTACCTGAGTAATCACTAAGTTTCAATGAAAAATAGTCAATATTTGTAGTGGGTATAATATAGGCTCGTGCGTTAATATAATAAGATTATTACCCAGATTGGGCGACCACAAGGGATCGCCCCTACATCTTTATTACTAATGCACGCCCTAATTACCCATTACCTCTTATTCTTTTATACATGGAAGAAGCCCTATCCAATATTTACGAAGAACTTTCTTGCAAACACTGTGCTGCCTTATTGGAGTTTACGCCAGGTACTAAGGATCTGGTGTGCCAATACTGCGGTACTGAAAATGTTATCGCAAGCTCTGCTGATCAAATTCAGGAGTTAGATTTTTATACTTATAAGGAAAAGGTGGCTGGCCAAAGAAGGAGTATTGATATTAGCTTGGTCAGGTGTGATTCTTGTGGGGCTCAGACACAACTCCCACCAGAAGTTATAGCAGAAGATTGCTCATTTTGTGGAAATTCATTGATGATAGATGGGGCCACCAAGTGTACTATCATTGAGCCGCAAGCTCTCCTTCCCTTTTCTGTTCCTAAAGAAGAAGCTTTTAAGGAATTTCGTGCATGGGTTAATTCGCTTTGGTTTGCTCCAAATGCTTTAAAGAAGTATGCCGCTGTAGACAACCAACTCAAGGGAATTTATGTACCTTACTGGACCTATGATTGCCAAACAGAAAGTGAATATGAGGGTTTAAGGGGGAAGCATTATACTACGCAAGAACGAACGACTGTCATGGTAGATGGTCGACCTAAGTCTGTGATGAGATCCAAAACTCGCACTAAATGGTATCCTGCGAGTGGGCATCAATCTATTTTTTTTGATGATGTTCTCATAGTTGGGACGACTACGCTTTATAAGGAAACTTTAGAAGCAATTTCTCCCTTTGATTTAAAGAATTTGACACCCTTCAATGAGCATTACTTGAGGGGCTTTCGGACGGAATGTTATCAGATTGATTTAGAAAGTGGTTTTAAGGAAGCTAAATACAAAATTGATAACCGTATAAATAGTGCGGTTAGACGAGATATTGGGGGAGATGCTCAACGAATTCACTATATCAATACGGATTATAGTGGGATCACTTTTAAGCATGTACTATTACCTATTTGGATTAGCTCTTATCAATACAAAGGTAAGGTTTATCAGTTTTTAATTAATGGGCGGACTGGCAAAGTGAAGGGAGATCGTCCTTATAGCAAGATAAAGATTGCTTTGTTGGTTTTGTTTATTGCGATTGTTATTTTTGTTATTGTGTTTTTGAATAGGTAAATAAACAAATAAAATATGATTCGACCAATTTCCATTGGACGTTGCACTGCAACGTCCCTACTAATAATCCTATTTACATTTAATATTCACGCACAGGAGGTATCTTCTTTGATTAATCAGCGCCTAAGTGATTGGGAATCTGAAACTACAGCTAAGCCTTCTGAGGGAGTGGTGACAGATAGTATAGAGTGGGCATTCACAGATGCTTATATTGAGGGGATCGTTACTGACTCCATTGATATTTTTGATAGAAGAGACTACTCTAATGGATTGCCGCGCATTAAGGCTGGAGCTAATCTAAGTATTTTAGGAAATAAAGTGATAGATGCTTCTCGGACATTATATACTTATCAACAAAATGAGCTAAGTGCTATTTGGTTTGATGAGAATGAGTTGAGTTTATTGAAGGCGGATACTATGATGCGATTACTCAAGCAGGCGGATGCAGAAGGATTGCTTAAGGAAGATTATCATTTTACCACTTTAGCCAAATACTATAAAAAGATCAATACAGATGACTTAAAGATGGGCTTATATGATCCTGACTTAGTGGCTAAGTTTGATATTTTATTGACGGATGCGAGTATTGCTTATGCTCGTCATTTGAGGGGTGGGAAAGTTGATCCTCGTTTACTGGAGCAAATGTATGAAATTGATACGGACTCTATTGCAGTACTTAGCAATATTGAAAAAGCTATTAAAGAGAATCAGTTGAGTAGCTTTTTTGCAAAGACAGCTTCCCCTCATCAGCAATACCAATTGCTTAAAAAGGCTTATGTTGAGTATGAGGAAAATCTCAAAAATATAGAATGGGAAAGGGTGCCAGAAGGCCCTAAGATGGAATTAGGAGTAGAAGAGGAAAGAGTAGCTTTACTGAGAAAGCGATTAAGTGAAATACCAGATAGCCTTAATCGCCCTAATTATTTGAATGATGATACCTTATTCTATATCATTATGGATGATGGGAATGTAATGGAGTCTTTGACGATGCGTTCAGATACTTTTGTTCTACAAACGGATAGTGTTTATAATGCTGCTTACTTTGATAGTACGCTTTATCAGTTAGTCTATCAGTTTCAAAAAAGTAAGGGTTTAAAAGCAGATGGAATTGTTGGCCCTCAAACCTTAAGAGCGCTTAATACCTCTCCTTCGGATCGTTTAGAGCAGATTAAGATCAATTTGGAAAGGTGGCGTTGGGTACCGCATGATATTGGGGCAAGGCATATTATTGTCAATATACCTGGCTTTGAGCTTAGGGTATATGATGAGGATACAGTGTCATTGGTAAAGAGGGTGGTTGTTGGTAGGCCCTATACTCGTACAGCAGTATTTAATGATTATATGCGCTATATTGAGTTCAATCCTACCTGGACTGTCCCTTATAGTATTTCATCAAGGGAGTTGTTGCCTAAGATTAAGAAGAATCCTGCTTATCTGGCCAATAATAATATGAGTTTGTTAAGTGGGGGTAAGAAGGTAAATCCGTATAGTGTGGATTGGACAAATGTTTCTCGTTCTAAATTTCCTTATGTGATTCGACAAAATCCAGGAGCAGGTAATGCATTGGGAATCGTGAAGTTTATGTTCCCTAATCGTTATAGTATCTATGTACATGATACACAATCTAAGAAGCTATTTAGTGAGAAGCGACGTTGTTTTAGTCATGGGTGTGTGCGATTGGAGAATCCTTTGGAATTAGCGGAATTTTTATTGGCTGGTACTAAATGGGATCGACCTAAGATTGATCAAATTATTAGTAGGGGGAAGAAAAAGCGAGTGGATTTGGAAGAACCTGTTCCTATTTATTTACTGTACTTTACTGCTTGGGTAGATGAGGCTGGTGAGCTACAGTTTTATGAGGATGTGTATAATAAGGATGGGGAAGTGATGGAATTGTTTTTTAAGTAGAAACTCATGCATAGATTATGAGACGCAAGTATGCGTCTTTACGGAATAAAAACAAAAAAGGCATATCTTTCAGATATGCCTTTTTTGGACGTTGCAATGTGATTTTTGGACTGCAGTTCAACGTCCCTACGGGAGATTTTTATACGTTATAAATATCTTCTACATCGCTTTTATATTTTTCGAGTATCTTTTTTCGTTTCATTTTCATGGTGGGGGTTAGTTCTCCACCTTCTACGGACCATTCTACTGGTAAGATTTTGAATTTTTTGATTTTCTCTATCTTGCTGAATTCTTCATTGTACTCGTCTGTGATGCGTTGGTATTCTGCTACTACTTTGGGATGATTGCACATATCTTCCTTAGAGCTCGTAGGTATATCATTACACTCACAGAAATCTTCTAAGGCTGCAAATGATGGGCAATAGAAAGCAGATACAAATTTCTTATCATTTCCGATGGCCATGACTTGTTCTATCATCATGGATTCTTTGAATTTGTTTTCTAAGGCTTGTGGTGCTACATATTTACCACCAGAAGTTTTGAATAATTCTTTTTTACGGTCAGTAATTTTGAGGAATTTGTATTTTCCGTTGGATACCCACTCTCCTACGTCTCCCGTGTGGAACCATTCGTTATTTTCTCCTGAGAATACTTCTTTATTGGCATCATCTCTTTTGTAATAACCTAACATGATGTTCGGTCCTTTAGCGAGGATTTCGTTATCTTCTGCTATTTTGATTTCTACGCCTGGGATTGGTGGCCCTACTGTACCGATGATACAACCTTCTGGTTCAAAGCGGTTAATGGTTAGGGCTGGTGATGTCTCGGTGAGGCCGTAGGCTTCTCTGACGATCATACCTGCTGCATTGAATACTCTTAATAGACGTGGCTGCATAGCTGCTGCGCCTGTGAGTATACCTTTTACATTACCTCCTAAGGCTTCTCTCCATTTGCTAAAGATGAGCTTATCTGCTAAGGCTAATTTTCTATCGTACAACCAGCTTCTGCCGTCTGGCTTGAACTCGTGGCCAAGGTCTACGGCCCAGAAGAATAGTTTTCTTTTGGCACCTGTAAGGTCCATTCCTTTTGCGATGATTTTATCGTAGACTTTTTCTAACAGTCTTGGGACGGTGGTAAAGAAATCTGGTTTTACTTCTTTTAGATTATCGCCTAATTTTTCTACGCTTTCTGCATAGTAGATACTTACTGATTGAGAGAAATACCCATAAACAACGGTTCGCTCGAAGATGTGGCAAAGCGGTAAGAAGCTTAGTGCTTTATAATCGTCTTCTAAGGGAATACAAGCCATTGCTGATTTGATATTACTGACAATATTTCGGTGGCAGAGCATGACACCTTTAGGGACACCTGTTGTTCCTGAAGTATAGATGAGTGTTACTAAATCTTCTGGGTCGATGGTTTCTTTGATCGCTTCGACTTCGCTTATGTCTAGCTCTTGCCCGACTTCTTTTATTTCGGTCCAGTGCTTGCATCCTTCTATTTCATCGAAGGAATAAATATCTTCTAAGCTTGGTACATTTTCTTTTATTTTGTTGACTTTGGCGAGTATTCCTTCATCGGATACGATACAGAATTTGATTTCTGCATTATTGAAGATGTAGTCGTATTCTTTTGGGCTGATGGTTGGGTAGATTGGGACATTGATGGCTCCTATTTGTTGCATACCCAAATCGAAGAAATTCCATTCTGGTCTATTGGATGTGGAGATGAGTCCTATTTTGTCTCCTTTTTTGACGCCTAATTTTAGTAAGCCTTTACTGACGGCATTGATATTATCGACTACTTCTTGGGTACTAAATTTGACCCATTTGCCTTTTTGTTTGTAGGCGAGGCAGTCGTTATTTGGACTGTGTTTTAATTGTAGATGAGGTAATTCGAAAAGTTTAGTAAATTCCATTATTATGTGTATTTGTGTTTTTTTGATTAGTAACCCCTCTGCCCTTCGGGCATCTCCCCTGTGAGGGGAGAAGGCTTAGGGATGGTAGTGGTATGTGGCGTTTATGATGCGACTTACGTAGCTTAGTGATGCGATGGCTGGCTTTAGCAGACAAGCAGCACTTAGCGTAGTAGGAGGAGAACAGCCACATAAGAGCGGACAGCCCGACCATGCGCCTTCGGCG
>JAHDDN010000004.1 GCA_020629335.1 Chitinophagales bacterium | reverse complement strand
GTGTCCGCCCTCTATGTGTCCGCCCTCTATGTGTCCGCCCTCTATGTGTCCGCCCTCTATGTGTCCGCCCGTCATTTAAGTGCTTAATAATTTGGGCGTGCCCTTGCGTTCGTTTGGGCGGGCCTTGTGCCCGCCCAAATTCATTGTTCATCATTACGCATTATGCATTCGCCGAAGGCGCAAGGTCGGGCTATCCGCTCTTATGTGGCTATGCCGCTCCTATTACGCTAAGTGCTGCTTGTCTCTGCGAGCCTGCGCATCACTAAGCTCCATAAGTCCCAGCATGGCCGCCACATACCGCTTCTATCCCTCACGCATTCTTGGTATATTGGTTGATTAGTAATTAGTCTATTGGTATTAAATTGAGAATAAAACCATTCCTTATCTTTTGTTAATCCGAATCCGAAAATATAGACCGAACTTTATAGACTTTCAAATCCAAATTTGAATCAGTTTATGAATACCAACGAAATTATTACTCATTTCCAAGAACGTTTCCCATTCTTATCAGATAAAGATATTGAAAATGTCGTCCTATCTGCTAGTGTAAGATCAATCCCTAAAGAGAAAGATTTTATTAGTTGTGGAGATATACGAAAAGAGTTTGGTTTTGTATTCAAAGGTATTGTACGAACTTACTTTATAAAAGATGGAAATGATTTAACATGGGGCGTTATCTCAGAAGGTGGCATAGTTGGCAACTTTGAAAGTATATTATTAGACCAACCATCCAGTCGTTATTTTGCGCCCATTGAAGATTCTGTATTGCTTTTAATGGATTATGATAAATTAGATAAAATATTAATTGGCTCAGAAAAATTAGAGCAAGCCAGAAAAATAATTTTACAAGAAACACTAGCGAAAGCATTTCAAAGAAGTGATAATTTTATTCTTTATAATCCCACCGAACGTTATTTGAATTTGATTGAGGAGTTTCCTGATGTATTACAAAGAGTTCCACTCAAATACATTGCCTCTCTATTAGGCGTAACTCCTGTTTCTCTATCAAGAATTAGAAAACGATTAAACCAACGAACCTAAAATACTCATAACGGATAAATGAAACGCTTAACTTTTGTGAAGAAAGAATAAGATTGTTTTGTATTTAACAATTGTTAATCCACATCTCAGAAATAAGGAGGAATTTTGAATCCGATATTAAATATGTGAACTAGTCGAGAATAAGCCATCCGATACTATTCAAAAACGTTTACTCAGCTAGCTGTTTAACAAAAATTAAAATCATGACAGAACAATTGTTGTTTTTTTTAGAAATTTATTCCAAAGTATTCCTACGTTATTTTATCATGGCTTCCGCCTTGTTTTTTATTTTTTATGTGCTATTTAAAAATAAGTGGGCCTATAAAAAAATACAAAAAAAATTTCCCAAGAATAAAGATTATAGAAGAGAAGTTACTTACTCTATTCTATCAATATCTTTATTTGCCTTCATGGCTATTTTAACTTTTAAATCTCCTCTTTCTCCCTATACACAAATTTATAGAGATATTAATGCCATGCCACTATGGTATACAACTATCACTTTCTTTATTATGTTAATCGTGCATGATACCTACTTTTACTGGATGCATAGAGCCATGCATACCCGTAAATTATTTAAAATCGCTCATTTAGTACATCACAAATCGACTAATCCATCTCCTTGGGCTGCCTATTCTTTTCATCCCATTGAAGCCTTTTTTGAAGCAGCTATTCTACCGATTATGGCTTTTTTATTTCCAATATATTTACCCGTTTTTGGCCTATTCTTTTTATTCCAAATCATCTATAATGTATACGGACATTTAGGATACGAAATTTATCCTAAAGGATTCTCCAAGCATTTTATTGGCAAGTGGATCAATACCTCTGTGCATCACAATTTACACCACAAGCACTCCAAATATAGCTTTGGCCTATACTTCACTTTTTGGGATAGACTAATGGGCACCATGGCTCCACAATATGAAGATGATTTTGAGGAAGTAAAAAGTCGGAAAGCACGAGGGGTAAGTTTAGTTGAATCATAATGAATACCTAAACCGATAAACGCTTAATCAAGGTGAAATGCCTTTATGGTATAACAATATCACTTTATTTATTAGGTAGATACCAAAGTAAAGAAGAAATGAATAAATTTTTTTGGTTTAATTTAGAATGATTTTAGGGCGTAACTTTACTGTTGCGCCCTTTGTTTTTATGTTTTCAATCTTGGAAAGTACCAATACAAAAAAAGCGAATGCCCCAGTGGAACATTCGCTTTTTTCTCATTTTAAAACTAAATTTAGTTAGCTTCCTGAGACATGAATTTTAATCTGATAAGTCGAATATCTTCTAAGGTATATTCTCCATCAAACTCGTCTAAGGCGACGTTTAAATCATCTGTTTCCGCTTCTCTGAAATAATCGTAGATGTCATCCTGTTGATCTTCATCCATGATGTCATTGAGGTAGTAGTCGATATTGATTTTCGTACCTGAATTGACGATGGCTTCCACTTCTACTAAGATGTCTTCCATTGATTTCTTTAGTGTCTCAGCGATAGATTCCAAAGAGATTTTGCGATCAATATTTTGGATGATCTGAATCTTGGCTTTAGATTTAGCAGCTACTGTTTTTACGATAAATTCGTTTGGACGCTCTATGTCATTTTCATTGACATATTTTTCTATCATGGAGATAAACTTACGGCCAAATTTGATGGCTTTACCTTTGCTGACGCCACTGATATTAGCCATTTCATCCATTGTGATTGGATAGTGAGTGGCCATATCTGCCAAAGAAGGATCTTGGAATACCACGAAAGGAGGTACGCTTTTTTCCTTGGCTACTTGCTTACGCAAATCTTTTAGCATTGCTAATAATTGAGGATCTAAAGCGGCAGTTTTGCCTTCATCATTAGAGCCCACTTCAGTGGTATATTCGTGATTGAGTGCAATCTCAATTTTATAAGGCTTCTTGATATAGTTGTATCCTTTTTCTGTTACTTTAAGGATACCGTAGTTTTCTATATCTTTATATAGTAAGTTTTGCAAAAGTGCTTGACGAATCGTACTTGTCCAGAAGTGAACATCTTTTTCTTTACCTACTGCAAAGAATTTGTTGAGATGATGTTTGAACTGTTCAATTTGTTGTGTTTTCTTCCCTAGTAGATAATCGATGATATATTTGATATCGTGATTATCCTGTAGTTCCTTAATTGCTTCAACAGCATTTACCACATCTTTAGAGATGTCGATTTTCTTTTTAGGTCGTAGGCAATTATCGCATCCTTTCTCGCATTTTTTATCGTCGTATTCTTCACCGAAATAGTGTAATAAGAATTTTCGTCTACAAGAAGCTGTCTCGGCATATCCGACTACCTCTTCCAGGTGTTGAGACCCGACATCCCGTTCAGCAACGGGTTTGTCTCTCATGAATTTTTCCAGCTTATAGATATCTGCATGGCTAAAGTAAGCGATACATTGCCCTTCCATTCCATCTCTACCTGCACGACCTGTTTCTTGGTAGTAGTTTTCGAGACTTTTAGGAATATCATAGTGGAATACAAAACGAATATCTGGTTTGTCGATACCCATACCAAAAGCGATGGTAGCCACGATGACATGTGTTTCTTCAGATAAGAAGTCGTCTTGCCTTTGTGTACGTGTAGCGGCATCTAATCCTGCGTGATAGGCAGCAGCTTTGATTCCGTTTACTTGTAGCATCTTGGCGATGTCTTCCGTAGATTTACGGCTGAGACAATAGATGATACCTGATTTTCGATCATTCTTTTTGATGTACTGAATGATTTCTTTGACGACTTGTTCTTTTTTGCCTTTAGGTCTTACTTCGTAGTATAGATTACTCCTATTGAAAGAAGAAATAAATACAGAAGGATCTTGTAGTTCTAAGTTTTTAGAAATATCAGACTGTACTTTAGGCGTAGCGGTAGCGGTCAATGCGATAATAGGAATATTAAGATCAATCGCATTGATCATTTGTTTGATTCTGCGGTATTCAGGACGGAAATCGTGTCCCCATTCAGAAATACAGTGAGCTTCATCAACTGCGATAAAAGAGATGGTCAATTTTTTTAAGAACTCAATAGTATCTTCTTTATTGAGTGTCTCAGGCGCTACATAAAGTAGTTTCGTTTCGCCACCAAGTAATGCCTCTTTAACCTTTTTTGCTTCTTTCTTGCTAAGTGAAGAATTCAGAAAATGGGCAATATTATCCTGAGAACTATATCCCCGGATTAAATCTACCTGATTTTTCATCAAGGCAATCAATGGTGATATAATAATAGCTGTTCCTTCGTTTATAATAGCTGGTAGTTGATAACATAGAGATTTACCACCACCTGTAGGCATAATTACGAAAGTATCTTTCCCCGCGACTAAGCTCTCAATGATTTCTTTTTGGTTACCTTTGAATCCTTTAAATCCAAAGTGTTCTTCTAGTGCAGCATTGAGGTTACCTGCAATCACTTCCATAGAATTTGGTTCTATTCTTTAATTAAATAAAAGTATATTTTTGATTTGAGCCTATTTGAGACGTCTTCCAAAGCCAAAAGCCACATAAAAATAGCTAAATTTTAGCATTGTTTTAAGCCTATTAATCAAATAAGCAACCGACCTTGAATATAAGAAAATTTTTACTATAATCCCAATAAGAATGGTCTTTTTACCACTAAAATGGTGATATTTTATAATTTGATAGGAAATTGAGAGAGATAATAGTATATATTCGAAAAAAGATAGAACTTTGCGACTAAAAAATACGGAAAACATGAGTAAAAGCTATGTGGCGATTATGGCAGGAGGGATCGGAAGTCGATTCTGGCCATTGAGTAGGGTATCAAAACCCAAACAATTTCTGGATATATTGGGTACTGGCCAATCATTATTGAAAACTACTTTTGATCGTTTTGCTAAAATTGTCCCCCCAGAGAATATTTATGTCGTAACAGGGAAGAAATATGTGGATTTGGTGAAGCGCCAAATTCCTAGTATTCAAAAACATCAGATTGTTGGAGAACCCCTTCGCCGTAATACGGCTCCTTGTGTTGCGTATATTGCTAATAAAATCAATGCCTTAGATCCAGAAGCCCAACTAGTCGTTGCGCCTTCTGATCACTTGATTCTAAATGAAGCTGATTTTTCTAAAGAAATTACAAAGGGATTAGAGTTTGCTGCTCAAGGAGATTATCTATTGACTTTGGGTATTCGCCCTAGTCGTCCTGATACAGGATATGGGTATATACAATATCTAGAACAAAAAGAGGTAGCCACAGGAGTTTATAAAGTAAAAACCTTTACAGAGAAGCCTAATTTAGAATTAGCGAAGCAATTTTTGGATAGTGGTGATTTTCTTTGGAACTCTGGTATTTTTATTTGGAGTGTTAGTAGTATAATGAAGGCATTTGAAAAACATTTGCCAGAAGTACAAGAAGCTTTTAAAGAAGGTAAGACAGTATATAATACCCCTTTTGAAAAAGGTTTTATAGAAGATCTTTATCCAAGTTGTAAAAGTATTTCTATTGATTATGGCGTGATGGAGAAAGCAGATAACGTATTTGTTATACCTTCTAATTTTGGTTGGAGTGATCTAGGTACCTGGACTTCCCTTTGGGAGAATCACACCAAAGATGTGAATGAAAATGCTTTGTCTGATGATAATATTATGCCTTTTGATAGCCAGAATAATGTCATTATCGCTCCTAAAGAGAAATTAGTCGTAGTACAAGGATTAGATGATTATTGTATCGTCGATACAGGGGAGATTTTATTGATCTGTAGAAAACAAGATGAACAAAAAATAAAGGAGATCAACTTAGAGGTGAAAAGCAAAAAAGGTAAGCGCTTTTTATAGTACCTCTAGTTCATTTAAATTCCTCAATAATAGCTGTAATCTTTGTTCAATTTGTGTTTTTTCACCAAATTGAGCTTTTTGCTTTGGAGTCAATTCAGATTTCAATAAATGATAGTGCTCACTGGCAGCATTAAGAATACACAAATAATATTCTTTATTGATTCGGTGCTTTAAGTCCGCTTTGCTCTCTGTATAAGCCTCTAAAAATCCGTCCGCTATTTTTGCCAAAATGCCTTTATGCTGATCAAATTGATAGGGCTTATACCTAGCGGTATCACTTAATTGAGGTAATAATAAGCGGTAGCAAAAAATAAAGTAAGCAGCATATCTCCATCCAAAATCAATAGACGGCCGAGGATCAATAATCTTAAGCGCTTCATCCAATAAACACAAATTCTCAGGGCTGATGTCTTGGTTGACAATAGATAAATGACGAGTATAGTCCAGTCTCTCCTCCAAGATATGAAGTAGCTTCTTTTTGATGGGCTCGCTTTTTTCAAATACTTTTTCTCGGGCTAAATAATAAAACTCATACCAGCTCTCACTATTGATTTTAAACAACCAAAGCTTATCAAATACATAACGTTCTAATTGATCAATATTGATTTTATCAATCAATTGATCGCTCAATGGCGCATTATGCAACAATCGATAAAAATTCCCCAATTTTGTTCCGTAATCCAGCGCTTGAGATTCACTGACATGGGCTAGATTCAATCTCCTTCCCATATAAGTCTCTACTGCATAATTTTGCTCAGCACCCACATGAAACTCACAATCAGATGGACAGATTTCATTCTCTACCTGATTCGCAAACTCATAAAATGTTTGCATATCACTATATTCTTCTTGTAAAGAAAATGGCTTGAAAGGGATTTCAATGCCATATGGATGAGTCTTTCTAATCTTTAAAACAAACTTAGGATTCGTATCCAACAAATAAACCTCGTGCCAAGCACCCTCGCCTATGTGCTCATAACTTAATGATGCACTGCTGTTTGTGGGAAAATGCTTTTGAATAACATTTTCTATAATTGGCGAATTTGGCATAAAATGGAGTTCTTTTTAAAAGAAGCAATGCACAAAGGTAAATATTATTAGCATAAATTAGGGAATTTTATGTTTTTAGTATTCCTTAAAAGCCATTCACCGTAAAACCGCCATCCACACAAATACACTGCCCCGTAATATAAGAAGCCGCAGGCATACACAAAAAAGCTACACTGGCAGCCACCTCTTCAGGATCACCCACTCGATTCATTGGCGTACGATCCAGAACCTCCTTTTTATAAGCTTCATTCTCCAATACTTGCGCAGCCAAAGGCGTACTAATATACCAAGGCGCAATCGCATTCACTCGAATATCATCCCTTGCCCACTCCACTGCTAAGTTTTTTGTCAGTTGATTTAAGGCGGCTTTACTCATCCCATATACTGCCCCAGACTTAACATGCGTCAAGCCAGCCACAGACGAAATATTCACAATGCTGCCATAACCACTAGCCTTCAATAAAGGATGAAAAAGCTGAGACAACTGAAAACTCGATTTCAAATTTGTCTCCATAATATGAATATACTCCTCCCCACTATAATCCGTCATCGGCTTGCGAATATTTGTCCCCACATTATTTACCAAAATATCCAATTCACCCCATTGTTCTAACACCCGCTCCTTCAGTTGCTCACGCTGTAAAGTATCCGATACATTAATCGCCGCTCCCTGCACATCAGCCCCCATTTTTTTCCAATGCTCCAAATGCTTCACAATATCACTCTCCGTTCTCGATACAATAAATACCGATGCACCAAGCGCCACAAACTCCTTAGCAATCGCCTCACCAATTCCTTTTGTAGCACCCGTAATCAGCGCCTTCTTTCCATCTAAACTATACTTCGACATATTTTTTCTTGTTTTTGGGGCTTCCCCTTCGGGTCGGGCTGTCCGCTCTTACTCAGCTATTCAGCAGCTACTCCACTAAGGCATACTTGTCTGCCACTGCGTGGCCAGCCTGCATCTGCCTAAGTTCCGTAAGCTACTTCATTACGCTGAGTACCGCTACCATCCCTAAGCCTTCTCCCCTCACAGGGGAGATGCCCGAAGGGCAGAGGGGTAATAATGTTTGAACGTTAATAAGTTTTCATCCTTTCCTCGAGTACCGCTTTCAATTCTCCACTTTCCCATTGTTCCACTATTCCCTCTAACTTCAAAAGCTCATCAAAAAAGGCATCCTGTTTTTTGCTCTCCGCCAAAGCCTCCGAATAACGAGCATGACTAAAAGTCACCATCGAATAAACAGGTATAAATTGCTCGGGATAATTTTTGTGTAAATATTTTTCAATTTGTTTTCGCACTAAAAAGATAGGTTCGCCCACCCAATCACGCATTTCAATAAAGTTTTTCAATGCTAAATCCGCAATGGCATTGGCATCCTTGCTACGCATGATTTCATATTTTTCAAAGATTGCTTTCCAATCAGGTGCCCCATACTTACCAATATACTCATCAATAATCTTATCCAACACACTGCAATCCTCAAAACCTGAATTCATCCCTTGCCCATAAAAAGGCACAATCGCATGAGAAGCATCTCCAATCAAAGCCGCATTTTTATAAGTCCAAGGAAAACAACGTACCGTTACCAATGAAGAAGTAGGATTTTCAAAGAAATCCGAAATCAATGTAGGCATATGTGGCACTGCATCCGTAAAAAAGTGCTCAAAGAAGTCCTTCACCTGCTCCTCAGATTGCAAATTCTCAAAGGAGTTTTTTCCCTCAAAACCCAAGAACAAAGTACAAGTAAAACTCCCATCCAAATTAGGCAAAGCAATCAACATAAAATCTTCCCGAGGCCAGATATGCAAAGCATTTTTATCAATACGCCAGCCTCCATCTTCCGCTGCTGGTATCGTCAATTCCTTATACCCATGCGCTAAATAAGATTGCTGATAATTAAAAAGAGGCGTCTTTTGCATCTCATATCGCAAACGAGAAAAAGCCCCATCTGCCCCAAACATCACCTCTGGTTCTACAGTATACTGCTTACCAGTCGGCAAGTCCGTAAAATGATAAGTATTAGATCTCAAATTAACTCGCTCACATTTTTGTTCATAGTGGAAACGAACATTAGGTGAGTCCTCCGTCGCACTATCCAACATCATATTCAATCGGCTTCTCGATACCGAATATATCGCTTGCTCCTCCTTTCCATAAGCCTGAAAAACCACACTATTATCCTCATTATGAATCATTCTCCCCTTCATCGGGATCGCAATTTTGCGAATCTCCTCTTCCAAGCCTACTTCTTCCAGTGCATTCCATCCACGTGTACTCATCGCCAAATTGATAGAGCGGCCACCTTCTACTGGCTCTTTACGCATATCAGGTCTGCGTTCATATACATCTACTTCATAACCTCGTTTCGCCATATAAATGGACAGGAGCGAACCTACCAGGCCACCCCCTAAAATACTTATATTTCTCATGTGCTTTTATTTTGATCTACTAAGTTGTTAAGTGAGTGAATGAGATTATCTAATTCGTTTTCTTTTAAATCCTTTGAGTAATTCAAAAGTTTAACAGCAAACATTCTTAACGCATTATTAAACCACTTTTCGGACTTTTGTTTTTCTTTTTGTTTGATTATAGCTAACCATTCATCAGTAAGGTAGGCTTGCCAATTTTTCAATAAAGCCAGTTTCTTTTTATCAGATATAGAATTAGTGTTTAGAACTAAATTATCTTCCTTAGATACTCTATTGAGTTTATTCCATTCAGCTAATGTCTTGAAGGATATCATAGGGCGAGGACTTCTATCTGGAAATGGTAGTTTTTCAGTAATACTATTAATATACTGACCAGTGATAATTTCATTATTTTGTCTGCGCAAAAAGATTACCCATTCATAAGGATTTACTTGCTGCACACTTGAGCCAGGTATAGTATTATTTTTAGTTGATTTAAGTTCTATTGATTCATAAAGGGTTTCATTATAACCTGATATTTTGAGTAATAAATCAGGGTTGGTATAAACTGAATTGTTAATGCTTGAAATTTCTTTCTTTAATTTAGGAGTCAGATCATTAGGCAAATAGACATTTTTGATAGTAAACTCATTAAATAAGTCCGTTTTTATTGTGAAATTTCGTTTGTTTTTAGTGATAAGAATCTTAGATATTGAGCTTTTTTTTATGTTTTTGTGTTTTTTGATCAATTTTTTAATGAAGATTTTAAAAAATTCATCTGTGTTTGCTTCTTCTGATTGGAATTTTATTTTTGCTATTTCTTCTTTTTGTTGTTTTAAGAGAATTTCTAATTCGTAAAAATACAATTGTAGGAAGTATGTTAGACGCTCTTTAGAGGATAATTGAATCATATATCTCGGTTTGTAACCAACAAAGATACTTATTCAGTTTCAAAATAAAAATTCCAATTAGTTTCAATTTTTTTAGCTATATGATAAGCGAGTAAAGGAGGAACTGCATTACCAACGAGTTTATATGCTTGTGAAGGACTAAGTTTAAACTTTTTTCTACCATTATTATTAGGAATTACAAATTCAAAATCATCTGGAAAAGTTTGAATTCTGGCACACTCTCTTAGAGTTAGTCGGCGTTCTTCCATACCCTTAGAAAGTTCATTTTCGTATTTCCCACCATTCATTTTTGAAAGTCTCCTAAACTCTATATTGCCATGGTGCTCTGCTCTAATCGTAGGAGCCAAACCATTTAAAGAAACTTCTTTTTGGCCTTGGCAGTGAACTCCCATGAATTTGGCTTTAGAATAATATTTTTGTGAAAGATCATCAGAATCTGAAGGTTCTTCTAAATCTAATAGTACATCCTTACAAGGAGTAAAATTAGTTAGTAAGCTTTCATATTTTGAATAATGTATCTCTCCATTAATTCTATGAGTTGGTATGGGGTATGGGCTTATTTGATCTTCAATTTGAAGATTTTTCAGGCTTTTTAGTGCTTGTTTAGATAGAGCTGATTTTTTAAATCCAATAAAAAAAACTCTTTCTCTTGATTGAGGAATACCAAAATTGGCTGCATGTAAAACTTTAGGATTTAGAACTAAATAACCATTTCCATCAATGCTGGAAAAATCATTTTGAATGATTTCCTTAACTGTGCCTAAATTAACCAGCCCTTTCACATTTTCAGCAATAAATATTTTGGGTTTGGTAATTTGTACTACCTTACGCATCCACATATATAGTTGTCCTCTATTCTCTTCGGTCGGAATCTCTTTATCGATTATCTTTCCATTATGATCTTTATGAGAGCTTAGGCCATTTCTTCTTCCAGAAATGCTAAAGTCTTGACAAGGGAAGCCTCCCGTTACAATATCTATATTATTTGGAAAGACCTTCTCATTACCAGCCTCATATTCTCTAACTATATCAACAATACTACCTAACCTGAATTGATTCAATGATTCTTTCTTTTTAGTAAAATATTCATTCCAAGCAATTTTAGCATATTGGTTAATATCATTAGCAAAAACAGTTTCAAAAATAGTGTCTTTCAAAACATAAGAATCTTGATTTTCTTTATCTACCCATTCTTTATGAATATTATGATTGAGGATTTTTTTTGGTATTTGAAAACCTCCTTCAAATCCAATATCCATTCCACCGCAACCTGAAAATAAAGACAGTAACTTTTTTTTCATTTTTTTTTCTTTAGAGTGATTTTTTCTTCAGCTAATTTTAATGCTTCCATTGAGTAATCTTCTTGACTGAGATAGTTAACTATATGATCACTCAAGAAAAATATTTTCAACTCCTTATAATCTAAGTTAAAGATATTAGCAATTTCCTGTACTAAATTACCATTTAATTTACGCTCATTTCGCTCAATTTTACTGAGAGTAGATTGATCTATATCAAGAAGAGCAGCCAGTTTTCTTAAAGGCATCTCATTATTGACCCTTAATGTTCTGATGTGTTCCCCAAATGACTTTTCCATATTGACAGATTTGTCTTGACAATTTTGTCAAAAATACTGATTTATATCTATTTTGACAAATTATAATAGTATTTAATAGCAGATAAGAGTGCCTCATTAGGAGGTTTTTCATCTCCAATTAGCACATTAAAGAATATTTCTTGGTCTCTTTTAGAGGCAAGGATTTGGGTTTCTTCTTTACTTATGTGGGATTCAACTCTGTTTTCTTCTTTCTTATTTTTCATATGATCCATTTTGTAAGCTTTTCAATATTATGGCATTGTGCCGTAAGGTGCGAGTTTGATGTGATCAGGGCTAACGCCCTTCCAGATGTTCATTAACTCCTATATTACTACAGATATATTCAGGGCTAATGCCCTTCTATTTGTTATTAAAGTACTATTTTATTTGCTTTCCACTTTAAAATTAAATCTTCTATCGAATTTGCTTTTTCAATATGTAATCCTTCAATCGGATAGTATGCAAATATGGTTTGATCTTGTGTTTCCAATTTTTGACGAAACTCAATCCCATCTACTCCAGGAAAGCCAATTACTTTCCAGCTATTAGTTTCATCTTTATAATATTGATCTTTTGGTAATACAACTTGTATTTGAGCAAAACTACAAAAGTATCCTTTTTCTATTTGCATTTCTATATGAGTTAAAACGTTTCAAAGTTAATCGGTTAAAACGTTAAAAAAATCGGCTTAGGGATGGAAGCGGTATGTGGCGTATATGGCCTGACTTACGTAGCTTAGCTGGACGCAGGCTGGCCCTGCAAGGGCAGACAAGTACAGCTTAGCGGAGTAGGAAGGACATAGCCACATAAGAGCGGACAGCCCGACGGCTGCGCTTCGCTTGCAATGCGTAATGCATAATGATGAATGCATAATATTTTGCTCGTGCTGCGCACTTCGCTAACGAGCGCAGCTGGAAGCCCCAAAAGATGATTTTATTACTTGGCGGCTAATGCCTTCAACTGCTTGGAATCTTGCTTGTAAATATCTCTTCTGCTTTGTAAGATGCCCTCATCATCTACCCATTTGGTGAAGTAGGAGAAATAGATTGGAATATCGGGACTTACATTGACGCGTTGCTCGGAATTACGATTCATGGCTCTGCTGACCTTCTCCTTTGTCCAATCCTTGTCTTTGAGTATTTCATAAGAAAGGTCTACTGGGCGAGGAACACGTACACAGCCAGCGCTTTCCGCCCTTACCCGATTCGCAAAATCTTGCTTATTGTAGGTATCGTGCATATAGCAACTGTGGTGATTAGGGAACATAAACTTCACTCTACCTAAAGCATTTTGATTGGCGGAAGGCTTTTGCTTGAATCTGTAGCGGTTCCAATCATTGACATTGGGCCAGTCTACACTCCAAGCATCAATTTTTCGGCCATCTTTATAGACTTCCACATCAGATACCAAAATCACATTGGGGTTGATCTTAGCATATTTGATGATTTCGTCTCTGGCGATACTTGGAGGAACGTGCCATACGGGACTAAATACCATGTATTGTAACTCCTTAAACATAACGGGAGTTGGAGATTTAGGCGCCCCGACCACCACTGGCATATCAATGATTACCTCTTCACCATCATAAAAACGAAGGTGTGATTCTGGGATATTGACATGTAGGTATTTTTGTCCTAAAGTATCTGGCATCCAACGATAGCGGTTGATATTCATCTTGATAGATTGGATATCTTCTTGGATATCTGTGTTGAGCTTTTCGAGTGTTTTGGAATCTACTGAGCCATTATCATTGAGATTGTGGCGAGCTTGAAATTTTTTGATGGCAGCGATTAGTGCGTCATCCATTTTGTCAGTCTTGCCTTTGAGATCGCCAGACTGTTGGAGGCGTTTAGCTAATTTTTGGATGGCCTCATTGCTTTTACCTTTAGAGAATTTTCCTTTGGGTACTTCTGTCCAACCACCCTTCTTAGCGATTTCTTCATATTGAGCCAATACCTCTAATAAGCCCCAATAATTTTTAATCTTAGGAGCCGCTGTTTTCACTAAGGCATCCATATTATTGATCTCCATTGCTTGGGATAGGGAAGCGGCTAAGTCATTATGTCTTTCTGTTACTTCCCATCTTTTGGGTGCTTTGGTGCGCCCTTTTAGCAAGTCGGTTGCGTAGGAAAGGAAAGAGGAGGTCAATAGAAGATCAAAGCGAATTAAGGAATCTATAGGAGGGGCTTCCATTTCTGGATTGGCCATGAAGTTGTTGATATATTGATTCAGCTTTTTGACTCGCTCCACTTTATAATCATTGACTACTAAACCATGATCTCCGGCGGCTTCCAATTCTATTATGACATCTTCTAAGGTAGAGGAATCTCGTTTTTCCTCATAAATATCAAACCATCGCATTTGATAGTCTGATTCTTGATAGAAGTCCATCAAGAAGGTATCTATGAGGGCTTCATTTTTATTATCAATACCTAAAGCATTACCCTCAAAATTACTGACGGTATTTTTGATCTCACCAGCAATACTAACCAAAAGAAGGGAGTCGGGGCCTTTAGGGCCGCCCATTCCCATTTTTTCTTTTAGGCTTTCCATATCGCAAGAAGAAGAGAGTAATAGGAGGATCAAGGTGAAAATACTAAGAATGGGGGGCAGGTATCGTTTCATTTTGTTATCGGTAAATTTATAAGAACTTTGGGATTTATTAAATCACATCTTCTGCTACGACTTCTTCCACTTCTGGCACCATTCTGCGAAGTAAGTTTTCTATGCTATGCTTGAGGGTAATGGTAGAAGAAGGGCATCCAGCGCAAGAACCTTCCATTGCCAGTGTAACTTTACCTTCCTCAAAAGAACGGAATACAATTGATCCGCCGTCCATTTCTACAGCAGGTTGTACATATTTTTGTAATAGCTCTTTTATTTTAGCTACAATTGCATCGTCATCACCGTTATCTGTTGGGGCATTCATGATGCTTTCTTTATGTGCCTTAACAGCTTCCTCGTTTAAAACAGGATGTTCTTCCTGTAAGTAGTTGCGAATAAACTCTCTTTTAGCAGGAATAATTTCAAACCATTGCGCATCAGGTGTTTTAGTAACCGTAACGAAATTATTAGCAATAAACACCCCCTTTACGGTCGGGAAATTGTCGAATAAGGCCGTTGCTAAAGGTGAAAATTTCTCTGCTTCCTCTCTGCTTGGCATATCAATTCTATCGCGTGCAAAAATCATCACATTTGCCACAAACTTCATTGTTTCAGGATTGGGCGTTGCTTCTGTGTATAGGCTAATGATTCTATTTTGAGTTTCCATATTATATTAAAATTTAAAAAGGTCGAAATTAACTATTAATAAACAACTTTAAAGGGCTTTGAGTTTACTGGCAAAGATACTCAAAATAGTGCTAATGTGTATTAGCCTAAATGAATCTACTATTCATAGTGAACTATTTAAGTACGAATTTTGCTATTCAATTGGATGTGTTCCAAGGCTCTATAAGGAGCTGAATTTTAATCATATACAAAATAAGTCAATGCAAAATTTAATGAACGAAGTAGGCAGACATTTAACAGATGATGTCATTATCCAATTATCCAAGCAAATTGGGGCTCAAGATCCTAATCAAGTAAAAGCTGCGTCTCAAGGGATAAGCGAGCTATTGCTTAGTGCTATATCAAAAAATGCCAATCACCAAGAAAGAGGCGGTGGACTATTTGGTGCTATCGAGAAAGACCATGATGGCGGTATCCTTGGAGATTTGATGAGTGTCATTTCAGGCAAAAAGAAAGCTCAAAGTGCTAGAACAACTAATGGAACGGGTATTGTTAATCATTTATTAGGCAAAAGACAGTTAGAGGCTGCTCAGATCATTAGCCAGATGAGTGGTTTAGATATCTTTAAGTCAGGTGTTTTAATGCAATTAATTGCCCCAGTAGTGATGGGTGTTGTAGGACAACAGCAAAGATCTAAGGGCTTAGACTTAGGCGGTTTAGCACAAATCTTGATGGGTGGCGGCGGCCAACAACAGCAAGCTCCTCAAGCTAGAAGAAGTGGCGGTGCCTTCGGTAAATTACTTGATATGGATGGCGATGGCAGCATGATGGATGACCTATTAAATATAGGTATGAAAATCTTAACAAAATAAGAGGAATCGAAATTTTAAAAGGCGCTGATTGTTTCAGCGCCTTTTTTTTGGACATAAAGTGTGGTTTATTTAATTTTTTGAAGGATATAATTAGTAGCTCTACCACCAGCACCATCACTTATTAAAATTCCCTTTGCTATTAAATCTTGGATATCTCTCAAAGCAGTATCGGATGAACATTTAGCCATCTTGGCCCACTTACTAGAGGTTAATTTACCTTCAAACCCATTTAGAAGTTTATTTAAAATTTTAATTTGCCTTTCATTCAAACCTATACTTCCGTAATTGTTCCAAAATTTGTGTTTATATAAGACTTTAGATATAATAACGTCTGAGGCTTTAAGGGCATTCAGTAAACAATCTAAGAACCATTCTAACCATATAGTTATATCTAATGTTCCTTTTTGGGTTGTTTCTAGAATAGCATAGTACTCTTTTCTTTCTAATCTAATTTGTGCGGACATACTGTAAAATCTTTGTGAGGCGCCATCAGAACGAGTTAAAAGCATATCAGTGAGTGCCCTTGTAATTCTTCCATTTCCATCATCAAAAGGATGAATTGTTACAAACCATAAATGTGCAATGGCAGATTTAATGACAGGATCAAGGCTATTTTCATTATTGACCCAATTTAGAAATTGATCCATCTCTTTATCGATTTGATCGGCAGGAGGGGCTTGAAAGTGTATTTGTTCTTTTCCCATTGGGCCAGAAACAACGCGCATTTTTCCAGAAGCATCATCTCGCCAATTTCCAACAATAATCTTATACATACCGTTTCTTCCTGTTGGGAAAAGAGCGTAATGCCAGTCAAAAAGCCTTTCTTTTGTTAATGGTTCATTATATTTCTGGATGGCGTCTAAAACCATATCTACGACTCCGTCTACATTTCGGTCTGAGGGAATCAATCCAGCTATGTCCATACCTAATCTTCGGGCAACAGATGATCTTACCTGATCAGTATTCAAGATTTCTCCCTCGATTTCATTTGACTTAATAATTTCTAAGGTTAAGGTTTCAAGAGAAGCCTCGTTACGTAACTCGAATCCTAGTGATTCCATTTTACCGATTAGCCTTCCTTGTAAATTCCTTAGTTTTCCAAGAGTAGTAATTAGTTGCTCATTATTCCAGATAAATTGAGGCCAATTATCATTTTGATAGATATACTTCATTATTCACCGCATATTTTGCGGTGAATATACCTATTATTCGCCGCAAAGCCTATTTTCGCCGCATATTTTGCGGTGATTATTAGCATTAAGCGCTCATTCTTCCTCTTCTTCCAGTCTATTCACCATTTTCCAGACTTCTTGAGATTCATAGCCTCTTTGGATGAGATATTTGGCGATTTTGCCTTTTCTTTGGAAGAAGCTGCCTTTTTTGACTTGTCTTTGTTTTTTGTAAGCGAGGTACTCTAAGTTTTGTTGGTATAATGCTGGATCAATCTCATTCAAAGCGTGATTGATATTTCTGGCAGAGATTTTCTTGTCTTTCAGTCCTTGAACAATTTTATTGCGCCCCCATTTTTTGTAGGTATACTTACCTCTGGTATAAGAAGCAGCAAAGCGCTTATCACTAAAGTAGCGCTCATTGGAGAGGGTTTCTACTATTAGGTCGGCTTCTTCTCCGTAATATAGGAGATCTCGAAGTTTTTGGCGCACTTCCTTCTCGCAGCGTTCTTGATAAGCGCAGTATTTTTCGAGTTTGGAAAGGGCCTTATCGGCTGATATTTTGTAGCTTCTTTTGATGATTGTTATGTTAGTTGATAGTCAATGGTCCATAGTCCATAGATTTTGTTAGCTTAAAGATGTTGACTTATTCTAACAGTATATTTAAGACCAAGGTATTAACTTACGAAAGTAGTAATATTAAGTAATGTACATCTTTTTTTTACTAAAAATAAAAAGCAAAAGGCTATCTTCGGCGGTATTTTAATTTAGGAATAATTTATGAAAAACAGGCAGGCGATTATATTATTGTTTATTGCCAACTCTATATCGGGTTGTGCACAGGGGATTAGTATGATCGCTGTACCTTGGTATTTTGCTGATGTATTAGATGAACCGAGGATTTGGGGGCTGCTTTATGCAGCGGTGACTTTCATTTCGCTTTTTTGGGGATTGTATGCGGGAACTTTGGTGGATAGATTTAATCGTAAGCGCTTATTTTTGGGCGAAAATGCGGTCGGTGGTTTTTTGATATTGAGTATAGCGGCTTTGGGCTTCTACTTGGGTGAGGTACCTATGTTGATGGCGGGGGCCGTATTTGCGATCACCTTTTTTATTTACAATATTCATTATCCTACCCTTTATGCATTTGTACAGGAAATTACCGAACAGAAAGATTATAATCGGATTACCTCTTATTTGGAGATACAGGGGCAATTGACTTATATGATAGCAGGAGCATTAGGAGCTATTTTGCTAAGTGGTATAGAAGCAGGCCCCAATGAATTATTGGGAACAACCATCAATATGCCTTTCACAGTGGAGCCTTGGGAATTGTATGAGGTGTTTTTAATGGACGGTTGTACGTATGTACTGTCTTTTTTAATTATTTCTATGATTAGTTATCAGTCCTTAGTGAAGCGGAAGGCTGATCAGGGGAGTATTATAGAGCGACTGAAAGTTGGGATTGATTTTTTGAAACGCAATCCGCTCTTGTTTGTCTTTGGTAATGCCGCTTATTTTGTATTTGTCACTACTTTAGTGAGTGGCTTATTGCTGAATCCTAATTTTGTGAGTAATTTTTTGAAGGCTGATGGGAGTGTCTTTGCTTTGTCCGAATTGACTTTTGCCTTTGGTGCGATCATATCAGGTATAAGTATACAATGGTTCTTCAGAAATCGGAATATATTAGGCTGTATTATAATGACTTTATTAGGCGCTTTAATGTTGTTTATTATTGGAGGGACATCGAGTGTAGCAGTATTTTTGATAGCGAGTATGTTTCAAGGAACGGCTAATTCGGGGGCTCGAATTATGCGGGTGACTTACTTATTTAAACGTGTCCCTAATCAGGTGATTGGGCGAACTTTTGGGGTGTTTCAGTTGATTAATGTGCTTTTCCGAATTGTCTTTATCAGCTTATTTTCTTTGCCTTTCTTTATTGAAAATATTTCTTTTGCTTATTATGGTTTTGGTCTTGCGACTGTAGTGGCAGCTGTGATTTTGATCGCTTATTACAGGAAATTGAAGGACTTGGTGGTTAGGTGAAACGTTTGGAACATTGGAACGTTGTGAACGGTAGTAGGTACCTTAGTAGTAAGTATGTTGGTCGTATATGATCAATAAAAAACTAATAGACTAATTACTAACATACTAATAGACTAACTACTAACATACCAATTAAGGTACTAAGACCCTAAGGGCATGTTTGATGATTGCAAAATTAGCAGGAGTATGACCGATTAATTCTCCGTCCATTTGGAGATAAACTTTTTCCTTAGAGCTGATACTTATTTCTGTGCATTGGAGAGTTTCTACTTTGGGATGTTTGATAAAAGCACCGCTATATAGATTGCTCAATTGTCCGATGACGGTTAATTTGCTGACGTCTTTAATAAGGGTGATATCAAAAAGGCCATCATCGGATTTGGCGTTGGGAGTGATTTTCATTCCTGCACCGAAAAATTGGCCTATACCTACTGCAAGGGTGAATATTTTTTCTTCTCTTTTTTGCCCATTGACGGTAAACTCGACGGATTGATTTTTGTACTTGATTAGTCCCCTTAATATAGAGGTGAAATAAGAGTATTGCCCTAGGTTTTTTTTGCCTTGTAAGTAGTTGGCAGCGATATAGGCGTCAAAGCCCAAACCAGTTACGTTGACGAAGTATCGTTCTTTTTGTTGATCTCCTTCTGTATACTTTACTAAGCCAACATCTTGTAATATCGTTTTTCCAGTTTCTAATAAATTGATGGCTTCTTCCCAGTCGAGTGGTATTTTCATCATGCGAACCCAGTCGTTTCCTGTGCCTAAGGGCAGCATGGCCAAAGTAATGGTTTGTGTATCTACTGCCTTTTGATCAAATATCCCATTGATGACTTCATTATAGGTGCCATCGCCGCCAGCCACTAATATTTTTCGATAGCCTTCTTGAATGGCCGTTTGAACAATTTCTGTCGCATGAAGCGGGTGTTGGGTAAATTCGCTTCTAAAAGAGATGCCTTTTTTACTCAGTATATTATTGATGTAACCCCATTCTTCTTCTGTAGTGCCACTACCAGAGTTGGGATTGGCTATGATGAACCATTGGTCTTCTTGCATGAATTGAATCCTACGTTTATTACAAAACCCTCAAAGTTATAGAATATTCATGAATATCTAATCGTAGAATAAGAAATACTCTACTATTAATAGAATGTAAATGTTACATTGTTGTGGCTGGGCACGTTTTTTAGTGAAAATTAGGAAGCTTCGCTTTGGCTAAATTGCATATCATGTAGTTGTTTATAGTGGCCTTCAAAGGAGAGCAACTCATCATGTGTACCTATTTCTATGATTTTGCCTTTTTCTAAAACGATGATTTTATCGGCATTTTGGATAGTAGAAAGTCGGTGTGCAATTACGATAGCTGTCCTATTTTGCATTAACCTATCTGTAGCAGCTTGCACCATGAGTTCTGTTTGCGTATCAATAGAGGAGGTGGCTTCATCCATAATTAAGATCCTTGGATTGAATACAAAAGTTCGGACAATAGAAACCAATTGCCTTTGACCAAGTGAAAGAGTCGCTCCTCGTTCCATGACATTATAGTCGTACTTACCTGGCAATTTCTCTATGAACTCATGTGCTCCTACAAACTTCGCTGCTTGAATGACCTCTTCTCTGGTAATTTCTTTATTTCGTAGCGTAATATTATCGTGTATAGAACCAGAGAATAAGAATACATCTTGAAGAATCAGCCCAATATTAGAACGCAAATAAGATAGTTGATAATTCTCTACTAATTCGCCATCAATTTTGATGGACCCTTTTTGTATATCATAAAAGCGATTGAGAATATTGATAATAGAAGACTTTCCAGCACCAGTTGCTCCAACCAAAGCGAGCATTTTACCCGCTTTGATCTCAAAAGAAACACCTTTCAAGACCATATCCACTTCATTATAAGCAAAGTGAATATCATCAAACTCGATATGCCCTTTCATATCTCCGCTATTTAAATTCCCCGTATTATTGATTTTTTCGTCTCTATCTAAAAGGGTAAATACACGCTCAGAAGCAACTAAGCCCATTTGTAAGGTATTGAATTTATCTGCTAGCATTCGCATCGGGCGAAATAACATATTGATATAAAGTATAAAAGCTATTAATGTGCCAATAGTAGCTTGTCCATTAAGAACCTGATTAGCTCCAAACCAAACTAGTAATCCCAATGCACTCGCTTGGATTACCTCCAATACAGGAAAGAAGATAGAATAATACCAAACAGCTCTAATTTGAGCTTGTTTGTAATCTTCATTAATCAATACAAAGCGCTCTTTCTCTTTTTCTTCTGCGCCAAATATCTGCACCACACTCATTCCACTAATCCGCTCTTGCAAGAAGGTATTCATATCCGATACTCTTGTACGGATTGTCTGAAAGGCCACCTTTATCTTCTCCTTGAAAATATAGGTCGCGTACACAAAAAAGGGAAAAGTAGCCAAACTCACCAAGGTCAGCTTCCAATCAGTATAAAACATAATAGCCAAGACGACTCCGATCTTTAGTAAGTCGGCTAGTATTGTAATCAAGCCCTGAGAGAAAATATCATTGATGGTCTCCACATCATTAATGGCCCTAGTGGTAGACTGGCCTATAGGAGTGGTGTCAAAATATCGTAAGCGCAAACTACTAATATGCTGGAATACTTTAATTCTCAAATCTTTAATAATCGTTTGCCCCAACCAATTAGTCGTATAAATAAAGAAATAACGAAAAAATGAAGTGATAATCAATAGGACTAATAAAATAATGCTCATGCGAACCAAGCCATTATAATCTCCAATCATAATGAATGAATCCACCGTATGCTGAATCAAATAAGGGGTAAGGGGAGTAAGTATAGCCATCGCAATCGCTAAAAAGCAAGCTAATGCAAAACCTCTCTTAAAAGGGGTAGCCAATGCGAGAACTCTCTTAAATAAGACCCAGTCTACTAAATTACCAACCTTGTTAGCCAATCCGTTTATTTAAAGTTTTAACAATACTTACTATCAGTCAACGTTCTTAATGATAATATGGTTTAAGTTATTCCTTAATGATTACTAAGTGTAGTTATCCACATACAATCGATAAAATGCAATTTTTTTGCCTAAAAAACCACCTATAAAAAAACTTTTTATGTCATTTTATGGGTCGGTACAAATCCCAGACCTCCGTTTTCCTAAATGCATTAAAATGCCACCACTCGTTTGGAATCGTTCTAAAGCCCCCTTCACGCATCACAGTACGCAACAAATATCTATTTTCAAGCTGCTTTTTGGTCAATTTTTTTTCGTTTAAAAGGCGCTGCTCATGACGAGGCTCTGCCAATTTTCCAAAAAAATCAAAAGGCGTTCCCATGTCTAACTCAAGCCCATTATTATCGACCAAAGTGACATCTACAGCAGCGCCATAAGTATGCATAGCATTTTTGCTCGGCATAGACACATAACGCTGTTTATCAGTCCCTTTAAGCGACTCCCACATTTTCATTTGAATATGTTGTGGACGAGTAGCATCCAAGACTAATAAACTCAATTCAGGCCGCTTTTCTTTCAGAATTGATTGTGCTTTTACCAACTTATCAGCCACCTTCTTTTGCAAAAAAGCTCGCTCCATACCATCATACATATCCGCCTTCCATACGTTGTTAGTCCCTCCATAACGCAAATCAACTCTAATACTACTATCAAGCTCAATCACATCAACCAAACCATTCAAAAAATATAATTCTACCAAGGGGTGAACAGGCTGAGGTTGGTCTGCCTCATACGCCACTATCACAGTATCTTTTTTTACTTTATTTTTATAAAGTTCTGATGTGTCAAGCTTAGGCACCCGATTTGTAATATTCTGGGTACGCTGATCGTCAATAGGCCAAATTAGCAAAACAAAATTTACTAATATCAGCATAAGGAAAGTTACGAATAATATAAAAATCTTTCTATCCTGCATTATAACATAATATATTTCTGATATCTCACCACCACCATTAATCAGCAGTTCTTAAAAATAATTAAAAACAATTTGGGGCTTCCCCATTTATTATTTTTCATTCGACCGTAGGGGCGCTACCTATGTGTGCGCCCACGAATGAAAAATGATAAATGGGTCGGGCTGTCCGCTATTATGTGGCTATGTCCTTCCTACTCCGCTAAGCTGTACTTGTCTGCCCTTGCAGGGCCAGCCTGCGTCCAGCTAAGCTACGTAAGTCAGGACATATACGCCCCATACCGCTCCCATCCCTAAGCCGAAACTAATAATTATATCTAAGAAATTAGATAAAATTAAATTGAAATTAAGAAAGTGATATGAGGAACAAAAGTAAGAAAAGATCGTATAGAATAATGAGTGAAGATTGTTATTATTTATTAATCAACAAATACACGACATGACTCAAGACAACGCCAAAATATTTATTGAAGAAAAATAACAAAAAATTCTGTCCGTAACTACACACCGAACACCTGTAAGTAGAGTATGAACATATTAAATATAGAAGATGAAGTTAGAGGAATTACTAGAGTTACTCAAAGAGGCTAAAACAGGCGGATCGACTATTTCTCTTTTTAATAAGAGAATTGAGTTTTTACCCCCAGAAATAGGTCAGTTAACTGATATAGAAGAATTAGATCTTAGTGATAACCAATTAAATTGTTTGCCCCCAGAAATAAGTAATCTGAAAAACCTAAAAACAATATATCTTGGATATAATGATTTTTCAGAGTTCCCCGCAGTATTAACCCTTTTACCCAATTTAGAAGAAATTGTTCTAGAAGGAAATGAAATAGATGTATTACCAGATATTAGCTGTTGGAAGAATTTACATACACTCAATATGGCAGATAATAATCTGGCAGAGTTACCAACATCACTTAGCAACGCGAATAAGTTAAGAACATTAGATTTATCTGAAAATGATCTGACCAATCTTATAGTAGATTTGGGAAATTGCAAACAACTGACAACTTTGGACTTGTCAGGCAATATGATACATACATTACCATCCTCTATGAGGAATCTAAGTTTTCTGTCGAGCTTAAACCTATCCAAAAATTGTATGAGAAAAATACCTCAATGGATAGGATCATTAAGAAATCTAAGGGTCCTCAATTTGGCGGATAACTTAGTTGAAAAGTTACCAGACTCAATAGTGGAGTTAAGCTTACTCCATTCTCTTTCTCTAAGAAACAACCAAGTACGGGAGTTACCAGAGAATATCAATGAATTGGAAGAGCTAAGTATATTAGACCTCATAGATAATAAGCTAAGCGACCTCCCAAAAGGATTAGCAGAATTGTTCAATCTTAAACAATTAGAACTAAGAGGCAACTCTTTTAGGAATAGTCCTCCTAAAGAAGTGATACAAAAAGGTTTATACGCAATCATGTTTTACCTCAATTATGAGGTAAATGTGGGAAAAGGAGAAAAACTCATAAGAGAACAAATCCCTGTAGTGGAGGAGTGGAGTCTTGCACTCAAGCAATACCTAGCATCTTTTGAAGATTATCTGCAAGGAGTAAAAGGCTGTTCTTTTAAAACAGAGGTCAGAACAAGCGGTGCAGGATTACTAATTGAATGTGTAGTGGCAGATTCAATAGATGAAGTAGAGTGGCGTGCCTACATACAAGAATACCTCTCCTTTTTGATGGCAGATGTTGATACAAGCAAGATAAATTTTGATGAAAGTATTAGTATGTCTGATCGTATTGTAGCTATAAAAGCATTATATCATCAGATAGAATTCTTTAATCAAGCAATTGAATTAGGTGATTTTGTACAAACAGACATCTTATTTCACTTATACAGAATCAAAGAAATATTAGGAGAAAAAGTGAATAGAAGCATGCCGGGCATGTCATCAAACGACGAACCTGAAGTGGGGCCAGCAACTAATGCTTAGGGATGAAGCACAAATAATTGCCGTCAACCACTTAACTATTGTTCCTTAAAATTTCATTCTTCTAAAAAATAGACAGAAAAGCCTCCTGCTTTATACTTTATCTTTTGATAGGGTTAAAAGGCAGGAGGCTTTTTTATGCGTTTTCTTTTGTCTTCTTCCGAAATTTTCAATTAAATTTTATTGATCGTCACCAACTTTTAGTGTAAATTTACGCCTTCACTGTATTTACAACTATTTTACGCTACTCTTTTAATACACTAAAGGCTAACCAAAGCCAACCTATAATAAATAATAAACCTCCAATTGGGGTAATAGGACCAAGCCACTTCCAATTTGTTAAGCCTAATAGCTCTCTACAAGATAATAGGTAAAGTGAGCCTGAGAAAAATATAATTCCTAATAAAAATGCGTATAAAATGAATGGAGAAATAGCATATTTATCCATTAATAAAGCACATACTAAGATAGCAAATGTATGGTAAAACTGGTATCTTACGGCAGTTTCAAACACTTGTAGCTGATCGGGTGTTAGCTTAGCTTTAAGCCCGTGTGCTCCAAAGGCGCCCAATACAACAGAAAAAGCGCCTAATAAAGCAGCAACAAAAATAAATTTACTTTGCATTAAAATGTTTTTAATCCAAGTAGCTTATACTGAACTCATTTAAAGTTTTATGATGATGCTGAAAATGAGCTGTTTTTTTGTTATTCAAGGCATTTTTGAGGTGCATAGCAGCGCTACGGACCGATAAAATAACGCAGAAGAACGAAAAAACGGCCATTTTCTAAGCCAGCAGAAAAACTTTAAATGAGTTCACTACTTGATTTAAGTAATTGGACAAATTTAAATGATCTTCTGACTAAGTAATTCTGTCCACTTACTTATGTCCCCTAAAGTTAATCATTAATGAGCAAAAAACTACTTTTAGCAATATTGGTTTTAGTAATTTTAGTTTATGTATTTATGAAGTTTTTCGTAGGGCGCCCGCTTACTGCTGGGATTCTACCTCAAAGCTCTATCATTAGCATGGAGGTAAGAAAAATGAATCAAGCAAGAGAGCGCATCCGCGAAAATGCTTATTGGAAGAATACACTATCTCAATTAGATTTTGGTCAATTGTTGGATCAACGTCTAAACCAATTAAATACTATTTTCTTAGAGGTCGCTAAAGGCCCCTATAGAGATCCCAGTATTTTGATTTCTCTACATAATGCAGGCAAGGAAAAATTCGAATACCTATTTGCGTTTAAGGAAGGAGCTTTGGGAGGAACTGATAAACTCGTATCTTATTTGCAAGAACAAAACTATAGTCTTTCTAAAAATCAATTTAAGGGAGCCTCTATAAACCGTCTTAGCAATCCTGCGAATGACGAAAAAATAGCTATTGCAGAGCATCAAGATTATATCTTTATCAGCTGGGCTCCGACTTTAGTAGAAGAAAGTGTAGGCCAATTAGCAGATAATAAAAATATCGCTAATATGAGTAGCTTTGATAAAATGAAGGCTAAGCGCCTAAACGCTAAGGGGATAAAATGTTTAGTAAATGGAGCAAAAATCCCACTTTTAAGCTCAGGATTTTTAGATGATCAAAATTTAGAAGGATTACAGCCCTTTGCAGAAAGCATTGATTGGTTAAAATTAGACTTTACACTTAATGATAGCCAATTAAAATATGAAGGTTATGCCTACTTGAATGAAGCTAATCAATATCTCAGAGCATTTGAAGGAATTTCTCCTTCGAAAGACGGTAGTACCGTTGCCTCTATTATGCCTGATAATATGGCCCTGCTTTGGGCTGCGAATGTGCATTCATTTAATAGTTTTTATAAGCAATTACCAGAAAAAGAAAATAGAATATTCAAGGAGTATTGTATGCCTTGGATAGGAAATGAATGGGCTTATGGCATTGTAGAGCCCCTTAATAGAAGAATAGACGAAAAAAAATTAGTAGCAATAGAAAGCAAAAAAGCTAGAGCTGCTCAAGCCTATTTGGGGGATTTAGCTAATGCGGTTAGTAAAAATAATGATTCCAGAGATTTAGATAATAACTCCAGAATTCGATACCTGGGAAATAAGGATATTGTAAGTGCCTTATTTGGTGAGGAAACAGCCATGGCTTTTGATGAGTGCTATTATATGATACTGGAGCGTTGGGTACTCCTTGCAACGGAGCCAAGTACTTTAGAGTTAATGCTTAGCGGAGGCGAACATTTCAATTCTTTGGCGAATAGCCCAACTTATCAGCAATTCATAAAGAATATGAATCCCAATAGCAATCATTTCTCATTTGTTCAGACGGATAAAATACCTGAGATATTGCGTATGAATGCTTCTCGCGCCTATAAGCAATATCTGAATGGCCACCTTCCTCATTATTATGAGTTGAATCCAGCCACTCTTGAAGCAGTAACGACTTCAGATGACCTAATCAAAATAAAAGGAAGTGTCGGTTCTGAAATAGAAAGAACAAAAGACCCTGTTTTAGTATGGGAAGTGCCTCTTAGAGATGTACCAAGGTCAAGCCCTCAAGTGGTAGAAAATCCAAGTACTGGAGAAAAAGATATTTTCGTACAAGATCAATCGAATAATATTTATCTTATTTCTTCTAATGGTACTATACGCTGGAAGCGAAGCTTAGAAAAAGAAATATTGGGAGAAGTCTATCCTATACAACTTTATGGTGGACAAAAATCGCAACTACTCTTCAATACTCCAAGCAAGGTCTATTTGTTAGAAAGAGAGACAGGAGAAGATGTAGATTCTTATCCCTTAAGGCTCAGTTCAAGGGCTAGTGCAGGCATGTGTATGGTGGATTTTAAGAGTAATAAAGAATATAGTTACTATATTCCATGTGGTAATCTAAATGTATATGGCTATACTGCTACTAAACAATTGATAGATGGTTGGAGTCCACTAAGTGGGATTGGCTTAATAGAATATCCAATACAGCATTTTAAATTTAAGAAAAAGGATTATCTAGTTGCGGTTAATGATAATGGGAATATCTATCTATTAGATCGTTTGGGCAGAACAATTTTTAAAGAGGTCCTAGGGGTTGGTTTGATGTCAGCTCCTACTATAGATATCTTAAGTAATAAAGTTTCTATATTAGCCTATGGTAAAGATGGAATGAATTATACGATTGAGTTTAATGAAGAGTTAAGAGATATGGAAACTAAACTTGTGTCTCGTGTCGAAAAGGAGGAAAATTACTTCGTAGCGAATGTAGTAGGGGATGCTCAAGCAGAAAAGGTCTTCTTCAATCGGAATAAAATAACCGCTTATGGAGATGCTGGTCCTGAATTAATCGCCATATTAGAACCAGAGATTCGTCCATCAGAAATTTTTCCTGTTAAACTCTCAAGCCGTTTAGAGTATAATATTGGTCTTTTCCAAAAGGATCAAAAAAAGGCTTACCTTTTAGATGATGCGGGAATGCCATTAAAAGGTTTTCCTGTAGATTGTTCTACTCCTTTTGTATTAACTGATTTAAGAAACACAAGGGAAGATATATTGATTGGTGGAGGATTAAACAATAGCATCTTAGCATATAGAATACAGCCTTAAGGCTAAGTTCTGCTTGAGTTATTTAAGTCTATGTTTAAATAAAAAAAGGGTACCATCCAGCTAGTGGATAATACCCTTTTATTGTGTAAAAACGATAGGAACATCTTGAGCCTAAAACGTCAAAATGATAAACTGAGTAATGAGAACCTGTAAATTTAAAGTATTTACCTTGAAAAAAAATCCTCCTTTTTCTGCATAATGTACGCTTCCAAATAATGGCGTTTTTTATAAGATAGTATCAAGTGTTCTTGTATTTGCTTGATTGAGGCATAAAAGTAATTGGTTTGCTAGTCAAAAAAATGACCTAAGTTTTGAGTCTTGTACCTTTCCAATAAGGTTTTGGCGCTTGATTATCTTACATTATTAAATATTTTTTAGCCTAAGCCTATCAGAAGTCTGATCTGTTAAAGCTTATAAGCTGACAAGAAGGTTGTTTTAAGCCTTGAATTACTATGATTTTACCGATATATTTTTAAATTTGACAAGAAGCAAGGAATTGATTCGTTATAAGTACACTTATCCATACACACTTTACAAAACACCTTCATTATGCAAGTGATTAAATGTCAAAATTGTGGTCAAATTGTAGCTATTCCAGGGGAAAAAATAGCTCGTCAATGTGATAATTGTAGTGAAGATTGGTGGGGATATGATTCATTAGATAGTATGTCAGCTTACTATCAAGGTGTTTATCAGAAGTCTGCGGATAAGCCTATTGATATAAATAAGAATGGAAAAGAGATTGATGAATCTATTTGGTCAGATATTTTGGTAGAAGAAGAATCTCCTAAAGAAGAGACTGCTGTAGAAGCAAAAGAGGAAGAAGAAGCGGCAGTAGAAGCCCAAGAAAGTATATTAGCTTATTTAAAAGCCTTTAGTTTAATAGAAGAAAAGGATTCAGCTGTTTATCCACTGAAAGCTGGGAAAAATTACATTGGCCGTCCATCCAAAACGGTTCAACCAGATATCGCATTGGAAGGGGATGAACATCTAAGTAGAAGCCAGGCATTGATAGAGGTCAAAAAAGACTTAGACAATAATTGGGAGTACATCTTAACTGATGGTGTAGGTAATTTTAATGGAAAAGCAAGTATGAATGGCACTTTTTTAGTAGAGCTAGAAAATAGCTCCGATACGGATGTTAATAATGTTTCTTTTAAGTTGAAAAGAATTGGGCCGAGTACTATTATCAAACTCAGCGAGGGAGATATAATACAATTTGGTCAAACCAAATTGACCTTTGAAAAAGGATAATTAGTGGTTCAAATTAAACCATTAGTAATTTTCTTCCTCATTTTCATTGAGGAGCTTATCTCTGTGGAGTGTAATAAAATATATCGCTAAGAAACCCATTAGTAGTGGAGTCCAAGAGGAATTAGAGAAGGGATAACCTAGTACCTGACAGATGCCATCAATAGATGCACCTGTGCTGAAGAATATGGCAAGTATGAAAGTTAGGGCTTTCATAGGCGAAGTTTTTAATTGCGATAAAAAATCCTTTTGTTATTATTGTAAGTGTGTGAATCCAAAATAGTAAATAAAGTGTTGTTCTCCTTTAGTATTAGACGATTTTGAGTGCGTTGTTTTGACAACTTTTCTCAAAAAAATTCCATTTTATATTAAATTAACGTCGATTAAAGAGAAAAAGTGCAAATCTTTTGCCAAATAAGGGCTTTTCCTATTAAAAATTGTTAAAAATGTGATTTTTTGCGTGAGGGATGGAAGCGGTATGTGGCGTAGACGATGCGATTTAGGTAGCTTAGTGATGCGCAGGCTCCTTAGAGACAAGCAGCACTTAGCGAACTTAGAGCAGCATAGCCACATAAGAGCGGACAGCCCGACCATGCGTCTTCCTTGAATGATTAATAGATCATGATAAATAATGGATTGATTCGTGCTGCGCACTTAATTTTTGATCCGCATGGGCACGCCCAAATATAAACCAATAGCCTTATAGTAGTCTTGGAGAAGGGGTTTTGCTGATTGTGAAAATAAAAGTGGTACCATCGTTTGGTATTGATTCTAAAGAAATTTGGCCTTCGTGTAGTTCTGTTATTTTTTTGCAAAGTGCTAAGCCAATGCCAGTACCTTCATACTGACTTTTGTTGTGTAGCTTTTTGAACAGTAAAAATATTTTTTCGTGATATTCAGGTTTTATACCTATGCCATTATCCTCTACTCTAAATTGCCAAGCATTTTTTAATTCAGTGCAGCTTAACTTAACGATGGGGTTGATATCCTTTTTGTGAAATTTAATGGCATTAGCGATTAGGTTTTGAAAGAGCTGGCGAATACGAGTCATATTGCCTAAAATAGTTTCTGGAATATCCTTTAAAATGATTTCGGCTTTTGTTTCGTTGATGCGCATATTGAGCGACTGAACGATGTCGTCTAAAAGTATATGCATATTGATTGGACGCATATCAATTTGTTCGGAACCGACTTTGGAAAAAATGAGTAGGTCTTCAATTAAGAGATTGAGATTTTTAGCAGCTGTGATGACATACTTTAGGCATTGTTTTCCCATTTCGTCAAACTCATGGGCGTAAGTTTCTTCAATGATTTGTGTGAAGCTGGTGATAGTGCGTAGGGGCTCTTTGAGATCATGCGAGGCGATATAGGCGAAGTTTTCCAATTGCATATTGGAGTCGATATATGTTTTTAGTTGACGATTTTTCTCATCTAATTGTTGATTACTAATCATTAAGGTTTTCTGTGCCAGTTCTAGTTCTTCTTTAGTATCAATTAGATCTGTGATGTCAATGGAGTAGGATAGCACTCCTGTGATATAGCCTTTTTCATCAATGAATGGAGATTTGTCGGTACGGACCCATCTTTTTTCGTTATTAACGGTTAGGTGCTCGATAATTCCCAACATTGGTTTACGGCTTCTGGCTACTTCAAAATCTTGGTGTAGAAATTCTTTAGCATACTCAGGCATGAGGTCCGAAAAATTATTATTTTCTATTTGCTCTTTGGTAAGTCCTAGAAGGTCTGCGCCTGTTTTGTTGGTTTTGACTACATTATTTAATGTGTCTTTAAAAAAGAAGGCTGCTGGAATAGAGGCAATAATAGCTTCTTGTTCTTGAAAGAGCCTTTGTCTTTCTTTTTCGTTATGAGTTTTTTCGGTGATGTCTTTAAAGATGGCAGCAATTAGGTGCTCATTTGGAGCAGGTAAGTTGATTAGACTAATTTCGTGATATTGATAGTCTTTTTCTTTGTTTTGACTGATCCAATCAAATTGCACCTTACCTTTTCTTTTGGTCGTTTTTAAGTGCTCTTTAATTAGCTCGGAAGATTTAATACCATTAGCTTGATAAAGTGGGGTAGATATTAGTGGATTAAATTGGTGGAGTTCGTTAGCGGTGAGTTTTAGATATTCCTTTAATTTTTGATTAGCTTCTACTATTTCGATAGAATTAGAATCAATGACTGCAATTCCTTCGAATCCATATTCGAAGAATCTTCTATAGAGTGTGCGATATTTGTTTTCGTTTCCCTTAATTATTTGTTCGATATGATGGACTTGAGGCTCTATACAAACTAGTATGTATTTTCGATCATTCTCTTTTAGGAGGGATTTTTGAAAATTATAGACTGGGCCATTTTTTTTAAAGCTGGCTTCATAAGTTTGTTTTTTCTCACTTTTTAGTAATGCTTTATCCCATTTCTTGAATATTCTTAGTTGTGATTTGGATAGGATTTCTTTCTCTTTTTTTTGGAGTAAAGCATCTTGAGTCATATTGAGTAAGCGACATAGAGCTTGATTGACTATTAGCCATTTTCCATCTATATCCTTAATTAGCATAGGGATAGGCGTATTAGAAACGACACTATTTAAAAGCTCTGAAGAAATTTGTGTATTAAAAACCATGGTAATGCTTTATGCCACTAAGTAAACATCCAAACAGTAGTAAAGGAGGGTGATAGTATAATATAAGCACCAAATTTGATACCAAACAAACGTATTTCAGGCTTTTATAAAGCAAATTATATTTTCGTTTTATGCCATTGTTACGGGCTGTTATGGTCTCATAAAATATACTTTTGTAATTTTCTCATTTTCAATATAATAGATAGCCACCGCTTCGAGAACGTAATCATTAGGGAAGCCTGTTACCTCTTCTTGATCTATGACTTTATTTCCTAGGACCATTCTATTGACTAATTTACAGTGAAGATTAGGCGTTTCTTTGAAAAATTTAGCATAATCTGTTCGCATTTTCTCTTTACCAGAATAGAGTAGTTCATCAGGGAAATTATAGATTTCTACTTCATCACTATAGGGCTCTAAGAAAGCATCTATATCTCTAAGATTATAGGCGTTGAGCTGACGTTGAGCTAGGTTTTCGGGGCTATTATTATTCATCTTTGTTAAGTCAATGATTTGTCCTTTGTGTACCAAAATATCTAATTGCTGAAGATGTTGAATGTCTTCTAAAGGGTTTGCATTGAGTAATAGAACGTCTGCACTTTTGCCTTTGTTGATACTTCCTAAATGACTCATTTGATTAAGAGATTGCGCAGCATTAATCGTAGAGGCTTGTATTAATTCCCAATTAGAAAGCCCTGCTTTAGCCATCGCCGCTAATTCGTCGAAGTAAGAACTGCCATGAAGTGTACCAATGTTGCCCGCGTCAGTTCCTGTCGCGATTGGGATGTTGTTTTTGGCTAAGAGTTGTAGGTTGGCTGCTTTCACAGAATCTCTCATTTCGTCTCTTACTTTCCCTTGAATAGCATAAGCCTTATACATATCCACTAATAATTTAGCTCTGATATGTTGAAGGTCTAATAAGGTACCCAAAGGGTGAGGGTGTGTTTTATTGAAGTCCGCCTCATTCGCTTGATAATTTTGTCCAAATACTTGAGCGTATTTTTGGTGTACAATTAGCGTAGGCACATAGATGGTGCCTTTCTCTTTTAGCAAATCAATAAAAGCTTGGTCTACTACTTTATCATCCACACTATGTACCAGTATATCGGCTCCATTTTCAATGGCTAATCGAGCGGTTTTCATTTCTGTTGCATGAACTGCTACTTTGATATTATTCGCATGACTTTCATCTATGACTGCTTGGACTATTGGTAAATTACCTTCAGGAGTTTCACCAGGCAATACGATATACCAAATCTTGATTAAGTCAGGTTTGAAGGGTACTTGCTTTCTGACTAAGTCTTTAGCTTCTTCAATTGAATTGACTTTTATGATAGGCGGATCTTTAGTCAACAACTCCTCTGGTTGATAGGTCGATATTAAAGGGCCAGTCAGAAAGATATGTGGACTTTCCGTTTTAGTATTCATACTATCTCGTAGCGCAAAATTGTGGAATGGCCCTCCTACATCCACAACTGTTGTGATACCGCAAGCCAAATAGGATTTGAGTAAGTCATCTGCATTTTCCTTGATCCATCTTTGGTCTCTTTGGTAGGCATAAAACTGTCGGAGATCAATCGCATCAGGGCGGGTGTATAGGCCACCAGATTGAAAAAGATGAATATGTGCATCGATCAATCCAGGAGATAGCCATTTACCAGTAGCATCCATAATTTCTGCTTCTTCAGGTATCTTTATTGACCCTACTTGACCAACATCCTTTATGATTCCATCCTTAATCAATACCAAGCTATTTTCGATGATTTTTTGATTTTCTACATCTATTAGTTGTCCGCCTTTAATAGCAATACTTTGTGCTTTACTCATTATACTGAATAAGGCACAGATAAGGAAAAATAGGCTTGATTTATGGATACTATTCATGATAATTTATATTTAGGCACTTAAGATAGTAGATTGTATTGATAATTCTTACTTTTGCCCAATATGAAGCTAACTCCATCCCATATTTTATACGAAGACAACCACATAATTGCAGTCAATAAGCCCGCAGGGGTCTTAGTACAAGGCGATAAAACAGGCGATACCCCTTTAGGCGAATATGTCAAAGCCTACATCAAAGAAAAATACAACAAACCAGGGAAAGTTTTTTTAGGCGTTACCCACCGTATTGATCGTCCCGTTTCAGGTGTTTTATTATTTGCGAGAACCAGTAAAGCCTTAGAGCGGCTAAACCGAATGTTCAAAGAAAAACAAATTCAAAAGACCTATTGGGCAGTAGTTAAAAATCGGCCTAAGGCAATGACAGCTCATTTAGAAAATTACCTCATTAAAGATCAGAAAAAGAATAAATCAAAGGCTTATGACAAGCCTAAAGCAGGTCGAAAAAAAGCAGAATTGAATTATCAATGGAAAGCTTCCTCAGATAACTATCACTTGCTGGAAGTACATCCACTTACAGGTCGCCATCATCAAATCCGAGTTCAGTTATCCAATATTGCTTGTCCGATTAAAGGCGATATTAAATACGGTTTTGATCGCACTAATAAAGACGCATCCATCCACTTACACGCTCGCCAAATTGAATTCATTCATCCAGTCAAAAAAGAACCAATTAGTATATTAGCTCCCGTTCCTAAAGCAGATCCAGTTTGGCAATACTTCGAAAACAATATATAGAAGCCAATTACTCATCGCTCATCACTATGCACTCATCGCTATTTATGCTATCAAGGATTTATTATTTGGGCGGCTTAATCCCGCTTTCCGCTTGTATGTGGCTATGTCGGTACTATTCCGCTAAGGCATACTTGTCTTCCACTGCGTGGCAAGCCTGCGTCTGCCTAAGCTCCATAAGTACCGCCATGTACGCCACATATCGCTTCAATCGGGGCCGCATATAGGCTTATCATTAGAAACACCTGTCATCAAGAGCACGTCAGCCCCCAGTGATCTATCACCTCAAACTCGCCTTTCCGAATCCAATGCGACCTAAGCAAATTCCTCCGATAAATGTAATACCCACTCATCGCTCATCGCTATGCGCTCATCGCTATGCGCTCATCGCTAAAACTTGTATTTCATATCATTTTTTCGTATTATCGTTTTAAATTAGCTATAATATGCAACAAGAACATTCCCATTTAGCCGTAGGCACCAATCTAAAGGGCATATACACCATTAAAAAGAAATTAGGATCAGGAGGATTTGGCATTACCTATCTGGCCCAAAATAACTTAGGGAAAGAATATGTCTTAAAAGAGATGTATCTCAAAGGCGAGTTTGTGCGCAAAGAAAACGGCACCATTTCTCTACAAGGATTAAGCAAGGCCAATTACGAGAAATACAAGCAACGCTTCATCCGAGAAGCCCAAACCTTACAGCGATTAAGTGGGCATGAGCATATAGTCAATGTAGAGAACTATTTTGAAGAGAATAATACCGTCTATATCGTGATGGAGTATTTGCGGGGGCAGTCTTTGGAAGAGATGGTGGCGCAAAAAGGCCGCATGAGCGAGTCAGAAGCATTAGGCTATATAAAACAAGTAGCCTCCGCATTGAGTTATATTCACGCACAAAACTTCTACCACAGAGATGTAAAGCCCGCCAACATTATGATTACAGATGGGCAGGCCAAGCTGATAGACTTTGGCATCTCCAAAAAGGTAGATGAGGATATAGAAGTAAGCAAATACGCTGCCTTTTCGCCCAGCTATGCCTCCATAGAACAGCAAGATTCCAATAGTGAAATCAATGCAGCAATGGATGTATATAGTTTGACCGCTACCCTCTATTATTGCTTGATGGGCCAAAAGCCCCAAAAAGCCTTGACACGCCTAAGGCAACAAGAAAAAGAATTAGACCTATCAGCTATACGGCTATCTCCAAATATAGCCCAAGCCCTCCAAAAAGGAATGGCCTTATACGAAGGCAATCGCTACCCTTCTGTAGATGCACTCTTACAAGCCCTCCATACAAAGAGTAGCCCTTCTCCACCTACTCCCCCTCCAAAAGAGGAAGAAGAAGGTACTGTATTAAGGAGCAGTGATTACTTAGCATTAGGAGACGGCTTTTATCAAGATGGGGCTTACGAAAAAGCCATAGCCAACTATCAAGCCATCACCCCTAATGACCCAAAGTATGACTACGCCCAATCCCAAATAAAACGATCTAAAGAAGCATTAGCTCCACCACCTAAACCCATGAATAAACTCATGATGGCAGGCATCGGCCTCTTGATAGTCATGGGTGGCATGATGATGTGGTGGATGAATAGTGGAGAAACTAACCAAACCACTTCTAAAGCTAAAACGACTGATAAAGTAGCAAACAAAACAACGACTAAATCTAATGAAAAACCCCTCCCTACTGGCATGAAACTCATAAAAGTAGAAGGCGGTACATTCAAAATGGGAGAAGGAGGCAAAGAGGATGACGAAAAACCACCTCATGACGTAACACTCACTAGCTTCCAACTCTCCGAAACAGAAGTGACCAATGCCCAATATGCCGAATTTTTACGAGCTAAAAAGCCGAGTAAAACAGAAGCAGAAAAGTGGATAGAAATTAGTTCTTCGGCTTGTAAGATTACGTCCTCTTATGGAGTAGAGGCAGGCTATGAAGATCATCCAGTAGTGGAGGTGAGTTGGTATGGTGCCAAAGCTTTTTGTGAGTATTATGGAGGAAGGTTACCGACCGAGGCCGAATGGGAATATGCGGCCAGAGGCGGTAATAAAAGCAAAGGCTATACCTACAGTGGAAGTAATACCCTAAGTGAAGTAGCTTGGTATGAAGATAATTCAGGCAGAAAACCGAATAAAGTAGGTCTTAAAAAAGGGAATGAATTAGGCTTCAAAGACATGAGTGGTAATGTCTATGAGTGGTGTTCCGATTGGTGGCATGGAAATTACAATAATGCGCCAAAAGACGGCCGCTCTTGGGAAAGTGCCAATGGAGGAGATAGCTCCCGCCGCCATCTTCGCGGCGGGTCCTGTTTCAACGTTCCGAGCGTCTGCCGTGTGGCTGACCGCAGCGGGAGCTATCCTGAAAACCAGTACGGCAACGGCGGGTTTCGCTTTTCCAGGACTATTTAACCCTTTACACTTTTACACTTTTACCCTTTACTTCCCTGCGAAGCAGGGCGATTTTTTTTTGCGGTGCTGAAATGACATATCTTGTCTTATATGGAGTAAAAAATCTAAATATTGGGGATTAGTTGATTGAGTTGATATGTCATTTCTCCTTTTGATATTTAGGCCCTGTTTGCTCGGTGCTTTTTTTGTTGTCTGAATTGGGGTTTATGGGTTGATAGGATGAGTAGGATTTTAAAAAAAAACTGTCATCACGAGCGCGTCAGCGCCCAGTGATCTATTACGACAAAAATCAAGGATTTGGGAGGCTAAAATAATTACGAAATAGCGTTTTTACCGCTTACTTTGTTGCTCCATAGCTGGATTATTGGTCAAAACGAGAATAGCTGTACGATTTAAAGTCGTGCGTTGATCGGTTGTACAATAAGTTTACTAAACTTTTAAAGTTTACTAAACTTTTAAAGTTTAGTAAACTTAGGTTTGCCATATAACTAATCAATGTACAATCCTATATCATACACGAAGCTAAAAATAGTAATAAATAATAAGCTTTATATCAGTGGTAATGAATAAAAATAAATTAAGCCACTAACTGACAATGTAGACCGAAATAGATCATATATAAGTGAAAGTCAAATAAAATATTTATTTTTACCTATTAACAACTTATCAGTGATTCTCGTTTTAGCCTGCCACACCCGCCTGTCATCACGAGCGCGTCAGCGCACAGTGATCTATTACGACAAAATTCAAGGATTTGGGAGGCTAAACTCATAAAGCTTAACCGTTTTTACCATTAATATCATCTCTTGGGAGCTGAAGTTAGATATTGATTGGCCAAAACGAGAATTGCTGAACAACTTATCAATAAATATGCTCTTAATAGTACGTTATAAAGACGAAGAAAAAAGACTAAAGTTAGCAAAAGAAAAATTCATCATTGGGCGAGAAAACTCTACTAGTTCTCCCGATTATAAAATGGATAAAAATGATGCTAGCCTTTCTCGCACCCATGCCATCCTAAAAAGACAGCCTAATGGCCGTTGGCTATTAGAAGACACAAGCAAAAGAGGCACCCAAGTCAAGGGAAAGTTAGTTTTACAAAATATACACCCACTTGTGGAGGGAGATATTTTTGAAATAGGGGACTACCACTTCTCCCTACAAAGCCCTCAAACTTGTGTTTTTAGGTCAGTTATTGGGGCGCAAGAAAAGCTCTTTGTGCTGCCAGAAGAAGAAGAGGTTTATTTGGGAAGAGATGAACATCTTTGCACGATTGTTCCTAATCTTAGAGATTACCTTATTGCCGCCCAACACATTAGCCTAAAGTTTAGCAATAATCAAATTCTAATGAAGAATTTAAGTAGTATGGTGTATATCAATAAGCAGATGGAACTAGACACCAATGAGCATTTTACGCTATCTATTGGAGATGTTTTTCAAGTGGGTAATACTTTTATACAAGTATTGCCTAAAAATAAGCCCATGCTACAATGTAAAAAATACCTAGGTGCTGAAAAAGGCTACTGTGGCCTTTTTAATGAATACCAACACGAAAGTAATTGTAGATGGTGTGGCAGTTATCTGGGAGATGCCGATACTGTTGTTGCCAGAAGTTTTTAAGATATGGAAAGAGAAATTCAATTAAGTGTATCCTATCCTGATGGGAGTAATAAAGTGTTCACTTTTACTTCAGACGAGGAAATCAAACTGGGTAGAGATACCGAGCAAAACAAAAATGACCTGCCTCTCAATGAGAAAGGGGTAAGTAGAAATCATGCCAAAATCATTTATCAAGCAGATCGTTTTTGGCTAGTAGATAGTAGCACCTATGGCACTTTTGTCAAGGAGGAAAAAATCAACAAAATAGTCCTGACAGATGGATTGGAATTTCGTATAGACCGCTTTAAGATCAAGGTGTCTATCATCGCTATGCCCGAAGAGGAAGAGGAGGAAGAAGAAGTTACGCAATTGGGAGTGGACGAAAGCACGCAATTTAAGGCAGATGAAAGTACGAATTATCAAGCAGAACCCATTCAGTCTCCCTCTAATAATATCACATTAGATGCTTTTATACCTTCCTTTTTTAATCATTCTCATGTAGCCGTAAAGGAGATAAGGAATAGCCAATATCCCGTGCAGGAAATACCCTATTTGACGATAGGTGGGGGAATCGGAAGCTTTGTGTGGGTGGATCATTTACGGGTGTATGGTGTAGCGGCTCACCAAATCAAAGCCTTGGGCTTGAACGCTCGCCCTTATGCCAAATACCAGCGTTTGTGCCGCAATTCTCAAATCCCAAATCACGAAGTGCTGCGCTCCAACTCGGAATCTTGTCCTGATAATATTTGGGGTTTTCCTGGTTATGCACTTAGGGAGGCTTGGAAAGGATCGGGCGTTTCTGCTATTATGCGAGTATTTGGAGAGCCAAGCAATGCCGAAACTTATACGCCTCGTGCAGGAGATGTATTTGACTCCATAGACGAAGAGGCTAAGCGCATAGATTGGGATCAAATATACCAATTTGGTAAAGTAACGGCCATCCGAAAAACAGATGATAATCGCTATGTAGTAGCTTATAAGAAATCAGCCAAAGATACGAGCGAAAATAGAGAGTGCTTAGTCATTGCTAAATATGTGCATCTATGTACAGGCTATCCAGGTACTCGCTTACTGCAAGACCTACAAAACTACAGACAACGAACGGGTGACTTTAAAAAAGTCGTCAATGCCTACGAGAAACACGATCATATCTATGAATATTTAGAAGAAAAAGGCGGTATAGTGGTCATTAGAGGGCGGGGTATTGTGGCTTCTCGTATCTTACAGCGGCTCTATGAAGCAAGAGCTAAGAATAAAGATATTAGGGTATTACACCTCATGCGAAGCAAAAAGACAAAGGGCTCTAAATACGGGAGCTCCCAAAGAGCGGTATTAGAACATTGGGAATTTCAGCCCTTCAATTGGAATAAGGCTTGTTGGGGAGGGGAGTTGCGCAAAGTGCTTGAAAATGCCGATGAACAAAAACGCTCCGAACTAATGGGAATATGGGGAGGCACCACTACTGCTGACCGAAGCGACTGGATACAGATCATTAAGAAGGGGATAGAGGAAGGTTGGTATCAGATTCATTTTGGTGGAGTGGATATGGTGACACTGACTCCTAATAATATGCTCCATACGCATCTGAAAAGCCAAACTAATGTGATCAGCAATAGCCAACTCATTGCCAATTATATCATAGATTGTACAGGCTTGGAATCTGATGTGATGGAGAACCACCTACTGAAAGACTTCATAGAACACCACCAATTAGAGCGCAATAAGGTGTATAAAAAAGATGGTAATTTCCAGCTAAAAGGGATCAAGGTCAGCAATGATTTTGAAATAGCCGCTATGCGCAATGGGGATGCCCGTATGTATGCGGCGGGTTCTATCACCTTACATGGGCCTTATGCGCCTGTGGATAGCTTTTTAGGCTTGCAATATAGTGCTTTGCGCTCCGTAGAACATCTACTCCAACTGAAAGCGGAAAGTATCAAAAACTTGGGGCCGCTGCGCTCTTTTAGCCAGTGGCGCAAATGGATGAAAAACGAAAAACCTTAATATTATGACACCAACATTATGGGGTAGAATACAAACCCGACTCTTTTTGATGCTGACCATTGGTCTGTTTATCACCTTCTTTTTTATGTGGTGGTGGGACGATAGTACGCCATTTATTATTTTGATGGCAGCCACCATTATTGGGATAGCTTGGGATGCGATTTATATTTTTATCCAGCGGTATAGATGGGATAGAGATTTCCCTTTTTCTTTTCAGTTTATGGCTGGAATAGTGGAGGGTATATTTCTATATCTCTTGATCGGTATGGAGTTCTTACCTTTTGTGGAATTAGGTAAATTTATACAGCACTATGGAGCCGTATTTTTGTGTACTTATATGATGCTATTAGGCCCCATTGTCATGCGACGTAAATCTGTGTCTTTTTAAAAAGTCACAAAGTTATAGCCA
>JAHDDN010000246.1 GCA_020629335.1 Chitinophagales bacterium | reverse complement strand
AAATGGAGAACGAATATATTCCGATTGATTGCAAGTGCCCATGTGAAGAAAATATTCCTAAGGAAATTGAAAATAAGTTAGATGATGTTAATCCATCAATACAGCCAAAGGAGAGCCTTTATCAGAATGTTGAGGAATTAAATACCTTTGATTCTAAAGCAATAAATGACATTAGAACTTATGATTGGCAAAAATTGGAACGACCCAATTTTAATTGGACTAATTGTAAAAGAAAAGATGTGAAGTTTTTTGAATTTCATCTTTTAAAAGATAATAATGAAGTTTTTAGAACCAAAGTCAACAAAAGCAAATATAAGCACAATAAAGATTTAGAAGAAGTATACAAAAAGCATAATGAGGATGATATAAGTCATTATTCATGTTTTGTAACAACTCATTATAAAGATTGCCCTCCTCAAAAAAGCCATTCAAGATCTTTTTTTATTAGAGAAGGCATAACTGGACTTGAAGTTTTTGACATCGTTTGCGATGAACCTCCATATGATCAAAATGGTAATGTTCGATACCTTGCTAAAGTAACTTTTGACAATATCGGTTCGACGAATACTTGGCAAGTGAATACATTTAAAATAAATGGTACCCTTATTCCATTTTCATCTTTAGACAATTGCGCTCCCTCATTCCCTGTTAGCCCTAGCCCCCCTTTGAAGGTTCCTGCAGGGACAGCAAGCTCATGGTGTTTCCCATTTTCTGTCCCCATCGGTACTACAACTATAAGCAGCGTTGCTGATGGTGATTACCTAGATGCATTAGGAAATATCTTATTTCCTAGTGTGGAATCTGATCCAATAGATTCATTGCCCCCATGTATCTGTTATTTATGTGAAGATTGGCAATTTAATGTTTCCAACGAAAAATTGTGGAGAATGAATACTGGAGTATCAAATATGAGAATGCGTGCAGACATTCAAATATTAAATGCGGATCCAATAAGTATCATAGATGCTGATATTGTATATGTAAAACATGAAATTAGCGACACCTTGTGTCATACTTGCACAAAAAATGATGACTATATGGGGCTTTTTAGTAGTGGGTTGGGGTCAGGAAAGATAAATGCTTCCTCTGGCTGGCAAAATTCAGGAGTGGCTACCCTTTATGATGAGAATAATGATGGCTATGGAAATGAATTCACATGGCTTGCGAATAATCCTTTAACTGGAGTTGACATGAGTACCTCAAAACAGTTTTATATGAATTTGAGTCTACCCAAATTGAGTTCATTGGATTGCTGTAATTCCAAATTTGAAGTTTGCGTCCGATACACATTTACAGATATAAACTGTAGCAGTTGTGATCATTTAATCTGTTATGAATATGATTCGAGTCTTGATACTGGTGGAAGTGGTCTAGTAGGGTTAGATGGAACGAAACCAGGTTCAGTCAGCAGGAATAATGGAACTGCTAGCCCAAATGGTAATTTTCCCTCCCAAAATGAAGATGAATCTGATAATCAAAATAGCAGTAATAGAGGGGGAAAACATGATTATTGCGACTGTTATGTCGAATACCGTGGCGATATAAACAGAGTATCAGGTATTGTTGGTCAAAGTGGAGTTCCTTGCTCTACTAATCCGAAGAAAACAAAAATTAAAGTTACGCAATATGGGTCAACTCTTAGTTGGGGACAAAAATTAAGTTATCCTGGTATTCCTTCAGTTAATAATCTGCCAAAAGGGAAAAGATATCATGCTACGGTTAAATCAAAATTTGGTGTGTTTTGGTATACTGAATGCGGTAGAGATTTTACAGTTGATTATGACATTTCTGGGAATCTGAATTTTCTTGCTAATTCTAATTCATTTTGTATTAACAAGCCTATCATAATTTCAACGAATGTCTTAAATGAAAGGAACTTCAGAATTGAGTTTTATGAAAATGCGGTTCAAATTGGACAACAATATGTCAATCGCCCATTGAACTCTCAAGAAGATATTCAAAGTTTCGCACAGATTATTGGATTGAACTTTATTCGAGGATCTTCATATGAAGTGAAAATTATTGCTTGCAACAATGGTGGATGCACTAAGTCATGGATATTAAACTTTGATATTAAACAGTACTGTCTTGATAAAAATTCTTTATTAAAAGATGAAGAGCAACCAGTTACTCCAAATTTAAACCCTGGTGGAATTATTTTGCCTTCACCAGCCAATACAAATGAGGATAATAAAAAATAAAATACATAACGATAAAGTGTAATGAAGTAATTAGTCAAACTCCTGACTAAAAAGAATGAAGTGATCAATAATAAAATTAAACTAAAATGAATAATTTAACATGTGTTATAATATTCCTTTTTGCATCAATAAATGCCTTTTCTCAAGATTTGCCAGAAGGTTTTGAAGAAAAGATAAAAAAAGAATTTCTTAACATTTCTGAAGAAGTTAGACAAAATGAACTTCAATTAACTTTTGAGCAGTACTTAGAAAATAGAACTCTCTCATATCTTAATAAACAACAGTTTTATTCCTCAATTTCTGGGACGAGAAGTGTTAATAATTTATGTGATAATGGAACATTTGAAAGTGGAGATGTTAACTTAGGAGATTGGAATTTCTATTGGGAAGGAGCTGCAGGCTCTTGGAGTCCAGTTACCTACACCTCTAATTCAGGTACTAACAGGATGAATACTGGGTCCTTTATTGCAGCTGATCACCATCTGTCGGTACATCACCAAGCTGTTTCTTTAGGTCCAGACCCAACTGCCCCCTCATTAAGTAAAGTATGGAGTTTTCCTGTTGGCAATAGTAAATCACTACGATTAGGAAACAAAGGTGTGAAGTATGGAAAAGAGAGTGTAGCAAAGGTAATAACAGTTACTAATAGTAATAAAATGTTAACCTTCAGTTATGCGATGGTTGTTCAGAATCCTGGTCACGGAGTTAATCAGGACCCGTCATTTCGATTAAATATAATAGACGCAACGAACCCTGCGAATAATTATAATAACTTAGTTCATCTGGGTGGCCTTGGAATTAACTATATAACCTCATCACATCCACTTTTAAAAACACATCATGGTGACATTCGTTATAAAGATTGGGCTTGCGTTTCAGTTGATCTGAGCTCTCTAATAGGCAAAACAATTATCATAGAATTTGAAAATAGAGATTGTTGGGCAGGTGGACATTGGGGGTACTCTTATTTGGATAATATATGTTTAAGTTGTGATGGAGCAAATGGAGATGAAGGTTCAATTAAAATTGATCAAGGACAAAGTTCTGATTGTGAAATTCCTGGGCAAATTTGCATCGACTTTAGTTTGCCAAATGGCACTAATCCATCATTGGATTTAGAGTTACAGATTATTCAGAATGGAACAATAGTAGCAACTCTTAACAGCCCAACCTTATCTACAGGAAATTCTTATTGTTTTAACTTAACCTCCTCTAATACAAGTGGTTTAAATGTATTTCTTTTAGGGTTTGATTATAAGGTTATTGGACGACCAAAGCTAAACGGATTTTCTCTTTCACCAAAAATAATTGGATCTTCTACTGATGGTATTATAAATGGAGTCAATAATGACTATGATATATATTGTCCTTTAGACTGCTGCAAGACACCTTTGAAAATCGTGCCTTCAGGTATAACTTATGTTGACAATAAAACAATATCTGGGATAGAACTTTCTACTACTGTACAATCATTTAAAATTGATTCTGATTCTAAAATACCTATTACTGAGTTTAGGGTTTCTCTTTTGGATATGCATTGGGATTACAATTATGACGATTGTGCTAAATGTATTGATAATCCTGCTTTATGGTCTTCAATTGAAACACCAACAAGCCATATAGGAAATGCTGCTACAGGCTTGAAAAAGAATGGACCCAAACTAGATCCTTATTATAATTATGATTTACTTAAAGGGGATGGCAATTTGAGAGAAATGATCTGGAGTAATCCGAATGGCAGCATGCTTAAAAAAGGTGATCATTTTGACATCTCATACTGGATGCCCCCTTTATCTGAAATTCCTTGTTGCACCAGAAATATAAGCGTATGCCAAAGATTTAGTTGGAAGGATGCAAATTGCGCCTTGTGTGATACTATCATTTGTTCAAATATACAGCCACAACTTGATTTCTCGATAGAAATAGAAGTTGAAAAAAATGGATGTTGTGAAAGAGTGCTAACAGCAAATTCAGATGCTCCCACTTCCTTTCTATGGAATACTGGAGAAACAATAAAACAGATCACTGTTACACAAAATGGCACTTATACGGTAACTGCAACTTTGGGTGGTAATTCAGTTACTAAAACTATTTTAGTTACTGATATTATGTCTGGTGCTTTTCCCCTTTTATCGTTTAATTCATTGTTTCACCCTGATTTTGTTCCACCTTACAAAAACAAATTCTATATAATGGATATTTCACCTGATAAAGTAAACGAAGGTATTCCAAACTCATATAATGCAAATGAGTATAAATTAGAAATATGGCACCGGTGGAATACTCATGAAGGACAAGGGAATCCTTTAAAAGTTATTACAGGTACAAGTAGCGAATGTAATGGATTTAATAATTGGGATATTTTTTGGGATGGTACAGACCAAAGTGGTGTTTCTCTAAAAGATGAAAAGACAGATTCGTATGTATGGCGACTTACACTAAAGAATTGTACTAATGAATCATCACGTTTAACTTATAGAACCACTTGGGATCCAAAATGTGGCAATTGTATTAAATGGAAAAAATTTCTTTGGTGGACTTGGTGTGCTGAATATGAGGGCTGTTGGAATATCGAAAATTTCGAATATGGCGATGTTCAAATGACTAGATAATCAAGTTTTACAATTATTTAGACGAATCCGATTATAATTGAATGTACAGCGACTATTTTAAAAATCTGAAAGGGTCGGGCTGTCCACTCTTATGTGGCTATGCGGTTCCTACTCTGCTAAGTGCTGCTTGTCTGCCTTGCAGGCCAGCCATCGCATCACTAAGCGCCGTAAGTCACCACCTAAACGCCACATACCGCTCCCATCCCTCACGCAAAATACCTCCAACCAAAGCCCAATTGACCGTAAAATAAGTATACACAACCTTTAAATAATTACTCTTCCTCAAACCACAAAATTAGAATAACTTCAAGTATTAAAATCAAATTTAAAAAACCTTAAAAGATGACCAAACTAAAGTGTACCCTAACGCTAAAAAAATATCTAAGTCTATTATTGCTTATAAGTATGATCCTAATCACCTTCCAAGCAAAAGCACAAAGAGTAAATTTAGATAAAAAGCATGCCAATATTCGATATGTTCAATTACCAACGGAACCCATTTTAGATAAAGAAAAACGAACCTATACTTACTCAACTAATATTGGAACCAAATACATGGATTTAAGGCAAAGCCCTCAAATAATAGGATTTACAGAAGTGGAATCAGATCCTACTTTGCGAATAACACTTTCGATTTATGAAGTCATACTACAAAATGTAGAAGTGAAAGAAACAGAAAAAGTAAATAAAGACAAAGAAGGTAATGTGAAAAGTCGCACAAAATATTATCAACCAACATTTACTTATACCACCTCTGGAAAATATACCATCATTAATGAAGAAGGAAAAAGTAAAGACATTAAATTGGGCAAAAGAGATAATACTTATCAAGCGGATAAATACACTAAACAAAAAGAAGCCTATAACTATATCAAAAATAATCAGTATGAACTAAAACAGACATTCTATAGACAATTTGCTGAAAATTCTCATTCCCATATTATTCGTGTATTGAACAAAACGTATGGTTATCCAACAAAATTAGAAAAAGTACGCTTCTTTGTTGTTGGGGCAAAAAAACATCCTGAATACAAAGGCTTCCAAAAGAACTTCAAAGAAATTAGTCAACTTTTTAGCAGTATCAATGCTACTCATTATCCAAATGACATGGAACAGCAAGTTGCCAAAATTATCAAATTTAATGAGCAAGTTTTAAGCAAATACAAAAACCCTAAGAAGAAAAAAGAAAAGAAGGTAAGGTCTGCCGCACTTTATAATCTATCACAACTATACTACTGGATGGATATGCCGAAAGAAGCTTTTGAATATGCGAATCTATTAGTCGAAAATGGCTTTGATAAAAGAGATGGGAAGGAGATGAAAAAGAACTGTAAAGATATGATTGAAATATTTCGAAAGAATCAATTGACATCAAGGCATTTTAAATTAGAAGAATAGAATCTTGCTAAAAAAACAAAACCCTATTATGATGAATATCCAACTAAATAAATCCAAAATCACTTTCATTTTACTATTGACAATATTCCTATTTCAACAAAAAATATTGGCAACAGAAAAAACGAATGCTACTGAAGAAATATGCTTGGAGGCAAATGACTATTTGGAAGAGATAGACGCAGTACGCATCATCAACCTCATAGAAGATTTTCCTATTATCCAAGCCTATGCAACAGGCACAAGCACTGGGCAAATCGGAGTCATCAGTTTCACTAACCCAACTGATGAAAACATCAATGCCTCATTTGGTCCTTATTTAATTCCAGCAACTAATAATAGTCAAGGTTTTATCATCCCCAACGCTTGCCTACAAAATGTCGCTCCAGGAGAAACAGCCATTATTCCCTTAGATGGTTATTGTACCGATGTTCATAAAAGTGCCCCCGTTTTAGGTAGCCAACTCCCAGATGTAAATACTTGGGTGACAGAAACAGAAATGGACTCAGAATGGATAAGTGGTTTAAAAAATGGAGAAAAACCTAACTTCCTAAAACCAAAGAAAAACTTAGATGAAATTAACTTCTCCTTACCCGATGAAACCAATGCTTTTCCCTACGAATTAGAGGTCAATAATAATTTAACGGAAGCAGCTCCTCTTATTCAAGAGACTGTTTATGCCATCAGTAGCCAATACGAATCATGGTTAGAAAATTTAAGCAATTCGACACTAAGTGAGCTAGATGATTTTGAAGAATCTGCCACCCAGCAAGTTTTTTGGATCGCTACCACTGCACTAGAAGGAGAGGAGTATCAATTTGAAGATTTCAATCAAATGATTTTATCCCAAGATGCTGTGGATGACTACTTAAAAGAGGAGCCAGCATTAAACCCAATTTTTGAATCAGAGATAGCTGATTTATGGAATGATTTTAATGCCTTAGGAGAACAAGCCAATATACTTCAAAATACTGAAACGATTGAAACTCCAAACCAAACAGATAATCAATCTTCTAATAATACACTTAATACAAACGAACTTTGGCAGTTAGTAGAATTAACTGGTCCGAATTCTAAAATAAATTCCAGCGCTGCTACAACGAATACTAAATGGCTCATTCCAGCCATAGCAGCTGTAGCAGGTGGAGGTATTATTACAGGAATTCTTTTATCAGGAGATGAAGACGTAGAAGGATGTACTGATGCATCGGCTTGTAACTTTGACCCAGATGCTACTCAAGATAATGGCACTTGTCAATATACAGATTGTAGCGGAGAATGTGGAGGTAATAATATTGCAGGAACTCCTTGTGATGACGGTGATTCCAATACAGAAAACGATACTTGGGATATCAATTGTATTTGTATAGGAACTCCCATTCCAAATGTAGAAGGATGTACTGATCCTTGTGCGCCAAATTATAATCCTTCGGCAGAAATAGATGATGGAAGTTGTGAACCTTACTCTATAGACTGTAATACTGATTGTTTGACAGGAGATATAGAAGTATGGAATCCAGAAAGTTGTGAATGTGAATTAGTAAGTGAAGCATTCTTAGGCTGTACAAATCCTGAAGCCTGCAATTATAATCCCGAAGCGAATTGTGAAGATGGCAGTTGTGTTTACGAAGAAACATGCGATACTGACCCTTGTACGAATGGTGGTATTTACGGCTGGAACCCCGAAATCTGCGCCTGTGAATTAGTAACAGAAACCATTTTAGGCTGCATGAATATGGCCGCC
>JAHDDN010000245.1 GCA_020629335.1 Chitinophagales bacterium | reverse complement strand
TGAGCAATTTTTTGCATTATTTTATTTAGACAGAGATAAATTAAATAAATCATTTGAATCTAGAAATCATCTTTTGAAAAAGTTTATAGAAATGTTAACTGAAACATTATATTCTGATTTATTGGAGGATAAGAAAAAGAAAGTTGAAATAGTAAATATGATAAATAAGTTAAAAATACAGCAAGAATTATTAGATCTATTAAACAAAGATGATTTTAATGAATCACAAGAAAATCTATTAAAAATATCAGAAAAATTTGGTAAAAAGACTCAATCTTCGGTTTGAAAAAAATGAATTTAAGAAAAATATTAAGGGGCTATTTAGCCCCTTTTTTTAATATGATTAATTATGAAACTGATTTCTTGGAATTGTAATATGGCATTGAAAATATAAAGATTGGATCAGTCTTAGTGATCACATGCCTATAATCGTAGAAAATATATCCTATATCCTTTTAAATTTGGGCGATGGTATAATGTGGCCCTGATAGAGGTGGTATGTGGCTTTTTAGTATTAGGTAATGGGTAGTGAGTCTTTTTCTCATCGCTAAAACTGCGGCCCTGATAGAAGTGGTATGTGGCGTACATGCTGCGACTAATGGAGCTTAGGCAACTGACGGCTGGCCCGCAGGGCAGACTAAGGTGCCTTAGCGGAATAGGAGCGGCATAGCCACATAAGAACGGATAGCAGGAATAGCCGCCCAAATAATAAATCCATGATAGCCCAAGTTTTGTCTTTTTACGATTCTTCTGCGTTATTTACTCCTTAAATAGCGTTGCTATTCGCGTCGTAAATGCCTTGAATAATCGCAAAAATCCTGCAACTTAGCTATCAGATATTTATCATTAGGACGGCTGGCCGCCCTAATAGTTAATTTGTTAAATAGTATATTCGTAAAGGTTTATTGGTAACGCAAAATTTAGCAGGCAGAAGTGAAAAACACTTGCGCTATAAAGGTGCTGAGATTTAATTTATTATTAGGATGGTTGGCTGCCCCAATAATAAATCCATGACAGCTTAAGTTTTGTCTTTTGAGTATATTTGTGAAAAAATCAAGATGATGAATGATTATGAAACGATCATATGGGATATGAATGGTACCCTAGTAGATGATGTCGAATTATGTATTGAGATAGCGAATGTGTTTTTGCGAAAAGAAGGATTGACTGAATTGACAAAGGAAAGTTATCAGGCTGAATTTGGCTTTCCGATTACGGCTTATTATGAAAGGATTGGGATTGATTTAGAAAAAAACTCAATGGAATCCTTAACAGAGCAGTTTATCTATTCTTATATGACTTCTGTGAAAAATTGTCAATTACAGGGGGAAGTAGAGCGTATTATAATTGATCTGGATCGGGCACAAAAAACGCAATTTGTTTTAACAGCCGCACATACTGAAGTGGCTATGGAATTGCTCAATCATTTTGGTATTCGAAAATATTTTAAGGCGATAGCGGGCTTAGATAATCATTTGGCAGCAAGTAAAGTAGAGCGGGGAAAAGAGCTGATGAAAACCCATCAAGTAAATACTGAAAAAGTGGTATTGATTGGAGATACATTACATGATTTTGAAGTAGCTCAAGCATTAGGAGTTCATTGTATTTTGATTGCCAATGGGCATCAGTCGAAAGAGCGATTAGATAAAGGAGTCAATGGGAATGCAATCGTCTTAGAACAAGCGGAGCAATTAATAAATATTTAGTTGAATAGACAAAAAATCTACTTTAAGAAATAGTCGGCATCGTTTAGATTATTTTCTCCATTTTGGTGTAGGGCATAATTGAATCCTTTATGGAGGCTATATGCCCCGTGTTCTCCTTGTTTGTTGACGGCCAGGTAGCCGATTTGGATGTCTTTATAGTTAGGATATTTTTTAGTGATTCGGATGACTGCTTCTTCGCAGGCATTTTGTGGACTAATACCACTGCGCATGAGTTCAACTACCAAGAAGCTACCAAGGGTTCGAAGAACCGCTTCGCCCATACCTGTTGCGACAGCACCCCCCACTTCATTATCACAAAACATACCAGCTCCTATGATGGGGGAATCACCCACACGACCGTGCATTTTGAAGGCTAGGCCGCTAGTAGTGCAGGCTCCAGAGATATCCCCTTTTTTATCAATGGCTAATAGTCCGATGGTATCGTGATTTTCGATATTGATAATGGGTTTGTATTTAGATTCTTTTTGCCAGTTGAGCCAAGCTTGTTTGGCTTCTTCTGTAAGTAAATTTTCCTTGTGAAAGCCTTGATCTAAGGCAAATCGGAGTGCTCCTTCTCCTGATAGGATAACGTGAGGTGTTTTTTCCATTACTTTACGCGCGACGGATATCGGATGTTTGATGTGTTGGAGGAAGCAGACGGAACCACAATTACCTAATTCGTCCATGATACAGGCATCAAGGGTAACATTGCCGTCTCTATCTGGCAGGCCACCATAGCCAACCGAAGAGGAATTGGGATCTGCTTCTGGTACTCTTACGCCTTGTTCTACTGCATCAATGGCTTTACCGCCATTTTGGATAATGTCCCATGCTACATCATTGGCAGGCATACCATGTGCCCATGTTGAAATGACTAATGGACTGATTTTTTCATCATGTGTTGGAGTCTTAGCTTTCATGCTATTTAAATTACTTAAACTAAGCCCTAAAGAGCTAAGTAGGCTCTTGAAAATAAAATTTCGTCTAGAAAACATAACACGCTTTGTTTGATTTAGAATTGGGGTAAAGAAGTATTAATTTAGTTAGGTTGTTAAGTATGGTGGGGGAAGTAAGGTAAGAATAAAGTGGGATTATTCTTATATTTACTGAGATTATTTTTATGAATGTCGTAAAATATCATTTTTCATAAAAAAAGCTTCGGTAAATTAGTCTTACCGAAGCTTTTGAAAATGTGAGCATTAATTAGAGCAGCTCACAAAAGGTGAAAGTTATTGGTGTGTGATATAGATACTTTAAAAAAAAACAATGGATCAATTGAGCCTTTCACCAAATACAGCCGCCAAAATAAGGTATTTACATCAAAATTTTAAATCTAAATAATGCCATTTGTGATAAGAAAAACAATTTAAGGTCAAATTGATTTGTTTTTGGTGTTTTAGATTTTAGGCAATTGTTTTTTTATAATTATTTAATAAATAAGGTTTTGAGTAAGAATTCTACTGTTAATTTGTTAGGGCTGTTAAGTGAGAAGGAACGGTCTGATTTAGCTTTTGTGATAAAAGGCGATTCTAATCAACGTTTAGAGAAGTTATTTCTTTACTTATGTGAAGGGAAGAATATCTCTGATAAGAAAAATCGTAAAGAACTATATGTATTACTTTTCGAGGAAGCCTATGCGGAGTCGAAGGATAATAAGTTGCGAAATGAATTACGTTTATTAGGGAATAGGATTAGGCGATATATGGCCAGTAAAACTTTTACAAAAGAGTTGAATGAGCGTGCCAGTTATTGTTCCCTTCAATATTTAGATTATCTACTATCTAAGGGTTCTTATGAAATCTTTGAGATAGAGGCTAAACGAGCAGTAAAGGAGTATTTAAAAGAAAATAATTTTGGTTTGGCTCTTCAGGTGTCGCATAAGTATGCGATTCATTTGGCACATAATCATGCCGTAAGTTTAGCTAATTTCAAAGAAGTCCAATCCATGCTTCGGGATTGTAAAGCACTATCAGCAAAAGACTATTTTCATATATCAACTAGATTAGAAGCCGAAATACAGTATGCGAATGCCATTTTGACTATTTTGTATGAGCCGAAAGAAAGTTTGGGCTTATCAGAGGATTCTAAAGTCTATTTAAACGAATTTGACTTTGAGGATGATTACTTGATTTATATGAAGTTGAAGGCTCAGTCTTATCAAACGGTATATAAGGATAGAGTTGATATTAATAAGAAGATGTTGGCTTTGATACCTAAGATTAAAAAGTATAGTTTTAATAATAAGGGAGAAAAGGCATCTGCCTTGATCAATTTAGGGATGAGTTATTTTATGCAGAATAAAGCGGAAACGTCTTTGCCTTATTTTGAGGAAGGAATGAATTATATTAAAGATGTTTTGCCTCATCAGAAGTCGGCTTTTATTTTTAATTACTTGAGTGCATTGATCAAGTGTGAGCGCTATGAATTGGCAATTGAGGTGATTAATAAGTATTCAAAGATATTATTTGGGAGTAAAACAACCCATAATAGAGTGTTATGTATAAAGGCGATGGCTCATTTATTACTAGGAGAGGGAAAGTCTGCAGAAAAAACAATGCCTAATAAATTGCCTAAAAAAGACTTTCCAGAATCAGCTTATTTTCGATTGATTAATTGTTTGATTTATTTTAGTAGAGGAGATCGTGCTTTGGCATTAAATGAATGCAATAATTTGATCAAGACATTAAAATATGATAAAGTTTTGGATAAAGAAGCTTATCATTCCGCAATGTTTTCTAAAGAGTATTTTCAAATATGCATGAAGTTGACGATTGAAAAAGAGCGAAAAAAAGCCTTTAAGGATTTAAAAAAGAAGATTGGAGAGTATCATCAAGATAATTTAATCATCTTGCCTAGTAAGTGGGTATTGCAAGAGATCGGTCGGGAGTTGGGTATGAAAAAGGTGTAGTCAGAGATCACACTCAGATTTCGGGAGGGCGCACACATAGGTGCGCCCGTACATTTGGTAGGTTTATTCTATAAGGATTTCGTCAGTGAATATCCATGCTTGTCCGCCAGCTCCTTTATGCCATTCTGGGCAGAGGCCTTTGTTTTTGGCGACTACTTTAATGTAGCGTGCTTTTGTCTTTTTATTGAGCGTAAATTCTTTGATGATAGGGCCATCGTGTTTTGGATCTACTTCATTGTTTACCTTGCCTATTTTTTCGAAATTTTTTCCGTCTTGAGAAATACTGTATTCTACCCATTCAGGCATCCAGATCCAAGAATTTTGATCTTGGAGGCAATTAGTGCTCAACTTTTCAAATTCCTCGATTTTCCCTAAATCTACAATGGCTTCAAAATCTACTTGGTGGTAGCCCTGCCATTGCCCCGTTCGGAAGTCTGCACCTCCCATTTCAAAATCTATCAAGGCATTATCTCCTCCACCAGAATATTGATTGGCATATTCAGCGAATAGTTCGATTTTTCGATCCCCTGTTATTTTTTTGAAAATAGCTTCCACAACTTGGCTCCTGCCTAAGTCTTTATCTATTGCGATGGCTTTAATCGTCATTGATTCTGTCAATTCCAAAGGAGACTGGTAGATAGGTGATTTTTCAGTAGGGGTACTTCCATCTAAGGTATAATGGATAGTTGCATTTGGAATGGCTACTCCTAAGCTAACGCTTCCTTTATCTACAAATACTTTTTTGCCTTTGAAGAAGGGGAGGGGCATGATCAGATTTTCATTGATGCTTGCTACTGGAATATGCTCATCACTACTGCCCCAATTTTTATTAGGAGTGGCTCCCATGACGAAGATCATTTCACCTCCTTTCATGATGTCTTCATGTTGGATGTAAGAATAAGGATAAGGCTTGCCGTTTAGTTCTGCGGATTGGATGTAAATATTTTGGTCGGAGATATTTTGCGCTTTGATGCTAAATTGATTTCCGTTTTCTAAGTTGAGATTAGCTTGTTCAAATATTGGGCTTCCAATAGCGTAGATGGTTTGAGTGGGCGTGACAGAATAGAATCCCATTGCACTGAGTACGTACCAAGCAGACATTTGTCCACAGTCCTCATTTCCAGATAAACCATCGGGTGCATTTTGATAGAGGTCAGCCATGATGGTTTGGACTTTCTCTTGTGTTTTCCAAGGTCGGTTGATATAGTTATATAAGTAAGCCATGTGATGGCTGGGTTCGTTTCCATGTGCGTACTGACCAATTAGTCCAGTAATATCTGCTTGTTCTCTTCCAGTAGTTGTTGAATTGGCAGTAAAGAGCGCATCTAATTTTTGATTGAGTTGATCTTTGCCACCTAATAATTGAGTGAAGCCACTAATGTCTTGTGGTACATAGAAGCTATATTGCCAAGCATTGGCTTCGGTATAGTTGAAGTTTACTTCAGCAGGATCAAAAGGTTCAAACCAAGTATTATTGAGTTTTGCTCTCATGAATCCAGTGCTTGGATCATATATATTTTTATAAGATTGTGCTCTTTCTATATAGCGTTTGTAGGTAGTCGTTTTGCCTAAGTCTTTAGCCATCATTGCAATGCACCAATCGTCATAGGCGTACTCTAATGTTTTGGATACAGATTCGGGTTCTTTGTCAGATGGGATATAGCCGAATTCTTGGTATTCAGCTATGCCTAATTTATCCGCTTCAGCGCTGTGTCTCATTGCTTTTAGCGCCAATTCTGTGTCGTAATCTCTAATGCCTTTTACATAAGCATCGGCAATGACAGGGATAGAGTGATAGCCAATCATACAGCCTGTATAATTGCCAGCTAATTCCCAGATGGGTAATTGTCCACCGTCTTTGTATTGTGCTAAGAAGGTACGTATAAAATCATTCGTTCGTTCTTGTTCTATTAAAGTATAGAGTGGGTGAGTCGCTCTATAAGTATCCCATAAAGAGAAGATAGTATAATGCTGATGTTGATCAGACTGATGAACTTTTAGATCCGTTCCTCTATATTGCCCATCTACATCCATGAAGAGATTAGGCGCAATCATATTATGGTAGAGGGCTGTGTAGAAAATACTTTTTTGATCGTCGGTGCCACCTGTTATATCAATTTTGCTGAGTGCTTTTTCCCAAGTTTGATCGGCGGCTGTTTTTGTTTTGTTGAAATCCCAATGAGGAATTTCGGCATTCAGATTTTTACGAGCGCCTTCTATGCTAACGCTTGATATACCGACCTTAGCTAGTACAACTTTTTCATTTTCGGTATTGAATCGGAAGAAGGCTTTAAGATTGGTACCTTCTGCTTCATTAGAACCAATGCCTAATTTTTCTCCTTGCATGATTCCATGCTCGATGATAGGTTGAGAAAATTCCATCACGAAGTAGACATGCTGATCTTCGGACCAAGCTTTGGAACGTCTGTGTCCTTCAATACTACTATTATTAACTACTTTTATAGAGGAGCTTAATACTTGATCACGATGTTCTAAGTCTAAAATGACATTGGCTTCTTTGGTTGCTGGAAATTCGTATTGGTGAAAGCCTGCTCTTTCCGTACAGGTCAAACTGACTTTAGTTTGATAATCTTCTAAGTAGCATTCGTAATAACCAGGGCTTGCTTTTTCTTTGCTATGACTAAAGGCTGATCGATAACCTGCTTCTCCATCCGCTCCATTATTTAATCGTACTTCTCCTGTGGTAGGCATGAGCAAAATATCTCCATAATCGGATACGCCTGTTCCACTTAAGTGAGTGTGGCTAAATCCATAAACATACTCATCACTATAATGATAGCCAGAGCAGCCATCCCAGCCTGTGAGCCTGGTGTCGGGGCTAAGTTGTACCATTCCGAAGGGCATGGTAGCGCCTGGGAAGGTGTGTCCGTGTCCGCCTGTTCCAATGAATGGATTGACGTATTGGGTGTGTTGGGCGCTGAGGCTTAGCGTGATTGTGAAGGTTAGTAGTGTGAGAATGTGTTTCATTTTAAAGGCTTTTGCTTGTAGACAACCCCTCAAAATTTTGAGGGATACTAAAACTTGAATCAATTAAAACGTTCTAATGGTTCAATTTATTAGTCCTTGACAGCCCAAGTTTTGTCTTTTTACGATTCTACTTCGTTATTTTTTCGTTTCGTAGCCCTGCTATGGGCCTCAAAAATGCCTTGTATAATCGCAAAAATCCTACAACTTAACTGTCAGAAACTTATAAACTGAACCACTAACGTTCAAAAAGTTAAAACGTTATTACCCCTCTGCCCTTCGGGCATCTCCCCTGTGAGGGGAGAAAGGCTTAGGGATGGTAGCGGTACTCAGCGTGATGAAGTAGCTTACGGAACTTA
>JAHDDN010000244.1 GCA_020629335.1 Chitinophagales bacterium | reverse complement strand
GAAGATCCAATAACGACAGAAGGTCTAATAACGACAACAGAAGATCTAATAACGATAGAAGATCTAATAACGACAATAGAAGATCCAACAGTTTTGGTAGAAATTCAAATGGCAATAATTTCAACCGAGACAATAGAGATAACCGAGATAATAGAGATAGAGGCGGAAGAGATTATAACAGAAATAACAATGGTAGCCGAAATGGCTTCAACAAATCTTACAATAAGAATAGCCGCTCTAACGACCTAGACAACAGACCTCCTAAAAGAAAGTCAACATACCGAAAGAATGGAAAGTAATGCGTTTAAAATTGTGGGTGGCCAGCAATTAAAAGGGGAATTAATTCCTCAAGGGGCCAAAAATGAAGCTCTACAGATACTTTGTGCAACAGTACTTACCAAAGAAAAAGTTACTATTTCTAATATTCCTGATATCAGGGATGTCAATAAATTGATTGATATCTTAAGTGATATTGGTGTACAAGTTGAACGTGTTAATAATGACACTTATACTTTTGAAGCTTCCGAAATCAACTTAGATTATATTCAATCTTCAGAATACCAAAATAAAGCCAGCCAATTGAGAGGCTCAGTTATGTTATTAGGACCTTTACTGGGTCGCTATAAACAAGCAGCCATTCCTCGACCTGGTGGTGATAAAATAGGGCGAAGAAGAATAGATACTCACCTTTTAGGTTTTGAGCAATTAGGTGCTCGATTTGATTACGATGATATTAATAAAATCTTCCGAATTGATGCTTCTCATTTGAAAGGCACCTATATTCATATGGAAGAACCATCCGTAACAGGAACTGCTAATATCGTCATGGCAGCTGTCATGGCTGAAGGACAAACCGTATTATACAATGCAGCTTGTGAGCCTTACCTACAACAGCTTTGTCGTATGCTCAATAGTATGGGAGCAAAGATAGAAGGTGTTGGTTCTAATAGACTCACAATAGATGGAGTTAGCGAGTTAAACGGTTGCGCTCATCGCATGTTGCCTGATATGATTGAAGTGGGGAGTTTTATTGGTTTAGCCGCATTGACACAATCTGAAATAACCATCAAAAATGCACAGATAAGTGAATTAGGAAATATCCCATACACTTTTAAAAAATTAGGCATTGAGATGGAATTCAGAGGAGATGATATTTATATTCCTGCTCAAGATAGTTACGAAATCAAGCCTTTTATTGATGGGTCAATTTTGACCGTATATGATGCTCCTTGGCCAGGGTTCACCCCTGATCTCTTGAGTATTATGTTAGTCGTAGCGACACAAGCAAAGGGTAGTATTTTGATTCATCAAAAGATGTTTGAAAGTCGTTTGTTCTTTGTGGATAGATTGATTGATATGGGCGCACAGATTATTCTTTGTGATCCACACAGAGCAGTGGTGATTGGTTTGAATCGTCAAGCTCCTTTGCGTGGCTTGAATATGTCATCGCCAGATATTCGTGCGGGTATTTCTTTAGTGATGGCTGCACTATCTGCCGAAGGCACCAGCATCATTAGCAATATCCATCAGATTGATCGAGGCTATCAAAATATTGATAAACGCTTGCGTGCATTAGGTGCTCACATTGAGCGAATTTAAATTGACACATTGAAAAACAAAAAGGGCCAGCTATTTTTTAGCTGGCCCTTTTTTTATGCTTGCTTTTCTTGGCTTAGGGATAGAAGCGGTATGCAGCGTAATGAGGTGGCTTACGTAGCTTAGGTAGACGTAGGCTGGCCTGAAAGGCAGACAAGTATACCTTAGCGAAGTAGCTAACGAATAGCTGCATAAGAGCGGATAGCCCGACCGATGCGCTTCGCTTTAATGATAAATGCATAATGATGAATGCATAATATTTTGGCTCGTGCTACGCACTTCGCTCTTATAAAAGCGCATTGGGAAGCCCCAATTATTGAATAATTATTTTTTCAGAAACTGTTTGAACGCCATCGCTTAATTGCAGCGTATAGACGCCAGCGGCTAAATTACTTAAATCAATTTTTGTGTTGCCTTGATTTGATTTAAGTTGTTTTAGTTCTTGTCCTTTAAGGTCAAAAAGAGTGATCATTAGGTTTTCTTGAGCTGACTGGATATTAATAAAATCTTTTGTTGGATTTGGATAAATATCGTATTCCCAAGTTGGCAAATTATTATTAGTGGTAGGCGCTGGTGTATCTTCTAATAAGTCTGCACGGAATAAAATCAATACTGAACGCATGAGTTCTACTTGCTGCTGTGTAAACATATTTTGACATTGCTCAGTAGAATAATCCATGTAGTTTTCAATCATATCTGGATAGTTATCTGGGCCTATAGGTGGCAGGTCTTCTTCGTCTTCACAAGTATCTGTTGCATAGTTACAAGTTTGTTGAGAAGATTCTGTAGCACTTGGTGTATCTGTAAGACCATCATCTTCCTCGCAAGTACCTGGCGTTCCTAAAAGAGCATTTCCGCCATCGCCCCAGATGTGTCGCAATCCTAGGTAGTGTCCTGCTTCATGAACGGCTGTTCGGCCTTCGCCATTTGTATCTCCTAAAGTTTGACCGTTACCTAAATCAATGGATGCCCCTACTGGATTATCCTTACCGAATACGGCATGGTAAATAACGATACCATCTACGTCCTCTGAATTATCAGGCACTGTACCTGCTGGCCAATTGGCTTCTTCATAGGTTTCTACATCCTTAGGAGGATAGGCAAATCCCAAAACTCCTGGTGACTCTTGACCAAATAAATCAATGGCTAAATTGCATACCCAAATATTGAGATATTGATCAGTAGGCCAAGGATCTTTACCACCAGTATCATCTGATTTTACATCATCAATACCACTTCCTAGTAAATCTAATATACTGAAGAATGAATCTGTATTTGTTTGTGTACGAGTAATACCGTCTGTAGGATCTCCAAACGGATCAACTTCTGCTAAATAAAATTCGATATTTGCAGAAGTCGCTAAAGGTTTGAAGATTTCTCTTGTATTAGCTGTATCAGCAGTTGTTCTATTGAAATTTTCATTGAGTGCATCTATTTGTGAAAACACTAAATCATCGCTTAGATCTTGCTCATCCTCTTTATAGACGATATGCACGACTACTGGAATACGGAGTGTTTCATTGATGTCTCTTTGGAAGTCGGCTGTTTTCGTATAGGCTTTTGCTTTTTCAAAAGCACTATTAACCGCTGATTTATATAGAGGATCTACTGCTGATTTTGTATGGATAGCATGATCAAATAAACATTGGTGACTAGCCGCATTTTCTTGCGCTAATAAGCCCATGCTATTGATCATAAAAAATAAGCCTATAAGACTTAAGTGTGTTAAAATTTTATTCATAGATATTAATTTTATTTTTACTGCCAATATACTAAACTTCTCATATAAATACTTGCTATTTCATTACAATTTGTATCATCTTTCAGGCTTATATCGAGACTTTTGCAGCATTTCTTGCCCACTTTTCATTTCCATTAATGCGTCTAAGGCTGTATCTGGATACTTTTCCATAAAAGTTCTAACGATCTGCCATCCTACCCAAGCACCTACATTCCCTGGAGATTCAATAGGTAAACCAGGTGTATTAGGACCATCATTGATAAATTTCGAGTATTTTCTGTATTCCTTGCTATAGAGCAATTCATTTTCTATCAAAAAGGCCCAAATTTGCGCCTCATGCTCAGTTAACCAATCGAGATGATCCCCTGAATAATTAGTAATTAGAGAATCTGGCGTATCAGGCATCATTCTTTCTAAAAAATAAATGATTTTTCCTTGATAAACCATTTCATCTATCAGCTCACTTTTATTAGGATCTTTTTCATAAAGTCCTTGAGCAAACACCTTCATAGCGGATGGCGCAATATATTCAGCCTCAAAACGACGACGAATGTAGTTAGGTTTATTAGTCGCTGCGTAAAATTCAAAATCCTTCCCTAAGAAATTATCTAAATTCACTCCTATCAGTGTGGTATCATAAGTAAATGCCGCAGGACCAAATGCTGAGATATGGCTAATCACTTGAGGTACTGAATGATCTGGATAGTAATGCTTAAAATACCTAAACGCTTCAGCAATCTCTGATTCATAACCCCCTAAATCAGGATACTTCAATAAAGTACTATCATAAAGTGATTTGATATCTGGCTCTGTCACAAAGTCTAAGAGTACATCTTGATAACGTTTTTGAGGATCATTAGCGTTGCCAAAGTTCATCAAATCACCTACGAAAAGACTAAAAAACTCAGGATATTCCCCTTTCAACAATTCTATTTTGGCTTGATAATTTGTGCTGTCAATTGAAAATAAAGCTTGTTCAAAGCGCTTTATTTTAATAGGCACTTGGATATGGGAAATATCAGGCTTAACTTTGTGATTAGTTGAGTTACAGGCACTAATTATCATTAGTATCATCAGGACCGATAAAACAAGGGTGACTTGTAATTTCATTAGGAGTCTAAAGGTTTGTTAAAAAATCGCAGACCGATATTTATAAGCGATTGACTTTCAATTGTTTATAACTTCAAGATAAGCACTTACAAAAATCGAATTAAAAACGTATAAACTTATGAAAAAATTATTGAGTATTTTACTGATTTCGTTCCTTTTTATCAACCCTCTCCTCGCTCAAGACGAAGACCTTCGTCTGGGCTTCGCTATTACTCCCGGCGTTAGCTGGCTAAAATCAGATGATAAAGACGAAATAGCCACCAAAAGTAAACTCGGTTTTGGTTATGGCGCTATTGCTGACTTTTACTTTGCTGAACGCTATGCATTTTCTACTGGCCTTAATATTATGCATGTTGGTTCTAATTATGAAACATCATCTGCTGACACACTGACTACTCCAGCACAATTAGTTAAAAAACACGATACTAATTTACGCTATCAATACCTAGAAATTCCTTTAACTATCAAAGCAAGAACTAATCAATTAGGATTCTTAACCTATTTTGGCCAAGTGGGTTTCACCCCTGCATTTGTTTTGAGAAGCCGATATGATCGTGATTTTGTTAGTCCAGTTATTGGGACTGACCAAGCTGATGTAGAAGCTGAAGTAGCTAATAAATTGGTAAGACCACTTAATTTAGCCTTGACCTTAAGCGCAGGTGCTGAATATCAATTAGCTCCTAATACAACTGCTTTTGCAGCTTTGATATTTAATAACGGCTTTATTGGCGTATTAGAAAAAGGAGAAAATGATCCTTTAGGTTCTGGTACTGATAGAAAAGCGACCTTATCTTATGTTGCTTTGAGAGTCGGTATCTTCTTCTAATCTACTATTACTTACTCATTCAAACAAGAAAGAGGGGCGAGATATTTTCTCGTCCCTCTTTTTTTGTGTTAAAGTTAATTAATTTCGGCAATGAATTTGATTGATTTTATTAATCAGGTTTGATAAACGATTCAACTCCATTTTGGGTTATCTCATTAATACCTCCTCTCAATAGATTACAAAATATTTTTTATGAAAATCACACTTGCTCAGTTAAACTATCACATTGGAAATTTTGAAGGCAATTTCCAAAGTATTCAAAAGGCTATCGAACAAGCAAAAGCGGATGGAGCTGATATAGTCCTTTTTGGTGAATTAGCCGTATGTGGCTATCCGCCAAGAGATTTTTTAGAATTTGAAGACTTCATCAAACAAGGGCAAGAGGTGGTTGAGCGAGTGAAAGCGATTAGTCAGGGAATTGCCGTTGTATTAGGCGCTCCTTCTGTCAATCCAGTGGTAGAAGGAAAGGATTTATATAACTCAGCCTACTTCATTGCTGATGGAGAGATTAAAGCCGTTGTGCATAAAACCTTATTACCTACCTACGACATCTTTGATGAGTATCGATACTTCGAGCCGAATACCGAATTTAAAGTGGTAGAGTACAAAGGCAAAAAAATCGCCATCACCATCTGTGAAGACATCTGGAATATTGGCAATGAAAACCCACTTTATAAAGTTTGTCCAATGGATGAGCTCATGCCTCAACAGCCTGATTTCATGCTCAATCTTTCCGCCTCTCCTTTTGATTACGATCATGCCGATAGCAGAATAGCCGTCCTAAAAGCTAATTGTGAACGCTATCAAGTACCCATTTTTTACTGCAATCATGTAGGTTCTCAAACGGAAGTCGTATTTGATGGCGGCTCCTTAATCATGAGCCCTAATGGCAGTGTCTTTGACGAAATGACTTATTTCGAAGAACAAAGCAAAACCTACGATTTAGAAGCTGTTGAAAGCTATAATGGACAAGATAATGGACAAGAAAAAGATCGAATTGCCTTAATCCATGCGGCCATTGTCTTGGGCATTAAAGACTATTTTGGTAAGTTAGGATTCAAAAAAGCCATCTTAGGTTTATCAGGTGGTATTGACTCGGCAGTCACCTTAGAATTAGCCGCCCGTGCATTGGGTAGCGAAAATGTCAGAGCGGTTCTGATGCCTTCTAAATACTCTTCTGATCACTCCGTGAATGACTCCATCGAATTAGCCGAAAATTTAGGCTGCCCTTATGACATCATTTCCATCCAAGACGTTTTTGATCAGTATCTTACGACTTTAGGCCCAACTTTCGAAGGCACCGAAGAGAATGTAACCGAAGAAAATATACAAGCCCGTATCAGAGGTAATTATTTAATGGCGATCTCTAATAAATTCGGCTATATCGTACTCAACACTTCCAATAAAAGTGAAGCTGCCGTAGGCTATGGTACGCTTTATGGCGATATGTGCGGCGGTATTTCCGTCATCGGAGATGTCTACAAGACAGACGTTTACGCCCTCGCTCGCTACGCCAATAGAAATGGCGAAGTCATGCCTGAAAACATCATCACGAAGCCACCTTCAGCAGAGCTCCGCCCCGATCAAAAAGATTCCGATTCTCTCCCTGATTACGATATTTTAGATAAAGTCTTATTTGAGTACATCGAGCACAGAAAAGGCCCTAAAGAATTAGTCGCCATGGGCTTTGAAAAAGCATTGGTAGATCGCATCCTTCGTTTAGTCAATATGAGCGAGTACAAGCGTTACCAAACTCCTCCCATGATTAGAATATCGCCTAAAGCATTCGGTATGGGAAGAAGAATGCCGATTGTGGCGAAGTATTTGTCGTAATAATGTCTGAATCAGAATTTTCAGAATGATCAAATTTTCCTAATTTTTTATTTGGGTAATTTTCAAGGTGATTGATACATTCAGAGATGGCCGACACATAGGTCGGCCACTACAATATATTTATCATTTATTATTCATAATTCATTGTTATTCTTGGGGCTTCCGCCTGCGCTCGTAGGGCGAAGTGCGCAGCACAAGCCAAAATATTATGCATTCATCATTATGCATTACGCATTGCAAGCGAAGCGCAGCCGTCGGGCTATCCGCTCTTATGTGGCTATGCTGCTCCTACTCTGCTAAGTGCTGCTTGTCTGCCCTTCGGGCCAGCCTTGCGCATCACTAAGCGCCGTAAGTCACTGCATTGACGCCACATACCGCTTCTATCCCTAAGCCGAAACTAGCGATGAGTAATGAGCGCATAGCGATGAGCATAAAAAACCATGCATTAGCAAAGCTGTCTTCCTGAACGAAGTGAAAGGATCACTTGAAAGGGAATATTGGAGGAATATAAAATCGTTGGCAAGCAGGGAAAAAGCATCGACCTTAAATGGAGGATTACGATACTAGCTTGAGGCTTTAGCCGAAAGAGGCTGAGCAATATAACTTCTGTTCATAATGCTAAGGGCACTAGCCCAATGTCATGGAAATAAGCCAAAGTTGTCGTAGACAAGGCCCACATTGTAAGCTTCGACTTTAGTCGATCCTAATAAAAACGGCTTTGTACAAAAAGCATCTACTCACAAAGACCACTCCACTCCACTCCACTCCACTCCACTCCACTCCGCAAGCTCAAATAAAGAGAGCTAATATTTTCTGACATGCTTTGGTGGGTTTTCTACACTTTTGTTTTTGATC
>JAHDDN010000243.1 GCA_020629335.1 Chitinophagales bacterium | reverse complement strand
CTATTTTTGGCCCTGTTTTTGGGAAATATGGGCTGATAACTTTTCCCTTCACTTTACAGTAATGATAAAAATAGAAAGTAATGATAGTGATGAAATTTGGTGGCACTTCGGTGGCTAATGCGGATAGAATCAAGCGACTAAAGGATATAGTGGCTACGGCTTTGAAGGAGCATAAGAAAGTGGGCGTGATCGTATCTGCTTTTGGTGGATTGACGGATCATTTGATTAGTACGGCGGAGATGGCACAGGCTGGAGATGATCAATATCATACGGTGATTGATGGGATTTATCAGCGTCATAGTGAGGCCATTGGGAAGTTGTTTAATAAGACGGAGGCGAAGGTTTTGTTGGCTAAATTGCAGGAGAAGACGAAGAATTTGAGGGATTTGATTCATGGGGTTTATTTGGTGAAAGAGCTTTCTCCTCGTGTATTGGATTGTGTGGTGAGTTATGGAGAATTGGTTTCTTCTATCATTATTGCAGCTTATTTGAAAAAGCATTTGAAGACGGCTACTTGGTTGGATTCTCGTGATATGATACGTACTAATAGTGATTTTGGAGCGGCTAAAGTAGATTTTGAGGTAACTAATAAACAGATTGCCAAGGCGACTAAAGGTGCTAAGGGAGTTTGGTTAATGGGTGGTTTTGTGGCTTCTAATGAGAATGCCGTGACCACTACTTTAGGCCGTGGGGGATCTGATTATTCCGCAGCTATTTTGGCTGCTGCAACTAAAGCGAAGGTATTAGAAATTTGGACAGATGTGGATGGTGTCATGACATCTGATCCTCGAAAAGTAAAAAAGGCATTTACGCTGCCATCGATGACTTATGAGGAAGCATTAGAGATGTCGCATTTTGGGGCGAAGGTAATTCATCCGCCTACGATACAACCTGTATTAGAAAAAGGGATTTCATTGCGTATTCGCAACTCGTTTAATCCTTCTTTCCCTGGTACACTAATTAGTGAACAGGCCAATGATGAGCATCCAGTAAAAGGGATTACTTCTTTAGGTAAAATTGCTTTACTGACAGTGCAAGGTTCTGGTATGGTTGGTGTGGCTGGTATTTCTGGTCGATTATTTAGTGCTTTAGCTAATAGAAAGGTGAATATCATTTTGATTACACAGGCATCTTCTGAGCACTCTATCACATTTGCGATTAAGCCTGATGATATTTCAGCGGCTAAAACGGCTATCAAGGATGCTTTTGCGTATGAGATAAGAAGTGGACAAATTGATCCTGTGGTCATTGAAAAGGATTTATCTGTTGTAGCTGTGATTGGTTCTAATATGAGAAATACGACTGGTGTGGCTGGACGTATGTTTGAGTCATTAGGTAAGAATGGGGTGAATATTAGAGCGATTGCTCAGGGTTCTTCTGAGTTGAATATCTCAGCCGCAGTAGGGAAAGAGGACGAAGCAAAATCTTTGAATGTGCTTCATGAGACTTTCTTCCTTTCTGATACTCGCTCGGTGAATATCTTTGTATTAGGTACGGGATTAATTGCGAAGACTTTATTAAAGCAGATTCAGAGTCAAGCGAAATACTTAAAAGAGCATCAATCATTAGAAGTAAAATTAACTGGTATTAGTAATACCAGACAAATGCTCACTAATGAAGATGGTATCACGATCAAAAAATGGGATAAGGAATTAGCAGAAAATGGAGAAAAAGCAAAATTGGCTGCCTTCATCAAGCAGATGATCGATATGAATTTATCCAATAGTATATTGGTGGATTGTACGGCCAGCTCCTACCCTATTAAGCATTATGCGAAGGTATTGACGAATAGTATTTCTATCGTAACACCCAATAAAATTGCTAATTCAGGTAGTATGGAAGATTACCTCCACTATAATTTCTTAGCGAAAAAGCATGGGGTAAAATTCTTGTATGAAACCAATGTTGGGGCTGGATTACCAGTCATTTCTACGATGCAAGATTTGATGCAAAGTGGTGATGCAATTAATAAAATTGAAGCGGTACTTTCTGGTTCTATGTCATTTGTATTTAATAGCTTTGATGGTAGTCGCCCATTTAGCGAGATTGTGAAAGAGGCACAGGAGAAAGGCTTTACAGAGCCAGACCCAAGAGAGGATTTGAGTGGAAAGGATGTTGCACGTAAGGCATTGATCTTAGCCAGAGAAATGGGCTTGCATGTCAACCCAGCAGATGTTGAGGTGGAAAACATTCTTCCAGCAGCTTGTGTCAAAGCTAAAACAGTCGATCAATTCTTTGAGGCCTTAGAAAAAAATGACGATCATTTTTCTGCTCTCCAAACGGAGGCGGCTAAAAAAGGAAAAGTACTTCGATTCATGGCCAGCATTGACAAAAAGAAAATGAAGGTCGGTTTACAAGCAGTGGATATGAAGAGTCCTTTTTATCCATTAGCAGGTAGCGACAATATGATTGTATTCCATACGAAGCGTTATTCTAATACGCCATTGGTGGTCAAAGGACCTGGCGCAGGAGCGGAAGTAACTGCTGCTGGTGTATTTGCAGAGATTATCACGATTAGTAATTACTTAAAGTAAAATCATGAGTGTGAAAGCTTTTGCCCCTGCTTCTGTAGGGAATGTGATTGTCGGTTTTGATGTCTTGGGCATGGCGGTTAAAGCGCCTGGAGATGAGGTAACGGTCAGCTTTAATGAGGTCGGCGAAGTGCGTATTGTGAGCATCAAGGGCGATGGCGGAAAGCTTCCTTTAGAAGCCATGAAAAACACCGCTGGTGTCGCCGTAATTGAGCTATTAAAAGCTGTGGGCGAAACACGAGGCATTGATATTAGCATCGAAAAAAAGATGCCTTTGGGCAGTGGCTTAGGCTCCAGTGCTGCCAGTGCGGTAGCGGGTGTTTGGGCGGCTAATTGCTTATTGGGTAATCCATTGAGTAAGCGAGAATTATTGCCTTTTGTAATGGAAGCGGAGCGTATTGCTTGTGGTAGTGGACATGGTGATAATGTAGCCCCTTCCCTACTGGGTGGTATTGTCTTAATTCGTTCTTATGATCCTTTGGATATTGTAGAATTGCCTTGTCCTTATAATTTATATGTGGCTTTAGTGCATCCTGATGTTGAGATATTTACTAAGGATGCAAGAGGAGTTTTAAAGTCAGAAATTCCAATAGACGATACCGTTTATCAAATGGGACAAATTGCGGGCTTTGTGGCTGGCTTATATAAAAATGATCTTCAGTTAATCGGCAATTCTTTAGTGGATCGTATTGCGGAGCCTTATCGTGCTCCCTTGATTCCTGCCTTTAGCAAGGTCAAGAAAGCAGCCATGTATGCTGGGGCTATGAGCTTTGGTATATCGGGTTCTGGTCCATCTATGTTTGCAATGGTGGCTGGCAAGGTACAAGCAGAGCAAGTAGGCGAAATCATGAAAAAGACCTTGGATAGAGAGGGAATTGAGGCAGAGTTATATGTTTCGGGGGTGAATACGAAAGGGGCGGAATTGATTTAACCTCCCCTGGCCCCTCCTGGAAGAAGGGGAAATTTAAAAAAACACAATTATGCAATTTTATAGTACTAGAAGAGAAAGCGAAGAGGTATTGATTGATCAGGCAGTGATGAGAGGATTACCGCCTGACAATGGTTTGTATATGCCTGAAAAAATTCAGCGATTACCCGATTCTTTTTTTGAGAATATAAGCGAGATGCCTTTTGAAGAAATGGCCTATCAAGTCGCACAATGCTTATTACAAGATGCTGTGCCTGCTGATGCTTTAAAAGAGATTGTATATGACGCTATTAACTTCAAAGCGCCTGTGGTGGAGCTAGAAGAAGGTTTAGGTGTATTAGAGTTATTTCACGGCCCTTCTTTAGCTTTTAAGGATTTTGGTGCTCGCTTTATGGCTCGATTGATGAGTTATTTTATTCGACACTCAAATGAGAAGCTGACTATTTTAGTGGCTACTTCTGGGGATACGGGTGGAGCCGTTGCACAAGGTTTTTACAAAACAGCAGGAATTGAAGTAGTTATCTTGTATCCAAGTCAGAAAATCAGTGTGCTACAAGAAAAGCAATTAACGACTTTGGGAGAGAATATTACCGCCTTAGAAGTGAAAGGAAACTTCGATGATTGTCAAGCCTTAGTGAAGCAGGCTTTCTTAGATGAAGATTTAAGAGCGCAATTGAATATTTCTTCTGCTAACTCCATTAATATTGCACGATTAATACCACAAGCATTTTATTACTTTAGAGCTTATGCTCAACTAAAAGATAAAAGCAAGCCATTAGCTGTTTGTGTTCCTAGTGGCAACTTTGGCAACTTAACTGCTGGCTTGATTGCGCAACGTATGGGTTTGCCTATTGCCCATTTTGTGGCAGCTAATAATGCGAATGATGTTTTCAAGAACTATTTAGATACGGGCGTATTCACTCCTCGCCCATCTGTTCCTACCCACTCTAATGCAATGGATGTCGGTAATCCAAGTAATCTACAGCGAATTCAAGACTTATACAATCAAGATGTAGCAAAGATCGGAAGTGCCATCGCTGCCTATAGCTATACCAATGAAGAGACAGTAGTTGGTATCCAAGAACTATATGAGCGCTTCCAATATGTTGCTTGTCCACATACTGCCGTGGCTTATTTAGGGATGAGAGATTTCTTAGCAACTCATACTGATATGCAGGGCATCTTTTTAGCCACTGCTCATGCCGCTAAATTTTTAGATATTGTAGAAGATGCACTTGGACAAAAAGTCGCATTGCCTGATGCTTTACAACAATTAGTGGATAAGACCAAGGAAGCTATTTTGATGGATACAGATTATGATGGTTTTAGGGCTTATCTATTGGGACGTGCCTAAAAACTTAAATTATTTTATTTTAGAATTTATCTAACATCTATCATAAATATTGTTTATTTTTATGTTAGATGACCAAACGGACTATACTTTTATCCCTTTTATTACTGCTGCCAACACTTAGTTTCGGCCAACGGATGTTTTTCAAGAACTATTCGACGGAAGAAGGTTTGTCTTCTGTAACGACTCAAATTCTTCAGGATGAAAAAGGATACCTTTGGATATCTACTACAGACGGAGGTATCTTTAACTTTGATGGAGAGTCATTTAACAGTTTTAATGCACAACATGGTTTAGCTAATAATAATGTGCGTTCTTTTCTTTTTGATCAAGCGGGCTATATGTGGTTAGGAACTATGGGAGGCATCAGTCGCTTTGATGGAAAGCATTTTATCAGTTATACCAGCCAAGAAGATAGCCTAATTAATAATCAAGTACACAGTGTTTGTGAATTGAAAGACGGTCGATTACTATTCGGGACAGAAGGAGGATTGATTATTAGGGAAGATGATTGTTTTAAGAATTATAGTATTCAAGAAGGCTTATGTAGCAATAAGATATTTAGTATTTTAGAAGATAGCAATAATCATATATGGATAGGCACCCAAAGTGGTTTGGCCAAGTATGAAGATGGTCAATTTCAATGTATGAATTTTCCCAATAAATTTGGAACTATTAATGCCCTTTACGAAGACAAAGGAGGAAATATTTGGATGGGCACTCATGCAGGACTCTACCAGTATTGTGATAATCAATGGACCTTAGCATCGCTACCCAACACGATTAGCCCAACAGCCAATCAAAAAGATATAGCGATCCAATCTATTACTGAAGATACCAAAAACAATCTCTGGTTTACCACAAGTGGGGATGGAGCCATCAAGTACGATCAAACAGAATATACTCAGCTCTCTATCAAACAAGGCCTTACCAATGGATATTTACTAAACGCTTTTGAAGATCGAGAACATAATTTTTGGTTCGCCACTGGAGGTACAGGGCTGAATAAATTTGTCCCTTCAATGGCATTGCTAACTAATATTGATAGTCAGCAGCCATCCAATATCGTCTATGCACTTGATACAGATGATAGAGGTAATATATGGATAGGCCGTATTCAGGGTGGTGTTTCTATCTTTGATGGAAAGGAGATAAAAACCTATGGACAAGAAGATGGCTTAAACCATCGCACTATTCGATCTATTCAAAAAGATCATAAAGGCGATATGTGGATAGGAACCGAAGTAGGGCTAAATGTATTTCAAGACGGACAGTTTAAAGACTTTTCTGAAAAATATGATTTAAGAGATAATTCTGTTTACGCAATTTTAGAAGATTCTAATTGTGATCTGTGGTTTGCTTGTAGTAATGACAATCAAAATAATAGTAAAGGTGGAATTCGATATCTTAAAAATGATACGCTCTACAGCTTTACGATTGATGAAGGACTGCCCTCCAATAAAATTTATAGCATTTTTGAAGATAGTAAAGCACAAATATGGATAGGTACCCTTCAAGGAATAAGCCAATACAAAGATGGGCAGTTTATCAATTATGATAAAACAGACGGCATCTGTGGTAATAAAGTAATCGCTATTGAAGAAGATCAATGGGGAGGACTCTGGTTTGGTACCTCCAATGGATTAAACTACTATAATGGTGAGTCTTTTAAATGCTTTGGCAATAAATATCTAACGAGTAGCGTAATCTATCTACTAAAAGCACAAAAGAATCATCTACTCATTGGCACCTCTAATGGACTAGAACGCTTGAATCTTCAAAACTTCTATCAAAATAATATTTTTCAAAGTATTCACTATGGTAAGGAAGAAGGATTTACCCCTTTAGAATGTAACCAAAATGCTATCTGCATTGATAGCCTCGATAGAGTTTGGATGGGAACCATCAATGGGGCCGTCATTTATGATGCTAAAGAAGACAAAATAAAGCCCATTGCACCTTATTCCCACATCACTGATATCAAGCTATTTAATCAATCCCAAAACTGGAAAGAATACAGCGAAGATCTTGACTCTATCTATCAATTACCCACGGAATTAGTCTTGCCTAGTAGCAAAAACTACCTCACCTTCGATTTCAAGGGCGTCCAACACCGAAACCCTAAAGGAATAGATTACCAGTTTATGTTGGATAACCTAGATGAAGAATGGTCTCCTCCTATCGAAAAAACAAGCGCTACCTATACCAATTTAAGCCCCAATACTTACACCTTTAAAGTTAGATCTAAAAACAAAAATGGTATCTGGACCAATCCTCCTGCCTCCTTTACCTTTACTATCAAACAGCCCTTTTGGAAAAGATGGTACTTTATAGTAGCTATGTGCTTATTATTAGGCTTATTTTTATTTGCCTTATATGCCCGTCGTGTCAATTATATTAAAGACAAAGCCGCCTTCAATAGCCACATAGCAGAATTAAAATTACAGGCTGTGAGAGCACAAATGAATCCTCACTTTATCTTTAATACACTGAATTCTATCCAAAAGCACATCCTCATCGATGATCCAGAAATCGCTGCGGAACACCTTCATAAATTCTCTAAACTCATACGTATCACCTTAGAAAACTCAAAGCATAATAGCATTCCTCTAAATCAAGAAATAGAAAGAGTCAAAAATTACATCGCCTTAGAACAATTACGCTTTAAGAACAACTTCCATTTTGATGTACAAATTGACCCTGCCTTGGATCTTAATGAAACCTTAATTCCTCCAGTCCTTTTTCAGCCCTATTTAGAAAATGCGATTTGGCATGGACTCATGCACAAAAAAGGAGAACGCATCCTTAGTTTAAAAATAAAGATCGTACTCAACCAACTCTTTTGCTACATTACCGATAATGGAATAGGCCGTGAAGCAGCTGCTCAATACCAAAAGCACGAATCACACAATGAATCTATGGGGATGAAATTAAGCGAAGACCGCCTCCACCTCCTCAATACACTTGATCCAAGCAAGCAATATCACGTATCAGTAGAAGACCTATATGATAGCGCCAATAAACCACAAGGCACCAAAGTAGAGTTAATCCTCCCTTTAGAAATCAACGAATAAGCAAATCCTCTCAAGAAATAAATCTATTAGTGGTTCAGTTTATAAGTTTCTGACTTTAAGTTGTAGGATTTTTGCGATTAT
>JAHDDN010000242.1 GCA_020629335.1 Chitinophagales bacterium | reverse complement strand
AAGTAGAAAATGATACTATTATCATTGTTCCTTCTGCTGATGAAATGACATTAGAGTGGTTATGTGAAGGTATGACTGAAGAAAATAGACATGAGGAACAATTTCCTGATTTTGTTGGTAAAGAATGTTTCTTTTAAGCAATAGAAATCCCATTTATTGCAACTAAATCCCCTACCTTTGCATCTTTAGTTAACGCTCCATAACTCTAAAACAACTAGATGACAAAGAAATCTTTCAAAAATTGGTTTTTATTAGTTAGTAGCTTCTTAGTACTACTAACCTTCTCTTGCGACAAAGAGAACTTCTTAGATGATACCGATGCAAAATTAGAATTTACCACAGATACCCTCTCCTTTGATACGGTTTTTACAACAGTAGGCTCCATTACTAAATTCTTCAAAGTCATAAACCCTTACAATGAAGACGTACAAATCAGCGACATCAATCTCGCTGGAGGAGAACAATCACAATTTAGAATAAATATAGACGGAAATCCAGTAACTTCCGCCACTAATGTCCCCATCGAAGCAGAAGACAGCCTCTATATATATGTAGAAGTTACAGTAGATCCCAATGCAGCAGACCTTCCTTTCCTTATCCAAGACTCCATCGTCTTTAATCTCAATGGCAATATACAAGATGTAGATCTACTAGCCTATGGCCAAAATGCCAACTTCTTCGGCAATGTCGCCATCTGTGATGAAGTATGGACCAATGAGCTACCCTACGTTCTATACGATACCATATATGTAGAACCAGGCTGTAAGCTGACCATTGAGCCAGGCACGAGGATTTATAGCCATGTAGGTTCTCAATTATTCGTAGGCGGTACCTTAGAAGTCAATGGCGGAACAGATTCCCTTAATAGGGTCGTCTTTCAAGGAGATCGACTAGATGAGGGCTATCGAGATCTGCCTGGTCAATGGGGAGGTATACACATCCTAAGAGGTAGTGTGGATAATGTCATTCAAGGAGCCGAAATTAAAAACGGCCTCTGGGGAGTAAGAGTCGATTCATTAGCAGAAAGTGGAGGCTCCAATATCCTTATCAAAGACGTCATCATAGAAAATATGTCCGCTTTCGGGATTTGGGGAATTACAGCATCCATAGAAGCAGAAAATACCCTGATTTATGATTGCGGACTCAATAATCTCAACTTAGAATTTGGTGGCTTTTATAATTTCCAGCATTGCACCTTCGCCAATAGAGGCAGTTTTTTCGTCCAACACAAAAATCCGATTTTAAGAGGAGTCAACTATTTAGCAATAGGGCAAAGCATCGTCGGACTGGCCGATTTTTTTGATTTAAATATGCTCAACTGCATCATAGATGGTACCGAAGAGGAGGAAGTGTTCCTAGACGAATTAGAACCTGACGATCTAACAGTCAACTTTAATTACGAATTCAAAAACTGTTTGATTAAATCAGACGAAGAATATAATACCGAATCCGAAGGTTTTGTCAATTGCATCTTCAATCCCTCGCCCAATGATACCTTATTCATAGATTATTCCGAAGGCGATTTGCACCTCAATGCTTTAGCCCCAGTAATTGACCAAGGCGATCCGTCCACAGCTGGTACGTTTGATCTCGATAGCAATCCAAGAGATGCCACTCCAGACATAGGCTGCTACGAATTTGGCTTTTAACAGTTTGATTTGAATCACTAACGACCTAATTGGACACATTTTTGTTATTCAAAAGAATATAAAATAGGCAATTGGGGGCTTCCCATGCGTTGTAAGGGCGAGTGCGCAGCACGAGCCATTTATAATTCATCGTTCATCATTCATCATTCGCCGAAGGCGCATGGTCGGGCTGTCCACTCTTATGTGGCTATGCCCTTCCTACTTCGCTAAGGCTCACTTGTCTGCCCTTCGGGCCAGCCTACGTGAGCCTAAGCTACATAAGTCAGGTCATGGACGCCACATACCGCTCCCATCCCTAAGCCATAAAAAAGATAAAAACCCAAAAGCCAATGGCTGCTCGTATCCTGAAAATACTAGAGGGTATTTTTTACTCCTTCCCAATACAACTACTGATACTGCATATCAAGAGTAACTTCCTCTTATTGCTATTCTGGTTGATATTATTCGGAATTGTAACAGGCAGTCTCGGATATCACTATGGATTGACCTACTTATTATTAGATCCAGAATATCTAGGGACCGTTAATGGATGGAGCTTTTTACTCATTGGACTTACCTTCGGTGTATTTATGATGGGTTGGCAAGTAATGTCCTACATCATCCACAGCGACCGATTCCCATTCTTAGCAACCTTAGAACGGCCATTATTCGTATTCTGCATTAATAACTCCCTAATCCCCATTCTCTTTACAATCGTTTATTCCTATCAAATATATATCTGTCAGATTAGGAAAGAATTTGAGATCGTAGAAGCAGCCGCCAGCTTTATCCTGATGTTTATCTTAGGTGGACTGATCACCATTTTCCTATTGACTGCCTATTTCAACTTCACTAATAAGAACATACTTTCCTTTGGAAGAAAGATTCGCAAAAGAGAACGCCCAAATAAAAGGAAGGCCATCGTGATGAAAAAAAACATGGAATGGGAGCAACTCAAACAAGAAGAAAATTTATGGCGAGTAGATTATTATATGAACTATCGCTTGCGTCCCAGAATCGTCCGTCGAGTATCTCATTATGATGAAAGTATTCTAACCACGGTCATGCGCCAGCACCACTATAATGTATTAGTCATCCAAATCGTCACCATATTCATACTATTATCACTAGGCTTTTTAATAGAAATACCGATATTCGAAATACCAGGTGGGGCCAGCTTATTTATTGGCTTTACCACATTAATGACTTTAGCAGGTAGTTTTAACTATTGGATAAGAGGATGGCGAACCACCGTATTCCTGATACTCTTATTCATTCTACACATGGCCTCGCAATACAGCATCCTCAATTATAAAAACAAGGCCTATGGCCTCAACTACCACACAGAAAAGGCAGAATACTCCCAAGAAAGGCTCAAAGCCCTATCATCAGATTCCTTGATAGAACAAGATAGACAACACACCTTGAAAATATTAGAGAACTGGAAAGATAAGGTGAGTCAAATATGGGATAAAGAAGAAAAACCTCCCATGGTAGTATTGAATGTTAGTGGAGGAGGTTCAAGAGCTTCAATATGGAGCATGGCAGTTATGCAACGTTTAGATAGCCTCTTACAAGGCCGCCTAATGGATCACACCTTCTTGATGACAGGTGCATCAGGAGGAATGTTTGCTTCAGCTTACATCAGAGAATTATACTATCAAAAACAATTAGGCAAAGAAGTAAGCCTGCATGGAGAAGAGCATTTAGAGAATATCTCTAAAGACCTACTCAACTCCTTCGCTTTATCACTCATGGTCAATGATATGTTCTATCCACTTAGGAATGTGGAAATCGGAGGTTATACCTATAAAAGAGATAGAGGCTATTATTTAGAAAAGGAGTTTATAGAAAATACAGGCTTTGTATTGAGTCGACCGATGTCCTATTATAAGGAGCCAGAATTTAATATGACCATTCCAATGATGCTATTTGCACCAGTGATATTAAATGATAATAGAAAATTGATTATTGGATCACAACCCGTTTCCTATTTAACTCGCCCATTGAATAGCTATGGATTTGCTGCTTCGGGAGTGGATGTAGAGATAGATGGGGTAGAGCACAGTCGCTTCTTTGCAGAACAAAATGGAGATAATTTACAAATTACCTCAGCAGTTCGAATGAGTGCTACCTACCCTTACTTTTTCCCAACGGTACACTTACCCAGCGAGCCTGAGTTGTTGATAGGAGATGCCGGTCTTAGAGATAATTTTGGCTTTGAACTTTCTTATCGCTTTATTCAAGTATTTAAAGATTGGATCAAGCAGAACGTAGGCAAGCTTATTATTGTTAGTATAAGGGGATTCGAGAAGGTAGAAAAAATCCAAAAAGCCCCAGATGGAATCTTAACAAGACTCTATGCCCCTGTGGTGCATTTGGTGACCCAGTTAGGCTATCTTCAAGACTTTAACTCTGATGCAGGGGCAGTTATGATAGACGATATTTTGGAGGGAGAACTAGAAGTGTTGAATTTCGTCTGTTTACCCAACAAATACAAAACAAGCTATACAACAACAATACACATGACCACTAGAGAAAAATTAGACATCCTAAACGCATTGGATTTGCCTATTAATAAGGAAAGTATCGAACAAATATTGAAAATATTTGGAGCAGATGCCATTCAAGCCGCTGGAATGTTTAAATAAGGGACTTTTTATGAAGATTACTTTAACTTTGTAAAAGTTATACTTACCTTTGCGGTGGTTTTTAAAAAAAGAGTTAAAAACTAAAAATAAATTACGTGGAAGTGCAGCATTACATAAAAAAAGTTTCCGTATTCGTAGCAATATTATTGTTATCGGTCTTACCTATGAGTCTGATGGCACAGCACGATCATTCGGGACATGACCATTCCAAGCATAATCATGACCATTCAGGTCATAATCATGGTAAAGCAGATCATAAACATGATCATGGCAAAAATACCCATGCGGCTGGAGATCACGGTCATGGTCATGATGATGGGCACGGACATGAGGACGGAGAACTAGATATAGGAGGCACAATTATGGGACACATTGCGGATGCAAATGAGTTTCACATAGTAGGTAACTTATCTTTACCACTTCCAGTGATGCTTTACAAAGCTGATGGACCTGATAGTGGTTTCAAAATGTTTATGTCGAGCAAGTTTGAACATGGACACAAAACAGTAGATGGTTATAATTTAGATCATCATGGTAAAGTGGAGCGAAAAGATGGAGGAAAATATTATGATCTCTCTATCACCAAGAATGTATTCAGCTTACTCTTAAGTGCGCTTATCCTTTGCTTGATCTTTATTACCGCAGCAAGAGGATATAAGAAAAATAAAGGCGCACCTAAAGGGGTACAGGCTTTTGTAGAGCCACTTTATATGTTCGTTAGAGATGAGATTGCTCGACCGAACTTAGGCAGTAAGTACAAGAAGTATATGCCTTTCTTATGCACTGTTTTCTTCTTAATATGGGCTAACAACTTCTTAGGTTTAGTACCATTCTTCCCTGGTAGTGCTAATTTATCAGGGAATATAGCTTTTACAATGGCCTTAGCATTGATTACTTTCTTAATCATTACCTTCAGTGCCAATAAGCATTATTGGTCGCACTTGATCAATCCACCTGGAGTGCCTTTAGGAGTTAAGTTCATCTTAGTACCTATTGAGATCCTATCTATCTTTATTAAGCCAGCAGCCTTAATGATACGTTTGTTTGCCAATATTACAGCAGGACACATTATCGTATTGAGCTTGGTTTGTATCATTTTTATCGCTGGTAAATTAGGCGGTTTAGGAGCAGGATTAGGTTCTTCATTAATCATGGTGCCATTCTTATTATTCATGAACGTTTTAGAGCTTTTCGTAGGCGCTTTACAAGCATTCGTATTCACTATCTTATCAGCAGTATTCATTGGTGAGGCAGTATCGGATCACGGTCATGAAGAGCATGGAGCACACTAAGAAACAAAAAAAACAAAAAAAGCGAATTCAATTCGCTCTGAAACTATTAAATAAATTAATCATTAATTAAAAACTATTTCGATATGGAAATGCTTTTATTAGAAGTGGGCGGTAATATTGCTGCATTTGGTGGTGCAATTGGCGCTGGTTTATCTGCATTAGGTGCAGGTGTTGGTATCGGTAGAATTGGTGGTAGCGCTGTAGAAGCGATTGCTAGACAACCAGAAGCACAAGGTGATATTCGTGCAAACATGATTGTAGCAGCGGCCCTAATTGAGGGGGTTGCACTTTTCGGTGTAGTAGTAGGTCTATTAACGATGTTTATCTAATAGCTGAAATAAAAAACGCTTATCGCTTAGCTCTTTTAGAGTAAGCGATAAGCTAATTTTTATTTAGCTGTTTATATTGATCCATTAATTGGGTTAATGCATCTTATTTTTTGTCAAACAAAAAGTAGAAGCCGATGACTACTATCTTATTACAAAGTCTTATTACTCCTGATCCAGGTTTGTTCATCTGGACAACCCTTGTTTTCCTACTACTTTGGGTAGTATTAGGTAAATATGCATGGGGACCTATTTCTGATGCCTTATCTGCCAGAGAAGAGTCGATAGAAAACTCTTTGAAAGAAGCAGAAAAAGCGCGTGCAGAAATGTCTGATTTGGAATCTTCCAATGAAAAAATGGTAGCAGAAGCTAGAGAAGAAAGAGCTGCTATTATTAAAGATGCTAAGGAGTATGGTAATTCTTTACGTTCGCAAGCCAAAGAAGAGGCTTCTGCGGAACGTCAAAAAATCATCTCTAATGCTGAGATGGAAGCCGCTAATCTTAAGCGCACAGCCTTGACAGAAGCGAAAAATGAATTAGGTGTTTATGCCGTTGATCTTGCCAAAAAGATTTTGGGAAGAGAATTAACAAATGAACAAGATCATAAAGCGTTTCTTAAAAAGGAAGTTGAAAACCTTAATATCTAAGCATGTCTGTACAGCGAATAGCCTCAAGGTATGCTAAATCTTTAATTGATTTAGCCATAGAGCGAAACGAACTTGAAGCAGTCCATAAGGATGTCACGACTCTTAATAGAGATGTGAAAAGCAATAGAGATTTATATCTATTGTTGAAAAGTCCTATAGTGAGTGTGGATAAAAAACGCAATGTTTTGAATGCTCTATATAGCCAATCATTTTGCCCTCTGATGATGTCATTTTTTGATATTATCGTAAGGAAAAAAAGGGAGGCATATTTACCAGAGATTGCATTGGATTTTGTCGATCAGTATCGAGCACACAATAATGTTACTTCTGCCAAATTAATTGCAGCTAGCGCTGTAAGTGATGAGTTAAGGCAGCATGTAGAAAAATTTGTGATGGAACATACTGCTTGCAAAAGCGTAGAATTTCAAATAGAAATAGATCCATCCTTAATAGGTGGGTTTATATTGGAGTTTGAAGACAAACGCTATGATGCTAGTGCTGCCGCTAAACTGGCTAAAATGCGTACTAGCTTCGCTGGTAATAACTAAATCTAACATTTTATATTTGATTAGTGTATTGCTAATCAATTGAAATAATCGAAGGCTTAGGGATGGGAGCGGTATGCTGCGTCCATGTGATTGCTTACGAAACTTAGCTGAACGAAGGCTGGCCACGCAGTGGCAGACAAGTACAGCTTAGTGTAGTAGCAAACACATAGCAGCATAAGAGCGGACAGCCCGACCCGAAGGGGAAGCCCCAAATTATTTACACGCATCATTCAACATTTAAAACTTAAATCACATGGTTGACGTAAAACCTGATGAAATATCTGCGATTCTCCGTGAGCAGCTTTCTAATTTTAAGACTGAGGCGGAATTAGAAGAAGTGGGTACTGTACTCCAAGTGGGTGACGGTATTGCACGTATTTATGGCTTAACGAAAGTTAAGTCTGGAGAGTTAATTGAATTTGAAAGCGGTATTCGTGCTGTTGCCTTGAATTTAGAGGAAGATAATGTGGGTGCTGTATTAATGGGTTCTTCTGAATCGATCAAAGAAGGCGATTCCGTAAAGAGAACCAACAAAATTGCCTCTATTAAAGTAGGTGAGGGAGTGATTGGTCGTATTATCAATACGCTTGGAGAACCTATCGATGGTAAAGGTGCCATTACGGGGGAGCTTTATGAAATGCCTTTGGAGCGTAAAGCACCTGGGGTAATTTATAGACAGCCGGTAAGTGAGCCACTACAAACGGGTATCAAATCTATTGATGCGATGGTCCCAATTGGTAGAGGACAAAGAGAGTTAATCATTGGTGACCGTCAGACTGGTAAGACAGCGGTTGCGATTGATACGATCTTAAATCAAAAAGAATTTTACGATAGAGGCGAGCCTGTATTCTGTATTTATGTAGCAGTTGGGCAAAAAGCATCTACTGTAGCAGGGGT
>JAHDDN010000241.1 GCA_020629335.1 Chitinophagales bacterium | reverse complement strand
CCCATTTTTGTTTAGCCTTATTGGAAGATGGAAGCCTTCGATCTTGGGGAAGAAATCATAAAGGTCAATTAGGAAATGGAACGACATTAGATAGCTCAAGCCCAGTAGAAGTTTTGGGAATTAATGATGCCATTGATATTGCAGTAGCAAGAGGAAGCGCCTATGCGTTATTGTCAGATGGCAGCGTTAAATCATGGGGTTTAAACGATGATGGCGAATTGGGAATTGGTACAAATGATGCTGATCCCCATCCTTATCCATTAAGTGTATCAAATTTAAGTGAGGTAACGAATATCGAAGCTGGTGCGAGCCAAGCATATGCGATTCATTCTTCAGATTTAGCGGTAAAATCTTGGGGTAGTAATACCGCAGGTGAATTAGGAATTGGAAGTTCATCGGCTTTTGTAAGTACCCCAACAGCAGTACTTGGATTGATAGGAGTAAAAGATATAGCAACAGGTTATGATTTTGCGAATGCCTTATTGGAAGATGGTAATATAATGGTTTGGGGATCAAATGGTGGAGATGGTAGTAATTTTGGCGTTTGTGATTTGTCTTCTTCCAATGTGCCTATAGTAGGGCCAGAAATAGCCGATGTTGTATCTTTAGCCTATCGTCCAACAGGGAATAATGTCTTTGCTATTCAATCAGATGGAGGGGTGAAGGTGTGGGGAGACAATTCCGCAGGTCAATTAGGAATTGGAAATACTAGCTCGTTTTGTGATTTTCAAACGCCTTTAGATATTTGTTTCGCAGGAGCTTTAGAGTGTCCAGAAGAACCTATAGATACGATTCCTTGTATAGAAGAGATTGCATTTACGGTAGAGCCAACAACTAGCTCTTTAGCTGGGGTTGGGACAGTAGATGATCGACCAGCTTATATCGTTCAGTCGAGTGGAGAATGGACATTTACATCTAACCCCTTTGTATCGTCAAGTTTAGTATTTCCAGGGGAGCCTATTTATATGGATGTTGATTTAGTTATTCCATCAGGCGTTAGCTTGAATATAGAAGGAATGGAAATTAGTTTTGCCCCAGATTGTCGAATATTAATAGAGAAAGGGGGGACCTTAGCAACAACAACTTATCAAGGTCAACCGACAGTTCTCGGAGGGATTTGTAGTACGGTTTGGCAGGGTATTCAAGTAGAAGGTCCAGGAGAAGGTATCTTAAGAGGGGAGGATGGCCCAAGCAATTTTAATTATGGTGTATTTTATAATCATTATACGACTATTATCCAGGATGCCATAATCGGCTTGACAGGGATGAAGCTACCGTTGATGGATATTGATGCGCTTAATTTATTTTCCTTAGCAGATTTATCCCCGACAGCGGGCTTCCCAACTCTTACTTCTGTATATTTGCAGGAGTATGTGAATAGTCCTTTAGCGCATCAAACTGCTGGAGGAGTGGTAAGGACTCTTCAAGAGTTGACCCTTGAGAATTGTTTCCAAGGGATCAATTTGAGTTGGTATGTGAATAAGAATATTGATTCTCCAGCTTTTGTTTGTGAAATTGACGCTTGTAAATTTCTCACTGATGAGCTTCCTTTTCCTTTTTCGGAAATAGGTGCTAATACTCAAAAGAGCGAAGTGGGTATTATGCTTAAGCACTATGATTATTTGCAGATTGGAAATGGGAATGATGGAACAAATTCATTTATAAATCATAAATATGGCATTCGAGCAGTAGAAGTGACCGACATTAAAATATACAATAACGTTTTTGAGGAATGTAAAACAGGAGTATCGGTTTTTAATGGTTTAGGAAATCCCTTAGATGATAGCATTAGGATTATAGAGAATAGTATAGAAGGAAGTGATATCGCAATTCAAGCCTGTGGAGTAGGAGGCTTGATGATAGAAGAAAATATGATTAATGTTAGTACTAATTTGAATAGCTTTAAAACGATTGGTCTTTTTCTAAGGGCATGTGCTTTTGAAGTGCAGTATAATGATATAAATAATCTAGCATTAGGCGCTATATTATTAAATAATATCAGTCCAGTGAGTTATTTGAGTTCGAATAATTTTAGTAATGCCAAGATAGGGGTTTGGTCTTTAGGCTTAAATTTTCCAGATGTCCAAATATCCTGTAATGATTTTAGCGATTATTTAGCAGCTATTGTAGTACAAGACGATACACAAGCATCACCTATTCAAGAGGGGATATTATCCAATCAGGGGAATTGTAATTTTTTTGAAGCAAAGGTAGCCGATAATACTTTTGATTTCTCTAGTAGTTTTGGGGAAGTATTATCTTTTGTGGATACACCTTTCACTTATTTTACCAGAGCTGGATCAGCCTTTATACCGACTGTTAATTATCCCAATTTGGTTATTGTTGAAATTTGTCCTTCTGCTTCGGAGTATGATCTGAATTGCAGTTACAGTGGAATTATGGATGATGGGGATATAGAGGCTTTAGATAATGAAGAAGATATCATCAAAGAGACGATAAAAAAGACTCGTCATTATGTACGAAATGATGATGAATCATCGGCCATCTCTTTATTAGAGAGCATCGATCATGAGCGAATCAATAGAATGTTGATCCCGCACTATATTGAGCAAGGACAGTATACAGAGGCCGAGTCATTACTGGATGGAATGGATCAGTTATCGGAAGAGGAGATGAACATTTATAATATCTATTCTCTTTACAAAAATGTTTGTCAGGAAGGCCGAGCACTCTGGGAAATGAATGCCGCCGAAGAAATGATGATACGTGAAATGGCCAGCAGCACAAGTGGAGCTAAGTATGATGCACAAACAATATTATATTTAGCTTATGGAGAGGAATTTCCAATAGAGCTACCTCCATTACCAGACTTTTTAAGTGATGCTATAGATGATGAATTAAATGTTATCTTTAAGGGGCAAGAAGATCAAAATACAAGAGTGAGTTTGCTTTATCCTAATCCAGCCAAAGATAAACTATTTGTAGATATTTACTTAGATACTAATGAGACAGTCGAACTTGTTTTATATGATTTACAAGGGAGATTGATGTATAGGCAGTTTATTAAGGATAGTGGTACTAAAGGGATATCGGTTTCAGCTTTGGCTTCTGGCATTTATTACTATCATATAGATTTAGAAGGAGAAAGCCTTGAAAAAGGCAAGATAGTTATCACTGAATAATGATAAATTAATCACTAATGAAAAGAAATACTTTAATAATACTAATACTAAGTGTATTCAATAGCATGACTTTTGGTCAAGAAAAGTACTTTGAAAAGACTTATACTTTGAATGCGGCTAATAATAATGGTATGAAGATACTATTAAATGAAGATAATACCTTCAAGATTGTAAATGCAACTATCTATGGTAGTGATAATGTGTGGCATACTCAAGTCTGTAATATGGACTTGCAAGGTAATATTACTGAATTGAAGGATTATAAATATGAGGATAATAGTGGACTAAATATTGATTTGGTGGCAACAGAAGCTTGTAAGGGCAATAGTAATAATTATGCGATTGTAGGTCGTTATGAAACAGTGCCTCAGCAAGAAGAGTATTTTTTTTATGGAAGCTTATTAATAGTCGATGAAGAATGCGATAGTCTATCATTTTATACTTTGACGATAGATGATCATTTTAGTAATGCTTGGAGTGTCGCTCCAACCATTGATAATGGCTTTATAATCGGAGGCTTAGTTAAGATAAACGAAGAGAGATATCCGTATATTGTTCGTCTTGATGAAGATGAAAATAAGCTGTTTGAGATGTCTTATCCTCAATACAATGTTGACTCGAACCAAATTACAGCAATTGTACCTACCTCAGATGGTAATTTTATTTTGGCTATTTGGATTAATTTTAGTCCCTATTCAATTGGGGAAGCAGATGCGGTATTAATGAAAATAGATGGAGAAGATGGTAGTGTCATTAGTGAAAATATCATTGACTATGGAGAAAATGATACGCCCTATAATATGGTAGCTACTCATGATGGAGGGATCGCAATGGCTTTTCATAGGCGAGAATCAGCATATCCTCCTATTTCAGACTATAGTGGCGAAGGCCTGATCCTTAAGTTTGATTCCGATTTGAATATGGAGTGGGATATAGAAGTTTTAAATGACTCAGCAGTATGGGGGCTTGTCCAATTAGCCGATAGTAGCTTTGTGGCTTGTGGTACCCATATTTTTCCAAGTGGTGAAGCAGATGTAGGGATAGCTAAGGTGGATGTGGTGAATGGAGAACCCTCTTTATTGTGGCGACGCTACTATGGCGGTAGTCTATCGGATTACGCTTATGATATGACAATTTCTCCCGATGGAGGCTTTGCGATGGTGGGGCGTCAAGATAGTTTGGGGGTTGATACTGCCTATATGTATATGATTAAGACCAACTGCATGGGCTTATTGACGACACCCGAAGCAGATTATGAAGTAGGCTTAGATAGCTTAGTAGCGAGCTTTACGAATTTGAGTCAGTATGTTTATCCTGATAGTATAGATGGCGGTCATTATCTATGGGATTTTGGAGATGGCACCAGCTCAACAGAAACTCATCCAGTTCATGAGTATGCGAGTTTAGATATTTATGATGTAAGTCTAAGAGCGGTAGTTTGTAATGATACCTCTGTTTACACTAAAACGATCAATACGATAACTAATATAGCATCCTCATTAGAAAAAGAAGAAGTGCTGGTTTATCCCAATCCAGCGGATAAAGAAATTACTATTAAAGCGGCAGACAATGCAGTCTATGGATATGAATTATTTAATTCCAATGGAGTGCTTATTCGAGCAGGTGAAATAGGGGAGGAGAAAAATAGTATTCCAAGCTCATTCTTAAGCAATGGCCTTTACCTACTCAGACTATATAGTGAAAATAGAAGTATGACCCAGCGAGTAATAGTACAGCATTGATGAAATGAAATTAGCCTATTCTAATTAACCTTTAGCGTTTAACCCACTAAAGGTAATGGGCTTGCTATGTCCAAAAATAAGATAAATAAAAACCCAAATTGAGTAATATTAATTGTTAAACCTTAAATTTTTAAACCATGAAAATGAGTAACAAATTTTATTTATTACTAATCCTGTTTTTTTGTACAGAGATTAGTTTGTGGGGGCAGATCGAAATGGTCAGTAATATCATACCCCCTTCACCAGAGGCCGCTGCCTTAGCGAAAGTGGCGAATGTGCCAGTCAGTAAGTTTACAGGAACTCCAGGTATTGATATTCCTCTTTATACTGTAAAAGGAAAGAATATTAGTGTTCCAATGAAACTTAGTTATCATGCGTCTGGTGTGCGTGTCGCTGAAGAAGCAAGCTGGGTTGGTCTTGGTTGGGCTTTAAATGCAGGAGGCATGATTACGAGAACCGTTCAGGGAATACCTGATGATAGAAGTAGTGTCGGTTATCTTAACAATGAGATGTATTTTCCTGATAATCCAGATGGACTTTATAATTGGCCAACTAATTTAGATTATAATGATCATAATGAAATCGCTTTAGGTAATAGGGATGCTATGCCGGATCTTTTTCAATTTAATTTTAATGGTTATAGTGGTACATTTACTTTAGATAAAGATAGTGTGTATACTTTTATTACTCCACATCAAAATCTTAAAATAGAGCGGGTAGGAGGAACATATGGAATTGATAGCTTTATCGCCTGGACAGAAGACGGAACCCAATACATATTTGAAGAAAAAGAGTACTCAGGTGGAACCAGTGTCGTAGCAGGAGATAATGCGCAGTCTTCAATTACAGAAGAATATGTTTCAAGTTGGTTTCTGACAGAGATAATTGCTCCTAATAATGGCGCCTTAAATCAAGACAAAATTATTTTTACTTATCAAAAAAATCAACCTGAAGATAAAGTCTTTTATAACTATAATGGAAGTGAATCAATGACTTTGCCGTATCCTGGGCTAAATTGTGATGGTGTGTTTGAATATTCGCACAGTTATTCAAATTATAAAAGAACGGTTAAAGCTGTTTATTTAAAATCGATTGAAAGCACAGCAACTAATACTTTTGTTAAATTTGATTTCGCTGATGGTGTAAGAAGTGATTTAATGAATGCAAAGAAGTTGAGTGAAATTAATATTAGTGTTAATGGAACAAAAGTGAAGTCTTATTCTTTTACTTCAGAAGTAGTTAGTAGTAATTCCACAGATGAGTATTCATGTAATAGGTTGTTTTTAAATAGTGTTCAAGAATTCGGATCAGACGGTACTGCTATGAACCCACATGAATTCTCCTATATCAATAGGGAGTATTTACCATGTAAAGATTCTTATCAAATAGATCATTGGGGTTTTTTTAATGGAGCATCAGCAAATGATTTTAATGGTTCAGCTATTCCAGATGTCGAACTTACAGTTTTAGGAAATACAACATCAGAATATGAAACTGAAACTTGGGGAGGAGGTGCCAATAGAGAAGTCAATGAAAATGTTGCTGACTATGGAATGTTAAATAGAATTTCATATCCTACAGGAGGTAGTGTCATTTTTGATTATGAATCTCACACTTATAGCAAATTACTAGATTGTGATGATATCATGTATGAGTTGGTAGATGAAACAGTAGAGCTGGAGGCTAGTTCTTATTATGCTGGTGAGGAGACAGATAATGAGAGTATTATCTTTAATGTTGATCAAGAAATTACTATTGATTATACTTTCTATCCTTATTTAGATGAAACTGAGGGTTATTGTAACCAAATAATTGAATGGTATGATGAAGAGGCTATATCTGTTTTAGCATATTATGCTAATGATCCTGATAACATAATACTCAATGAACATTATGGTGTGCCAGGATCGGGAAACCCTGATTCCTTACCAACTATTACTGGTGAATTGAGCTTTAATGTTGAAGCTGGAGATGAATTAGTTTTTGAAGTTTATGCAACAGGAAGTTGTGGTTATGCAGACTTAGATGTAAGTTATGTATCAAATGAAGCTGTTAAAATTTCTGATATCGTGTATGAAAAAACTGGGGGAGTAAGAGTAAACAATATAACTTATTATGATGGAATGGATTCTGCTAATAATATGACGACCTATTATGATTATAAATTGAATGACTGTATCTATCCCAATAATTCAAGTGGGAAATTGTATAACGATATAAGGTATGACTACAATGTACCTAAAAGTGTAGGTGCATACAGTGGCTTATATGCATGTATATATCATACCTGTGAGATGCTTATGTTAAGATCAAATAATATACTTGGAGGTGGAGGATCTCATATTGGCTATAAGGAGGTTACCGAGTATGAAGTAGGAAATGGAAAGATAATCGACACCTTTAAAACAGAGCCGATTGACTATATTGTATACGACCATCCCTTTCCTCCTATCAGTAGTAAATCACACTTAAGAGGCCAGTTAGAAAATTCAAAAGTATATAAGGAAGATGGAACATTACTTAAAGAAACTCAGAATACTTATGATATAACTAATTTGAATGAGTCTATAGGCTTAACAATTGCTAAATTACATAGTGGTTGCGAGGTTCAAGGCAATAGTGTAGTCGGGAATAATTTTGTAGTGGGATATTATCAGTTTTTTTCTGATAGAATTGACTTAGTTGGAACAGAAGAAATAACTTACGATGAAAATGGAGAGAATCCAATGATTGTTCGTACTAATTTTGCATATAGATCAGATTACCCTTACTTATTAATGGGTAAGAAAATGTCTATAGTTAATGGTGAGAGTCTTGAATTCAAGTATACTTACTCCTGTGACAGCATAGATGAAATGGCGGATTTGCATATGCATAATTACCCTACAAGAGTAGAGCAATTAGGCTCTATTTCTAAAATAGAAAATTATGAATATGGAAATAATTTATTATCAAGTGCTATAGAGCCTTCATTAAATGAAGGAATATGGTTACTTACTTCCTATGAAAATGAAACGACAGCTAATAAAATGCTCATTGATGAATATGATGATTTTTTAAATATTATAAAGTATCATCGAGAGGGGGATATTTATACTTCAATTACTTATGATGATGAGATG
>JAHDDN010000240.1 GCA_020629335.1 Chitinophagales bacterium | reverse complement strand
GTTTAATTGCGATGGGTAGCCTCATGAATTTATTTTCAAGGCTACCCTTTTTTTATTCTGGGCGCATCCCTTCGGGCCGGGCTATCCGCTCTTATGTGGCTATTCGGCAGCTATTCCGCTAAGGCATACTTGTCTGCCTTGCAGGCCAGCCTGCGTCTGCCTAAGCTCCATAAGCTGCCTCATTACGCCACATACCGCTCCTATCCCTTGCGCAAAAAACGTTAAAGCTTCCCCCAAAAATACTTCAGCTGAATACCAAAGCCCCTTCTTTTAATAGGAGGAACGTCTATGGAAGACTGATCTTCATAAGGTTTAAATGCTTGAATATTAGAAATAGAATATAAACTTGTACTAGTTTGAAATATAAGGTCGAAATATTTGGAATTTGAGAAAGAAAAGCGGTATCCCATACCTAATACATGAGCTGTTTGAACTAATTTAAATGCCTTTTCGGCATTGATATCGTATAAGTGAAATTCGAGTTTTGTGTCTATATCATGATTGACAATGAGATTTGCACTTAGGCCAATTTTGAATAGCATTTTAGATCGAGGAGTGATATTGGGGGTATACATAAGGGAAAGCGGGATATTGAAAGTTCTTAACCGAATGTCTATTTCATTTGTTTCGTTAACTACATCAGTAATACTAGGAAAGACACCTAGAAATGGTATTTCTGTCAATTCACCATAATTATTTAGAAGACTCGAGTACTCTTCAAAAATATAAGGAGTAGGAGAGGAGGGATCAAAGTACTCGTTTATCTTAACTTTATCCTTTATCATGCTCTGAGCAATTGCCACTTCAAGGATTAAATGAGAGCTCAGTTGCTTTTGAAAATAAATGCTGGTACTATAACTCCAATTATATTTATCACTAGGCATGACAGTATATACATTAGTAGAAATACTATCGATGCCTAAATAGTACAATTGATTGTTGGCAAAATATATACGACTTCTCATTAAGTCTCCTCCCGTACCTATAGCGATTTGTCCATAAGTAAGTTGGGTAAAGCTTGTTAAGAGGAGTAGAATAGGGAGGGTTAAAAATTTAGCGTTCATTTGTTTTGATTTATAGAACTCGTTTAAAGTTTTTCTGCTTCACCATAAAACTTTAAATGAGTTCATATAATATAGCGATATGGCGACCTTTTAACAATCAATTTAGAATTAAATTCCCTTTTGAAAGCTACTTGAATATTTTGAATTTGCGCAGAAGCCAATGGAACTCTATTACAAATCACGAAGCAAATTTTAGGCTTATGTTTAGGAGCTTCACTCAATAATTGAATTGTTCTTTTAATTTGTTTAATAGCGTGTCGAATATCTTGACCTTTTAGTTCAATATAATATTCCTTATCTTCAATACAAGCGGCAAAATCGCACTTTACACCGTCATCATCTATTTGACAGCCGTCTACTTCAACAAGCTTAACTAACTTTTTGTGTTTGTTAACAAAAATAAGTTGACTTGTTTTTTCCTTAATTTTAATAAGTGGATTTTCAGTCGTTTTAGTACACTTTTCTTTTGATTCCATTTCTAAAACTCTAGGTCTAATAATTTTTCAAATTGGACAGCAATATCATTAGAAACAGCATCTAAATCGTTATAAGAGATTAGGGAAGTAGATTTATTAATTAATGATTTTTTCTTGCTATTATTTAAGGAGTAAGCGATTATTTTTTTTGGATCAATCATTTCTTCAACTGGAACAATCTTGTATAGTTTTTCTCCACTTCCATTGATGTGCGTGTTAAGTCGACCAGCTTCAATTAAATTATTAAAGGCGGCAAGAATGTAAGGACTGTGAGTCGTAATAAAAAGTTGATAATTACTATTTGAGTTAAAAGTTCGTGCTAATAATTGTACGATACTTTTCTGAGCATTTGGGAATAAGTGAGCTTCTGGTTCTTCAATGTATAAAGATAAGCCTCTGTTCTCACTAACTTGATAATCGTGGAATGCTTTTAAGACGATCATTAATGGTAATATCTCTTGTTGACCTGAAGAAGCCATTAAGAGATTGATCACTCTACCATCATCATGTATTAAATAATCTTTGTCTCTCTTACGAATATACTTTCCTTTTAAAATTGTAGATATGATTTTATCAAAATCTTTAGATTGTTTCTGTAGTTTTCTTTTTTGTAACAAGCTTTTATATTGTTCGTAAAAAGCCCCAAACTCTATTAAGAAAGGGTCTAATGATTGATTAGTGCTTAAAAGTGAAAATATATTAGCTTGTATATTAGCGAAAAAACTTCTTCCTGCTGGAATAAATCTTTGCATATTAGAGGATATAGGAGATAGTTCTTCACTTATTTGATCATAATACTGTTTGTTTAATTTGGGTAGAATATTGGAGAATTGATGCTGTTCTTTATAATTAGAAAAAACTTTTTTATAATTATTAAAAGTATTAATGAGAACATCAGAATAGCCGAATTTGAGAGTAGATTTTCGAGTCTTTTCAATAGTGAAAACTACTTGATCTACTTGGTACTTAATAGTAAAGCTTCCTTTAGGCCATGATTCGGTTGGGAAGTATTTAATGAACTTTGCTTTTTGATTATTGTCAATAGTTCTTTTGTTTTCACCTCTCTCAATACCATCTTTAATTTCGCAAAAGAATTTTTTAAAAAAATACATCAATTTAACAATTACACTTTTCCCAGAAGCTTGTGGGCCAATCAATATGTTAATAGAAGTAAATGACAACTCCAATTCTTTAATTCCTGCAAAATTACTTATGTATAGGCTTTCCCTCATAATTTTTTGTTATTTAATCAAATGTATTAAAAATTAGTGTGTTATACAAGTCTATTCAAAATCTATGCGCAAAGGATGGAAGCGGTATGTGGCGGCCATGCTGCGACTTACGGCGCTTAGTGATGCGATGGCTGGCCCGCAGGGCAGACAAGCAGCGCTTAGCAAAGTAGGAGTAGCATAGCCACATAAGAGCGGACAGCCTGACCCGAAGGGATGCGCCCAAATAAAAATTGTTTGTACCTTTGTAAACTATGAAAATCGCTTTAATAGAACCTTTTTACAGTGGCTCTCATCAACAGTGGGCAGATGCCTTGCAGAAATTCTCTAAGCATCAAATTCAAATTTTCAGTTTGCCAGGTAGGCATTGGAAGTGGCGTATGCATGGTGGAGCTGTTACGCTTGCTCAAATGTATTTAGAGTCGGACTTTGAAGCAGATTTGATTTTAGCGACTGATATGTTGGATTTGAGCACCTTTTTGAGCTTAACAAGAAGCCAAACAGCTCATTTACCTACAGCCATATATTTCCATGAGAATCAGTTGACTTATCCTTGGTCACCTAATGATCAGGATGTGGCATTTAAGCGAGATAATCACTATTCATTTATTAATTATACCTCTGCACTTTCAGCCGATAAAATCTTCTTTAATTCGGCTTATCATCAAGAGAGTTTTCTAAATGCATTGCCTGAATTTTTAGGGCAGTTTCCAGATAAAAAAGAATTGGCTACAGTAGATCTGATTGCCCAAAAGAGTCAAGTGCTCTATTTAGGATTGGATTTGCAATACTTTGATGCCTTTGAAGATGCTGCGCAAGAAAAGGAGCGTTTTGGAACCATTGTTTGGAATCATCGTTGGGAATATGATAAAAATCCAGTCGCCTTTTTTGATGCCTTATTTACTTTACAAGATCGAGGGATGAAATTTCATTTAATCGTTATGGGAGAACAGACGACGAAGCATCCACCTATTTTTGCAGCAGCCAAAGAACGATTATCCGAGCATATTTTGCATTGGGGTTATGCGGCCTCTAAAGAAGAATACGCCCAATTGCTTTGGAAATCAGATATTTTAGCGGTGACTTCCATTCAGGATTTTTTTGGAGGAAGCGTGGTAGAAGCTATGTATTGCAATTGTATTCCTTTATTACCCAACAGATTAGCCTATCCAGAGCATAGCCCTAAAGCTTATCATACGACTTTTTATTATCAAGAAGAAAAAGAGTTGGTCAAGCGCCTACAAGGACAGCTTTTTCACATCGCATTATTAAGAAAACAGAACACCCAACAATTTGTCGAGAAATACGATTGGGAATCAATGATTAAAGAATACGATAAAGAATTTGAAAACTTAAAAATTTCCTAGTGACGAACCACCAATTGTAAGTATAATCTAAGGTGGGTATTATGAAGAAGCATTATTTATAAGACAATAATGTTGAAGCCTTTTAATCTACTATATGAACTCATTTAAAGTTTTTCTGCTGGCTTAGAAAATAGTTGATTTTCCGTATTTCTGCGTTATTTTATCGGCCCATAGCTCTGCTATGAACCTCAAAAATGCCTTGAACTACGAAAAATCACCTTATTTTCAGCTTCATCATAAAACTTTAAATGAGCTCTATTAACCATTTCCTAGCCAATTTGCGTGATTTTTTTTTCAACTGAGGAAAAATCAAACATTTTCCTAACAAATATTTGTTTTTTGCAGGAAAATAGACAGAATTTAATTAATTTATGCCACTGTTAAAGTGTCAACTTGAAGGTTATTGATTAACCTTTGGTAAATAGATCCTATGAGTCCCAATCTATTTCATCAATTTAGCTATGCTTTTGGTTGTCAAATCATAGAGGAGGTGTACGCCCGAAATAAAAGCCGTATCCTCCAATTAGGGGAGTTTTCCGCTCAAGATATTGCTGCCCTTAGAGCCGAGCCTCTGCCTAAAATTAAAGAGATTATTTACCAAAAGGCTTTGAAGAGTGATCAGCTCTGCATTTTTTTGATTGAACGTTGGTATATTCTAAATACAGACTTAAAAGATCGCACCACTCAGCTATTAGAAAGCAGTGGATATGAGCCAGATCAAGATTGGAGAGCTAATCTGAATGGGGAATTTAAGTTGCTCCTCCCCAATGATGTAAAAGAATCTGATGCTTGTTATCTATTCAATCCTGCCCATCTAAAAATCGATAAAGACTCAGAAGAAGGTATCTCACTGATGGCCCATTTGTTAGGTTGGAGTCCTTACTTTAACATGCTCAAAGGCTTTCCAGAAGATACCGAAAACGATATTTTTGAAGAATTAGATGGCTTAATTGAAGGCAATGAAATCACCATTGAGCTGACGGAAAGAATGCAATATGTCTTTGATGAAGTGGCGCAAATGTTACAAGAAGCTTCACAAGAATTAGCCAAAGGTAAATTAGCAGATTTTGAGACGCTCCAAAGAAAATACAGAAAAGCAGAACAACAATTTAAAGCACTTCGTGGTTACGTCATTCATAAAGCCCGACAAATAGGCCTAGCATTTAATGTGGAAGATATTGCGAATATCGAACACCTAAAAGTCCTTTGGAAAAGAAGCATAGAAGCAGAGCGTTCATCTGAAGAATTAAACCAACTCAAGAAGAAACCAGCCTTATATTTAGAGTCAGTTTTGAATCTATACCACAAACAAAAAGCCCATTATAAACCACTGGTAAGATGTTTTGATGCAGCCATTGAAATGCAAATAGCATTAGATAAAATCAGCATCAATCATATACCGAGTTATATTCAAAGCCTGAATGCTGGCAAACACCTCTTCAATTACTTGGTGGATTATGTAAAACATGTTACAGAAAATCAATCATTAGATGAAAATAAATTAGGCGTCTACGAATCAATTATCGTAGAAGCATTAGGAAAAGAATTTAATAGAGCGATTCTCCTGGGTAATATACAAATGGTCAAAGAAAACAAGAAGCAGTTGGCTAAACCTCTTATAGAACTCGACGATCCACTCAATCAAAAACAAGTAGACGAGCTATTTGAAATTCCAGCAGAAAAGAAAAATATACCAGCCCAAGAAAAAAAGGAAAAAACTAAATTCGCTACCTTAAAACCATTTAATAAAATTCGCATTGAGAATGGAAATAGCGATAAAAATCCAGCTAAATGGATTCTAAAACATTCAGCACCTTCCATTGCACCACTTCATCCACATAGTCGAGTCCTTTATGAATCTAAGCTTTATTCGACCGAGATTTTGAGCCCGCTTTTAGCAAACGATTACAACTACATTAAATCCAAAAAGTCAGGTCTGCTAATGGTGGCAGGTAGCGCCATGTCTGGCATCGTGCTAATCAGTGAATTTTTACAAAATACATTGGGCAAAAGAGTCATTGATAAAAGCTACAAAAATACCCAAAAAGAACTCATCGATTTCAAGTATGACGTCATAGATGAATTAAAAGAAAATCCCAAAAAGGCTCCCATCTTCCTAATTCAAGTGGAGGAAGTTAACTGCTTAGCATTTTTGAAATTAGCCAATAAACTACTCAAGGAATACCAAGAAATTCCTTTCAAAATTGTCTTTCTAATTCATCCCCCACAACTCTTAAATCTCCTTGGCAATAATGCCCAAACACTACACGAATTAATCAAAGCCGAAAAAAGCAATATGATTAGCCTTCGCAATTGGGAGGATGAGTTAATTTATATGTGGTTCAAAGCAAAAGGTTTCAAAAACTTCGAGCTCAAACGACTCAATGCAGTAGTAGGCAACTGGCACGCTCTAATCAATGAATTTTACACAGAAGCCCGACATTATCCAGACAAGTGGGAAGTCTATCTCTGGGAAATGGCAGAGCAATTTGAATACCCAATATTGGTAGACAAACTCATCAAAAGTTTTGGCATTGATAGTCCCAAAGCCCGAAGTCTCTTTAACCAATTCGTCATCTTCGGTGACAGCATTCCAAAGTCAGCTCTCTTCACTCTCCTTAACGAGCAAGCCAGCGACTACAATTTTGAAATGCAAGAAATCGCTCAATATCTTGAATACGGCAAAATCCTTAATATCATTTACGAAGATAAAAAAGGCCAATGGACACTAGATCCACACATCAAAAGCCTCTTCCTAAACATCAAGTCTAACGGCAAAGCCAAAATCTAATATTGATCGTTTTAGTTTGAAACTAACAACTATCTTCCCGAGTGTCTAAGCGCACATTGTGCAAATAAATTGAAAAAACAACAAATGATGTTAAAGTTGAAAATATTGGGATTAGTGGCATTAGTAGTATGTTGGCTATTTCCTTCCTGTCAGAATTTTGAAACTGGACAGGAGCGAAATAAATTTGTTGAAAAGACTCAAGAACAGGAAGAGTTACAAACACGAAATAATACTGCCCAAGAGCTTAAAGCAATAGACTATTCAAATATTTCAAAGCAACACCTTACTTCCGATAATGGGATTAGATACGAAATAAATTTAGGATGGGATAAAAATACTGCTATTGATAGAGAGCGAGAAGATTTTTTTTATAAGTATGGCGACGAAAAAACGATAATTTATGATTCATGGTTAGAGTATGGATTTATGAATGGAATCTATCCCTGTAGACCAAACTGTAATATAAATTTGTACGCAGTAGGTTCAGAAATAAATCATCCAATAGAAGATGCTCAATTAATAGTAGATTCTCAAAATGTTTGTGGAGATGTATTACCATTGATTTGGATCGAACATAAAAAACCAGCAATGGAGCCATTATTTATTACCAGCATGGCTGTTGAGTCAGATAGCAAAAAATATTATAAAGAAGCTGGTTTAGAGGAAACAAGTATTCCAGAATGGTTGAATCTATCCGTTTTAGAAACACCTAAAAATACTAAAAATAAAAAAGTAACTCTTTATAATTATGTTGGAAAGCAGGATTGTTTTTTAGCAGAGGTAACAGCAGAGGCTTGGTATGAATCAAAAGATGTAGAAAAATTTGGTCCGTCTAAAGAAATAAAATGGCAGGGAATATATTATGTTGAGAAAAATAAACAGTTGATTTTAACTCCTATAGATAATATTCAGCAACAATATTATGGCGATGATTTTAGTTTGTCTGGCTTAGAAGATATAAATGGCGATGGACTTTTAGATATCATTATTGGAAAGCCCGTATCATTAATATTGGAAAGTTATAAAAATGGATTTCGTTCTTGGGGATTTGCATTTCGTCCTAAAGGAGGCTGTTAAGTAAGTA
>JAHDDN010000239.1 GCA_020629335.1 Chitinophagales bacterium | reverse complement strand
GCCGTACCCATGTGTCGGCCCAATGGCCAAAAAAATAATCGGGGAAGCCCCAAAATAAAAAAGGGGAAACGCATTGCTGCATTTCTCCCTCTATTTACTGAACTTGTTTATGATGCTTAGTGCTTAAGAAACTTCACTGCTGATTGACTCGTTCCATCCGTTAAGATGATTGTATAAACACCTGCGTTTAATGCTTCGATGTTTATTGTGTTTTGAGTCATTACTTGAGTGAATGTTTGAACATTTTGACCTAAGATATTGATGATTTCAATTTGGTCAATGCTTTCATTCATATTGATGAATAACTGATCTTTAGCTGGATTTGGATATACTTCCAAGCCTGCGATATTTAATTCTTCAATAGCTACACCAGCTCCTTCTACTGTGATCGTGATGCTTTCTTCACAACCGTTGCCGTCTGTTACTACTACTGTATAATCGCCAGCGCCTAAACCTTCTAAAGTATTGCCAGTTGCATCAGAATCTTCCCAATTGTAAGAGAAGTCGCCAGCACCTCCATCAGCATTGACAGTAGCTGTACCATCTTCCCCATCAGTTGAATCAGTACTTTCGCCATCTAAGTCGATTGCATCTGGCTCATTTACGATGATAGTATAGTTTTCAGAACAACCTAGTGTATTACTAACTGTTACTTCATAAACACCTGCACCGATGCTTTCGATTTCGCCTGTTGTATTATCTAAGCCATCCCATGAGTAAGTTAATTCTTGCGTACCACCCGCAGTAACATCTACACTGATGCTACCATCTTCCGCACCATTACATTCTGCATCTTCTGTAGAAGCACTGATGTCAATACCACAACCTACGATCACCGTAGCTAAGGCTTCACAACCTAAGTCGTCTGTGATTTCAACGAAGTAAGTGCCTGGGCCTACATTTTCTACTGTAGAACCAGTTTCATTAGGGAAGTCTGCCCATTGGAAAGTATAATTACCAGTACCACCTTCTACCTCTAAGGAAGCGGTTCCATTATCTCCGTCTGTTGCATCTTCACTTGAACTAGTAGCAGAAATAGGATCAGGATTAGGAATGTCTATGGTGATAGAAGAACCACAACCATCATCGCTTGTAACGTTCACTGTATAGCTACCTGCGCTTAGGCCTTCAATCATATCTCCAGATTCATCTGGGAAATCTTCCCATTCGTAAGTATAATCACCAGCCCCACCACTTGATTCAATGATGACTGTTGCCATAGCATCTTCGCCATCATTACAGCTTGGAGCTAAGAAATCATTCGCTAAAGCGATACCACAACTTACTTCTACAGTAGCAGTAGTCATACAGCCATTGAAGTCCATAATCGTTACCTCATAAATTCCAGGGCTTACATCTTCTATTGTATCCTCGTTTACATCAGGGAAGTCTGTCCACTCATAAGTATAAGGGGAAGTACCGCCGTTCATTTCAACCATTGCGACTCCATTAGGGCCATCATTAGCATCTTCTGAAGAAGGAGTTGCTTCTAAAGCATTAGGTTCTTCAATTTCAACTTCTACTGTTGTTTCACAATCGCCATCAGACATGACTAAAGTATAGATACCTGCTGGAACATCCGTTAAAGTGTTAGTTGTATTATCAATTCCTTGCCAATTGTAAGTATAATCTTCTACTTCACCAGCTGAAGGAATTACGGTAGCACTACCACTTTCTTCACCACTACAAACCACATCTACACTTTCAGTATCTGCGGAATAAGTACAAAGTCCAACTATATTTACACAGTAATCTTCTGCTTCACCATAAGGTACTGCATCACAAGCGAATGGTTCAGGAAGTCCGCTATTATCAGCACCACTAACCACCAGACGCATGCTTGTAGGGCCTGATAAAATAACATCATCAGGAATTGTCAATGTACCTTCTGCTAAATCTTGGAAACCAATTTCTTCGAATACGATTTCATCATCATCATGGGATCCATTTTGATCAAAATCTATCCAAATTCTAAGGTGCTCATCATAAGCCTGTCCAGAATAACCAATGGACACAGAAACATCATAAGATTCTCCTACTGTAAGGTCAGTGCTAATCTCACGATAATCGCCATAAGCATCATCATCTTCTCCACTATCATTATCAATATCTGCTAAAGTAACATTCGAAATATGCTCATAAGAGTTATCTGCAATATCGGTTTCACAATATTCGCCATCTAAACAAGCACCACAACCTGTTGTTAAAGGAATACTTGGACCGAAGCCACTATCTAAGCCACCACAGTTAGACATGATTTGAACATCATAGGTAGTGCATTCATCTAATCCGTCTACAAAAACAGAAGGCATATCAGAAGTGTATTCTGTCCAATCACCGCTACCTTCTGGAGCGATTTGTAGTGTATATGTTTCGGCGATTGTTACTGCATCCCAAGTAATCGTTAAATCAGTATCTTCTTCATAAGTTGAAATAGCCTCCACTGGCGCATCACAACATCCATCTGTTTGGAACATAATGACATTCGGCTCACTGCTATCTTCCCCACAAACAGAGGTTAAAGAGATTTCATATTCAGTACAAGGTGTTAAGCCTTCTAAGACTACTGCTTCTTCCCCTTGCTCAATATCTGTCCATTCCCCAGTTCCTACTACACTATAACTAAGATTAAAGCCATCAAAATCACCTAAGCCATTCCAATTGACATGGGCACCATCTAATCCTACTTCCGAAACCGCTAAACCATTTGGAGCGAAACAGCCACTACCACTACAATCAAATTCTTGTAAAGCTTCCACGGCACCTAATAAATTCAAATTACCACCTGTTACACAAAGCCCTTCATAAGTATCGCCTGTCTCTGCGCCATCTAAGATCGCTTGCTTTACAGTTAAGGCTGCTTCCCCTGGTTCAAAAGAAGCATATTGAGCTAATCCCAAGCAATCAACAGAATATAATAAAGCGACTGTACCTGCTACTAATGGTGTAGAAAAAGAAGTACCACTGGTAGGGCTATAGCCATTGCCATTAGATAAACCATAAACATTATCACCAGGAGCAGCTAAGTCGATAGTTGTTTCACCATAACCAGACCAGCCAGAGAAATTACCAGCATTATTAGATGCAGTTACAGAGATTAAATAATCACTACTACATGCCGTTGGCAAATCGCCTTGTGTATCAACATTAATACTTGCATTAGCTGTAGCTCCTGCGCTTAAGATGCCGTATACTCCTAAAGTATCATAAAACTGACACCATAAAGGAGCACTAGATGGCTGACCATAATCAATTCCCCAAGAAGAATTAGTCGCCACTACAAAAGCGCCTTCATCTCCAGCGGATTCATTATACATTTTACGCAATTCTAAAGGATAAGCATAAGCAGACAATGCTGCTGCTTCATTACCACCACCAGGAACCGTCATGATTTTTACATTCCAATTGACTCCAGTAATGCCATTATCATTATTGCCATCAGCCCCAATAAAACCAGAAACCGTAGCACCATGTCCTACAAATCCTCCAAATACATTTGGATTGTTATTATCAGCATTCCAGCCATACACATCATCTACATAACCATTTCCATCATCATCTACCCCATTGGTACCATTAGCCTCTGCATCATTGATCCATAAGTTATCTTGTAAATCATTATGACCATCCGTAAATCCACCATCAACGACACAAACGACAATCTCATCCTCCATTGCTGTTGTACCTCCTGTGGCAAAATCCCAAGCTTCTGCGGCATCCATTATAGGGAAATGCCAACATTCATCTAAATTAGGATCATTAGGCTCGACTCTTTGCTCAATATAGTGATTAGGCTGAACCACAGATACATCTTGTTGATTATAGATGAAATCCATCGCTCTTTCTACATTAAATTCAGTCTCGTCAAACTCTAATAACCATATTCTCATATGCTTAGAAACCGTTCTTTTAATCGTAACATCATTCATCCCCATTTTCCAGAGATCTGATACTACCTTATCAATATTACGATCTGGTAGTAATTGTACCATTACCTGATTACTCACATAAGGCGTATCAGCTTGAACAGCTATGGAGAGCGCCAAAATGCTCAGGAAACAGAAAATTTTAGAAAAGTTAGTAAATGTTCTCATTAAATTTTTTTTAATTGGATATTGTTAAATCTTGTTTCTAATTTGTTTATGATTTGTTGGAGATAGAGAACTCATTTAAAGTTTTATGATGAAGCTGAAAATCAACTATTTTCTAAGCCAGCAGAAAAACTTTAAATGAGTTCAGAATATCAATAATAGCCTTATTCACGGCTTTGTATTTTCTTATCTGTTTGAGCTTCCGTTACAAAATCATGCGATTTGATATCAAGCAGCAGTTTCTCAACAGAGATATCTGCCTTATGCTGAACCCTTACCACCCACATTTTGAGATTAGGAGCTATCTTTTTAACCATTTTCATATCATAATGTTGATGATCCGCAAGCACCACATCAATATTATCGGTATTAAGTTGAAGAATCAGTTGTTGAACAGACATTTCAGCTTTTTCAGCACTGGCCTCATTATTATTTTGAGAAGAATGGCAAGCCATTAAGACGGGAATCAATAACACTGGCAAAAACAGCATTTTAACCCATGTTTGTATAGATTTCAAGTTAAGATATTATTTAAGCATTACTTAATATCTCAATTTAAGGAAATGTTAAGGAGAGAACAAGGTATTATAAACAAAACTTCTTGAAATGTAGTAGCATGGACAAAGATTAGCCTAAAAACAACAGCCCTTACAGTATTTCTACTATAAGAGCTGTTTTTTTATTTTGGGGGCTTCCCCAATTTATTTTTGACCATCGTTATGTAGGGGCCATACCTGTGTGTCGGCCCAACGATGGTCAAAAATAAATTGGGTCGGGCTGTCCGTTCTTATGTGGCTAAAATAGTAATGGGTATTGGGTAATGAGTATTGAGAAAAAATTATACTCACTACTTTATACCCAATACTCAATACTAAAAAGCCACATACCACTCCCATCCCTAAGCCGATGTCTAACTATTTAAGCCATAAATATCACCGTATTTCGCACGAGCATAATCCATGAAATACTGGAAGTTCAAAGGCTCACCTGTGATCTTCACACATATTTCCTCAGCGCTATACAATTTGCCATACTGATGAATATTTTCACGCAGCCAAGCTAACAAACCTAGCATATTACCCGCAGCAATTTGTTCTTCTAAATCAGGAATATCCTTAGCTGCCTGTGCATAAAATTGAGCTGCATAAAAACTACCTAATGAATAAGTAGGGAAGTAACCAATACTTCCATGCGACCAGTGTACATCTTGTAGAACACCCATTTTATGATTAGGCACCTCTATTCCTAGGTAATCCTTATATTTTTGCGCCCATATTTCAGGTAAATCCTTCACATCAATACTGCCTTCTATCAGCCCCTTCTCAATCTCATAACGGATCATGATATGGAAGTGATAAGTCAATTCATCAGACTCCGTTCTAATAAAAGACGGTTTCACTAAATTACAAGCCTTATAAAACGCCTCTGCATTCACACCAGCCATCTGTGGAAAACGAGCTTGTAAGTTAGAAAAATTAGCTTGCCAATAAGCTCTACTTCTCCCTACATTATTTTCCCATAGTCGAGATTGTGATTCGTGTATACCTAATGAAATAGCACTTCCAGCAGGTAAGCCATAGTTTTCATTCAATAAACCTTGCTCATAAAGTGCGTGGCCTCCTTCATGAATACAACTCCATATCATATTAGCGATATTATTTTCGTCAATACGAGTGGTTACACGCACATCATCAGCAGAGAAATTAGTAGTGAAAGGATGAGGAGCAATATCCTGACGTCCTTTATCGAAGTCATAACCCATTTGTTGGAGTAAATCAATCCCAAAATCCCACTGAGCATCTTTGTCAAATGATTGATCCATGAAATCATGTGCTACTTGATCTTTAGCCGCAATTTCTTGGACAAAATCGACTAATTGTGCCTTCACATTTGCGAATAATTTATCGAGATTAGCAGCTTTTTCTCCAGGTTCATATTCATCCAATAAAGCATTATAAGGATGACCTTCATAACCTATCATTTCAGCTTCTTCTCTCTTCAAAGAAACGACATCTTTCATATGAGGCGCAAAAATGCTAAAATCCTCCGCTTCTTTAGCCTTATGCCATGCGTGAAAAGCCTTAGAAGTTGTTTTTGAAAGACGAATGATGTAATCTTTACTTAGTTTAGTGATTCTTTGAAATTTCTTTAAACTTTCGGCTACATTTTTCCTCTCATTATCAGTAAGATTGTTGCTCTCACTCAATTGAACTAATAAGTCGCCCAAACCCTTAGAGCTTGCCATTTCATGTGCAATACCCGATAAAGTAGCGATTTGTTGCGCCCTTTTTTGAATCCCTTTTTTGGGAATATAGGTCTCCTGATCCCAATGAAGTACCCCAATAGAGTGGGATACATCAGATATTTTGGATAATTGAGCTTTGTAATCTTCGTATAAGTTGTTACTCATAAATTTTAAATTTTTAGGGTCTAAATTTACGTAATTACAACTAGGATATTGAGCGCATAAAAGACTTTTTAAGTAATTCTATCCAATTACTTATATTTGCACTCAATGGGAAGAATAATGGCAATTGATTACGGAATGAAGAGAGTTGGACTGGCTGTGACAGATCCTTTAAAGATTATAGCAAGGGGCTTAACCACCGTAGAAAACCAAAAACTACTCGAATTCATTGTTAATTATGCGAAAGAGGAGGAAATAGAAGCTTTCGTGATTGGAGAGCCAGTAAATTGGGATGGTACCTTATCTCATATAGAGGGGAATATAGTGCAATTTATCCAGCAATTAACAAAAGCTTTTCCCAATACTCCCATTCATAGACAGGATGAATGGTCAACATCTAAAATGGCAGCCAAAACACTATACGATAGTGGATTGCGCAAAAAAGCACGTCAAAATAAAGCACTCATAGATGAAGTAAGTGCGACTATTATATTACAGTCCTTTATGGAGCGAATTTAAAAAAGAATTAATGATTTTACCTATTGTGGCCTATGGCACACCAGTTTTACGAAAAGTGGCCGAAGAAATACCCAAAGACTATCCTAATCTAAAAGAGTTAGTAGACAATATGTTTGAAACCATGTATGCTGCTAGCGGTGTCGGATTAGCTGCTCCTCAAGTTGGCTTATCTCTTAGATTATTCTTAGTAGATAGTAAGCAAATATTAGATGAAGATCCAGGGGAATTTGAAGGAGAAGAAGGAATTGTACAAGCGTTTATCAATCCTGAAATCCTTGAAAAAACAGGAGAATTATGGCCTTATAATGAAGGTTGTCTGAGTATTCCTAAGATTAATGCTGATATAAACAGAGAGGAAACAATCAAAATCGCTTATTATGATTTAGATTTTAATCGACACGAGAAGTATTTCAGTGGATTTACTGCCAGAGTGATATTACATGAGTTCGATCATATAGAAGGAATCCTATTCCCTGATTATCTTGGTCCTATCAAAAGGAGAATGATGAAAGGAAAATTAGAGAAAATATCTAAAGGAGATGTCAAGGTAAGCTATAAAATGAAATTTCCATTGGCTAAGAAAAAACGCAGATAAAACACTGTTGAACTTTACAATAAAACAAAAGGGGCTGTCTAATCGACAGCCCCTTTCAACTTAATAATGGACTTAATCTAATACGAAATTTTTATTTTTAATCTAAGCTAAAAGCGTACATTTGCGTTCTATAATCTCCAGGATAAATCCCTTCTATCATTACTCCATCACCGTCTGGAATTCTATCTAATATTTGATAAATATCATCTCCCGTTCTAATAGAGACATTATTTACTTTAAGTACGATAAAGCCTTCTCGCATAGCTGTTTCATTCTTAATAGCGCCTCCGTCTTTTATATCATCTACTAACACGCCATTTCGAATGCCTATTTGAGCTAGCTCATCACTACTAAGGTCTTTGAAAGTAGCTCCCAGTTTAGTTTGATATCTTTGATCTGCACTTTTAACAATATCTGTTGTCTTATCTATATTTTTCAGAACGACTCTGGCGTATTTTTGTTGCCCATTTC
>JAHDDN010000238.1 GCA_020629335.1 Chitinophagales bacterium | reverse complement strand
CGCCTAATTGCTTACGGCATTTGTCTAAACCGCCTGATAAGACTAACATTAAATCACCTGCTTTGGCACCTGCTTTATCAGCCCATGCTTTGAGGTCTTCTTGTGAGAAGAACTTATCTACAGAGGATTTGAAAGTTCCGTCTTCATTACACTTCACATATACTAAACCTTTAGCGCCAATTTGTGGGCGTTTTACCCAATCAGTTAAGGCGTCTAATTGTTTACGAGAGTGTGTCGCACAACCTTCTGCTACGATACCAATTACTGCTTCTGCTTCATCAAAGATTTTGAAGCCTTTATTTTTGGCTACATCCTCTAAGTACTTAAAGGTCATGTCGAAACGTGTATCTGGCTTGTCAATACCGTATAATCTCATGGCATCGTCATAGCTCATACGCTCTACTTCTCCTAAGTCGTAGTTTTTGACATATTTGAAGATGTGTTTGAGTAGGCCTTCAAAAGTATTGAGTACGTCTTCCTGATTCACGAAAGACATTTCACAGTCTATTTGTGTGAACTCTGGTTGGCGGTCAGCACGAAGGTCTTCATCACGGAAACAACGAACGATTTGGAAGTAGCGGTCATAACCGGCTACCATCAAAATCTGCTTGAAAGTTTGTGGTGATTGTGGCAGGGCGTAAAATTGACCTGCATTCATACGAGAAGGAACGACAAAGTCTCTTGCTCCTTCTGGCGTACTTTTGATTAAGAAAGGTGTTTCTATCTCTAAGAAATCATTATCGCAAAGATAGCGACGAGTTTCTTGTGCAATCTTATGTCTTAAGATAATATTATGCTGAAGCGTTGGTCTTCTCAAATCTAAGTAGCGATACTTGACACGGATATCATCTCCGCCGTCGGTATCTGCTTCTATTGTAAAGGGAGGAGTTTTAGCTGCATTTAGAATCTCCATTCCATCTACTAAAACTTCCACATCACCAGTTGGTAAATTAGGGTTGATACTGCTTCTTTCAGCGAGTTTCCCTTTTGCTTGAATAACGTACTCTCTGCCTAAGCCATTAGCTTTTGCACACAAGTCGGCGTCGGTATCCATATTGAAAACTAATTGCGTAATGCCGTAGCGATCTCGCAGGTCTACAAATGTTAATCCACCGAATTGACGGGTGCGCTGCACCCAGCCGCTAAGGGCTACTTCTTGTCCTGCGTGCTCTTTTCTAAGTTCACCACAGGTGTGCGTTCTGTACATGTTCTTTAATTTGTGTTAATAAAAAAATAAAAGTAAGTCGGTTTTGCGTTCTAACTTTAACAATTGATAAATTGTTTGAGTTCATAAACGCTTGTACTGCAAATTTTATGCAAGAAAGCACAAAAATAGAAAAAAAGACGTTAAGTAAAGGCTATCACTAGCTAAGTAGTTGATTTTGCTGCTATTAAGTTGAATGATTGGCTAGTAAACTACGATTACAACTTCAAATCAAAGAGCATGAGTAAACGAGTGAATATACGATCCAATACGCTTTGGGAAGAGCAAGTGTGCTACTCTCGTGCGGTGAGAGTAGGCAATATGATAGAGGTAGCAGGTACGACAGCTGTAGATGAGATGATATTATCGGTAAAGGAAATCCTTATAAACAGGCACAATTTATACTCGAAAAAATTAAAATTGCTATCTTGGAAGCAGGTGGCTCAATGACCGATGTCGTTCGTACTCGTATATATGTTAAGGACATCAACGATTGGGAGGCTATTGGCAAAGCCCATGCAGAATATTTCAAAGGAATCTATCCTGCCGCTACTATGGTGGAGGTCAATCGTTTAATCCATCCAGATTTAGTAGTGGAAATTGAAGTGACAGCTATTATTTCCAACACTTGCAAATAAATTTTATTTATCCGAAATAATGGCGTATTTTAGCGTTTTTAATGTTTGATTATTAACTGATTGCGACTATGTTAAGAACATTTACTTTAACTCTTGTTTTTTTGTGCATAGCTAATGTATTATCTGCGCAAAAGACAGACATCATGGCATTAGGTAAGGCTTATATTGACCAATATAAAGACTTTGCTATCAGCGAGATGCAAAGAACAGGGATTCCTGCTAGTATCAAATTAGGACAAGGCATCTTAGAGTCAGATTACGGTCGTAGTGCTTTGGCTACTAACGCTAATAATCATTTTGGAGCCAAATGCCATAATACTTGGAATGGCCCTGGCTACCGTCACGATGATGATGCACCTCAAGAGTGTTTTAGGGTTTATGAAAGTGTTTTGCACTCCTATCAAGATCACGCCATTGTCTTATCTAAGCAGCGTTATGCATTCTTATTTGATCTGAATCCATTTGACTATGTCGCTTGGTCTAAAGGACTAAAAAAGGCAGGTTATGCCACTAATCCTAAGTATGCAGAGATATTGATCAGTATTATCGAAAGATTTGAACTCTATAATATGGATTTTTATGCCATGATCCCACAAGAGGATATTGAGCCAACACCAGAACCTATCGTTAGAAGAGAAAGTAATCATCATAATACACAGTATGCCAGCTCAAAGATGGCTAAACAGCCAAAAGTAACAAGCACGCCTAGTACAACTAATTCCATTGTTTACGAAGCAAGCGGAAAATCTAATACGCAAAGCTCAGGAACTTGGTTTGATAGACAAGCTCAGACCACAACTTATAGCAATAAAGCAACGACTAATCACAATAGCAAAACAACTCAAGCAGCAACCCAATCAGCAAAAAGTCCAATATCAGCGCCTTACACTAAATCAAAAGGAACTTCTACTGCACCAATCACAAAGTCTTATACAGACTATGGTAAGCAAATTCAAACGAATACTAATCAAGCACCTACACAAAAACAAGTAATAAAAGAAACACCGCCACCTTCTTACAAAACAAACACGAAACCAGCGCCTACTCAAACGCCCGCAGTTTCTAAAAAAGTCACCTCTAAGCCTCCTGCAAAAGAGGCTCCCAATAGTGATTATGTTCAATTTCAGGAATTGGATGAAAATTATCAATCAGCGAAAAAACATAAAAGACATTCTAAGAAATCCTCTGACGCAAGCCGTTTCATTAGTAATATTAATGAAAAAGATAAGGCACCAAGCAATACTTATGCTACCAAATCTAATAGCATCAAAGAGTCAAGCCGCCATGCCAGCTCGAAAAGTAAATACTTAAGACCAAAAAACTGGACGCTCAATAATGGCGTAAAATGTGTAAAATATGATGAGGAAGTTTCTCCTCGACAAATAGCCATGACTTATGGCTTCACAGCAAAAGAAATCTTGGAGTTTAACGATATGGCAAATGGCGATTCTTTCGACCCATACGAAAATATCTACTTAGAATACAAGCGCAAAAAAGGCGTAAAAGGTTTGGAAGTACATCTTGCAGAAGAAGGACAAAACATTCGAGATATTTCTCAACAATATGGCATCCAATTACACGAATTATGCAAGTTTAATCGCATCACTCCTGCTACGCCATTAAGAGGAGGAATGTATGTATACCTCCGCCGCAAAATCACTAAAGATGAATTTAAAGTACGTCGCAAGCAATACGCCTTAAAAAGAGAAATCAAAACTAAACGATAGGAACAATCTTTTTAATACGCGCTACACTCATTTCTTCAAAAGAAGCAATGACTTCATCCGCCTCTGTTAAGATATTCGCATCTCCCACTCCTATCACGTACATTTCAGCAGCCTTAGCAGCTGCAATACCCTTCATCGCATCTTCAAATACCACACATTGATTCACAGGAATCCCTAATGCCGCAGCAGAATTAATATACACTTCTGGATCAGGCTTAGAATGCACCACCATATTCCCATCAATAATATTTTCAAAATAAGGCATTAAGCCTACTTGCTCCAAAATAATAAAAGCATTCTTACTAGCAGAACCAACCGCTAAACGATAATTTGCCGCCTTTAAACCATCCAAAAACTCAATCACCCCTGGCAATATTTCACGCTCATCCATCTCCTTTACCCGATTCAAATACCACTCATTTTTTTCCTCTAAATATGCCGCCTTCTCCTCCGCACTTTTTTCAATCCCAACTAAATCCAATATCAAATCTAAAGACTCAGGCCGCCTCACTCCTCGCAATAATTCATTATGCTCCAAAGTAAACTCAAATCCCCATCGCTCCGCCAATCGCTTCCACGACAAATAATGATACTTAATCGTATCCACCAACACACCATCCATATCAAATATTACTGCCTTTATTGCCATACCTTTTTTGTTTGGAATGTAAGCTTTTTGACATTACTTACCTAAATTACTACTAATTATCCTCACACGAAATAATTACCCACTTCTTTCGTTTTCTGTATTTGGGGCTTTCCATGCGCTCGTAAAAGCGAGTGCGTAGCACGAGCCAATTAAACATTAATCATTATGCATTAATCATTCGCCGAAGGCGCATGGTCGGGCTGTCCGCTATTATGTGGCTATGCCCTTCCTACTCCACTAAGCTGTACTTGTCTGCCACTGCGTGGCCAGCCTACGTCCAGCTAAGTTCCGTAAGTCAGGGCATGGCCGCCACATACCGCTACCATCCCTAAGCCTTCTCCTCTCACAGGGGAGATGCCCGAAGGGCAGAGGGGTAAGAATGATGAACGGATAAAAATTGTAGAGACCTTGCATTGCAACCTCTAACAATAATAAACTAAAAACGATGTACACCTATTTAAAGGGATGATTAAAATATTAATGTTTTATCATTCCAAGGGGAAAGCCATTCAAGTCAATTCAGCCTTAGGACAAGAAGGAAATGATTAGTAACTTTCCCTATATGGCCAAAGCCCGATTAATCGGGCTTTGGTTTTTTTATGAACTAATTTATATCCTAAGAAATAAGAGGAAAAAGCAAAGGAGTGTTCTTCTTATAATCCTGATAAGCTTCCAAATGCCCATACTTTTTATTCGCACTTTTCTTCAAATAAGGAATACCACTCACAAACAACAATAAAAAGACGATCCAAATCGGGCTAATAATACTTAGCCATTCCCAACCCACTAAAGCAGGCACACAGAAAAGAAATACCCCAATCCAACATAGCATCTCTCCAGCATAATTAGGATGTTGAGAATACTTCCAAATACCACTTCTCATAAATTGTCCCTTATTTGCTTCATTACTTTTAAAAGCAAACTTTTGCTGATCGGCCACACTTTCCACCACTAAACCCAACAACCACATAGCCATTCCGAGATAATGAAGAAACCCTAAAGAAACCGATTCCTTGCCCAAATAAATGATCACTGGAATCATAACAATACTCACCGTCAAAGCCTGCAAGGTCCAAAACATACCAAAGCCTATAAAACTCTCCCGTCTTTCATCAAAACGATCATCCTTCTTCATTTGATGAATACGCATAAATAAATAAGCCCCCAAGCGAATCCCCCAAATCACCACCATGCTCACCAATAGTATCTTATCCAAACTATAATCTCCTCCCCAAACCAGTATAGCAAGCGCTACACTCACAAAACTAATGCTATACATTAGATCCGTCAGCTTATCACTCTGCATAAAATAAGCCCAAAAGAAGGATAAATAGTTGATCAGGAATATAAATCCCCATGCGGCATACATCCATTTCATAGGTTCAATTTTGTAGACCTAACAACTATATGTTACATTTGTTCTACTGATGAAAAAAGTCGTACAAATACTGTATAGTGGATTGGGAGGACATGGCTCTGTTTTTTTCTCCTTAATAGAGGCTGATCAAAATAAGAAGGCTCAACACTTCGCCATTTTTTATGGTATTGAGGCACTAAGAGAAGAGTACATCGCCAAATGCAAGGAATGGAATATTGACCACCGTTATTATTTCAAAAAACCAGGTTGGGATTTAGCTACCCAAAGAGAAATGCTTGTTTTTTTAGAAGAAATTCAGCCCGATGTCATTCTATTACACAGCCCAATCAACTTATACCTTTGCCGCAAATACAAACAAACCAATCCTAATTGCCAACTCATAATGGTGGAACACACTCCCCACCAAATCAAACGAAAAAAGGATTGGTTATTAAGCGCCTATGCTTTTAGCATATGCGATCAAATCGTTTACCTCACCCCAGAGTATAAAGAAGTAACCAAAAACAAACTAGGCTTTTTCTACAAGGAAAATAAAACAAGTATCATTCCTAATGGCATTGATATAGCCCAATTCTATCAACCACAAGCCTATCAATCAGACAAAAAAGACCTACTGATCGGTATGCAAGCCCGAATGAGCAATTCTAAGGATCATGCTACTTTACTCAGAGCTTTCGCCTTATTAAAAGAAGACCCCATTTATCAACAAACTCGATTGCGTTTTGCAGGAGACGGAGAAACTCGTGCTTCACTCGAAACACTCACAGATGAATTAGGCATCAGAGCACAAGTAGACTTCACTGGTATGCTCAATGAGCAGGACTTAATCGTCTTTGTCAACCAACTGGATATATACGTCCATGCTACATTAGGAGAAACCATGAGTACTTCCATTATGCAAGCCCAAGCAGCTGGCTTACCCATAATAGCCTCCGATATCAGCGGTGTTAACAACTTAATAGAACAAGACAAAACAGGTATTTTAGTTCCACCATCAAAAGCCGAAGCACTTAGCCAAGCTATCTTGGCATTACTTAAAGATGAGCCCAAAAGAAAAACATTAGCACAAGCTGCTCGCCAATACGCCTTAAACGAATTATCCAACGAGATCATGTGGAATCGCTATTTTGCCTTGATGACATAAAGAACACTAAAAACAAAAAACCCTGAACCATGATTAATTTTGTCCCCATACATACTTATTTCCATTCAAGAATCGTTTACTAAACAATCTTCGACTTCTAAAGTCCAATTTAGCAAATCAAAGAAGCAACTCATGAAAGTATTACAGTCATCCTTCACTTTAATAGTGGCTTTATTAAGCCTATTATCATTAGATGCTAAAGATGCTTATACCTACCAAACAGATCGCTCCTTCAATAGCATCCACGAAGTAGACCATTATAAATTCTGTCCGAATATCTATCAAAACACCTTATTCTCTGCTTATACGGCAGAAAATGAAGTAAGCATAGAAATTTTGGGAGATAGCTTAAGAATAAATGGGATTGACTGGTTGCCTAATTACCACATCAACGCTCGCTTCCAGGTCGTTAATAACTTTGTATTTGACTTGATGGATAGTGATAGTCCAGAAGAGATTACCCGTATGCGCATCATCAATGATAAACATGGGCATACTCGCTTCTTATTTTTGTATTCGGAGGCTATAGGGCCACACGTATTTTATCTACCAGAGCGTGATAAGGCAGAACAAGCCAGAGCTAAAGAATTGTATACTGCTAAGAATGAAAATTTCGTTCGCTCTTATGTCAATTTATTGGATAAAACTTTTACACCTTACCAATCGGGCAGATACAAAAACATTCCTCAAGGACAAGAGACACAAATTCATTTTGATGAATATTTCGTTGGGCTACAAACCGCCTCTGGTGAACATAAATTTCCTATTAAGGAAGCTACTACTTATGAGTTACAATCCGTTGATTTTCCTTCGGTCCGTTCTTATATTGTTGTGAAAACTAAAAATACCAAAAGACCCATATTAGTTTATCTCAATTTTAAGCAAGAAATAGAATGTATTGAGGTAGAGGGCCAACGATACTTTCTACATAGTTAATATAAAATACCAATTAAGCCAATTCTACTGGCATTACTTACATATTTGTTGAAGTCGGCCACACTGATGATGCCATCCATATTTAAATCGCCATTTAGATATTCTTCAATCGCACTTGCATCCAATACGTAGGCATTATAATCTGCCACGGTGACGGCTCCATCATCATTTAGATCGCCAACATACATTCCGTATACATCTGTTGCCAAAAGCTTGGCATAAGCATCTGCTGACCAAAGATTCGGTGCAGCAGTAAAATCATAAGAAGGAGCGGTACTAAAATTAAAAGGAGTGGCTGATAATAGACCTAAGTGGTTTCTACTCTTTACTGATAAATAATACTCCTCTCCTACTGATAAATGCCTAAAGCTGACTCCATTGGTAATACCATTAATATCTGCTAAAGTACCATCCGCTAATACCAAAGCAGCTCTTTGCTCTATTAATAATGTTGGATCGCTCGCTGATCTTGCTTCTAGTAA
>JAHDDN010000237.1 GCA_020629335.1 Chitinophagales bacterium | reverse complement strand
GATGTCCAGAGCCAATGATGTATTTAACGGATTGGGTCAATTGGTGAGTGGTATCCTGACCATTGAGGCGAAATTCTTTGATGAATAAAGAGTCTTCTTTCCAAAAGGGCTGGTAATAATAATTGTTAATGCTATCGTAAACGGTGGAATGCTGATCAAAAGTAGCCGAACTTTTCTGGGGAGTTGCATGACCAAAAGATTGCCCCATGCCTGTTTCTATAAATGTTTCGTAGACATTTTCGTGGCAAGAGCGACATTGCCCCATACCGACATAAGCAACGGTATCGTTTAGACCGGCATAAGAAGGGCCACTATCGACTATATCTTTATTCGACTGACAGAATATAAAGAACGTCAGTGAACCTAAGATAACAATCAATAGTGGCCATTTATTTTGCATTGAGTAGTTAAATTTATCCGTATTTTTCTTGCCAAGCTAGCATACCACCTAAGAGGTTACGTGTATTAGGTATGCCTGCTTTAATCATTAATTCCTTAGCAACACCAGAGCGTCCGCCGCTTCTACAGTGTACGACTACTTCATGATCTTTGTAATCTTCTACTAGTTCTTCCATGAAGTTAGGCAAGGTTCCTAAAGGGATATTTTTTGCACCGATATTATATTCTTCGTATTCGTGTATTTCCCTAACATCAATAACAATTATATCCTCTTTATTGTTGAGCTTTTCGTGCAGCTCTTCTATGTTAATATCTATCATTGTTTAATTATTTTTTTACTTCCTATTAATTGATGATCCGCATCCTCTAATTGGAAAATATACATGCCTGGAGAAATATCTCCTACCTCAATTTGATTAGTATTACTGATTTGTTCCTTTACTAATCGACCATATAAATCCATTATTTGAATGCGATATTCTTGGCTTTGGTGAGTGGTCTCAAAATTAATTACATCTGTTGTTGGATTTGGATAAAGGCTTAATTGATTCGCTTCACTAATCACATTTTCATTAGCGACTGCCCAAGGCGTTTCACAGCCTGTCATCAAACGCAACATTAAAGATCCCTCATAGATGGAATTGTACCAAATACCGCTGGTATTATAAAATATTTTTTCATTGCTTTTGGTATTACAATCAAAGCCTATTAATATCTCTTCTTGATATTTTTGAACGATGCCTACATAAACGGTATCATTAACGATTAATTCACTTTCTCCATTCAGTATGTATTCAGATTCAAAATCAAATACAGTAAAACCATTGATCGTTTCACCATAAGTGATATCTACACCTGGCTCATAATATAGTGTATCATTTTCAACAACTCCATCCACTGTATCAATTGCAAGAGACTTATAAACGACTAAAGCGAACTCATTGTCTACAGGATTCACAATATTAGTAAAATGAACCGCTAAACCTTTCAATGTATCTGTTTCATTGAGAGCAAATTGATAAACCAAATTAGAATTAGATCCAAATAAGCCATAAGCCAATTCTGCACTACCATCATCATAAGCAAAGTAATTAGAAAAGACTTGCTCTCGGCTCAACTCATTGGTATAGTCATCATTGTATAATCGCACGACTGTTTCTATTGTTACTTCTTCTATTTTATCATTCTCACAACCTGGTGTATAATCGATCACCGCTGGTTCTTCATTAATATATTCAACTAATGGACCTATTGTAAGAGGCTCATTATTACCTGAACTACTAGCTGAAGATAAAGTATCAACATATTGTGGTGCGTTTATATCAAAGAAAGGTGGATTATCGATATTAACTTCTTCTATCCCATGGCAAACCTCTCCATAAGTCAAGAAATGATATAAATCCAATCTGGAAGCAATCTCATTACCTGAATCAGAATAGGTTCTAACCCAAAAACCGACAGTGTCATTTAGTTCTGTTTCTTGATATTTGTAGAAATGTTTCCACGGCATTTCTTGATAGTTTGTTAGCATATTTGACATATCAGACTGATAATAAACTTGATCTATCACCGAAAAACCGTCTACACTAAGAGGCTCTAATCTTACATAATCAATATGCCAATGATCATTATTACCAGAAATAGTTGCTTTATTTCTAAAACGGAATTTAAAGTTATTATGGAAATATTTTAGATCTAAGATAGGAATAATCACTTGCTCAAAATCTTGAAAGCTCTCTGTACCTGGAACAGCAAAGACTTGATTCCATAGCGTGTCTTCATCTAAGAACTCCACAAATAAGGAATCTGTTAGATTAGGAAAGTCTCCACAACCTGCTGCTTGATAAAAGAAGCTTAAGTGCAAAGAATCTGTTGGTGTATAATCAGGGGCTGTCATACAAAATGGGCGAGAAGTTAGTACATCTGCCTCTCCATAAGCAAAACTTACAGGATTATACGGCTGTCCATATTCATTGAGTCCATCTAAAGTAGCTACTCCAATAGATGGCGGATTAATAGGAAAAGTCGTGTTTACATAAGCATATTCATCTTCCCAAAGTTGATTATTTGGCAATACTTTCGTGTCATTAAAGTCTTCAAAAAATGGAATCGGAGCAATTATTTCTTGTCTAATTTCAAAAGTCCAAAACGACTTACAGTTATTAACAGGGGTCTCCTGTTCTATATAATACAAACCAACTGGCAAACTCAAAAACTCATTGGTTCCTAAAGAAATCGTCCAATTTTGTGAATTATCCGCTGTGTATATAGTATACTCTGTTACCGTTTGAGAAGGGACAGGATTGATCTTAATAGTTCCACTTCCATTACATCTGGCGGTCGTTGTTGTAAACGTTCCCCCAGGGATAGGGACTGTACTTTTATCATCTAAAGTGATTAACTCTTCAAATACCTCTCCTGATCCAAGATCATTTACTATCACTAAATAACCGCCTGCTTCTAAATCATCAAAATCTATTGTGGTAGCAACACCTGGCGGCAAAGATATATTCCCTACATTCATCTGGTATAAAGGCCCTGCACCATTTAATACCGTAACTACTATAGATCCATCTGAATCCCCACATGTAGGTTCTACAAATTCTATCTTCACGTCAAATAAATTTGCATTTCTTTGTGTATTTGCCCAACGCTCTTGATTTACCTCTTCATATCCGTTATTAGTCGATAAGGGGGTTAAATACTCGCTTTGGGCCTTTATTAAGAAAGGCAATAAACATATTCCGATTATACAAAAAAGCTGTTTCATGCTAATTCTATTATTTATATTTTTCAGGGCTTGGGTAATTTCTTAAGTAGCTAAAGTTAATTATTTCTTATTGCGGTGCTAATAGCTCATCTAACTCCTTTTGTCTTTCTTCCTCTGTCTTAATAGGAACTGGCTTAAATAAGGCATCAGGGTTTACCTTTGGCGTATCATTAAAATCATCTAACTCACTTTGATTATTATTAGGTGGGGGTGGTAAACCTCCTCCTTGATTACCACTGCCCCCATCATTCACTGGTGGTGGAGAAGTAAAATCATTCTGATTGCCACCGCCATCATTCACTGGTGGGGGTGGAGTGAAATCATTCTGATTGCCGCTGCCCCCATCATTCCCTGGTGGTGGGTCCAAAACATCATTATTAGTTCGTCGTAGTGGAGCACCGAAACCACCATTGCCATTAGAATTAATTTGAGTATCAAATCCGCTTGCATCAAACGGATTTGGAGGTGGTGTATCATCAAAGAATTGATTCGGCTCTTCGTTTTGCAGATACACATCAATTGGCTCCCCAATATTGATCATTTTGTCACCAAATGGATTTTGAGCAGGTTGTTGACGATATATATAAGCATTTTCATTGTCGACAACGCCTTCATTAGGAACGGATGCCCCTATATTTAATTGTTGAGCTTCTAAAACAATTCTTGCTTCTCTTAAGGTTAAGCCAATTAAGTTAGGAATAGGAACGGTTAAATTTCCAACTCCGTTGCCTACTTCTAAATCAACTTTCGTGCCTTTAGGTGCTACATCACCTTCCTCTGCTAATTTACCATCCACAAAAGCTTTCAAAACGACCTTGTTTTTCCAAGGCACATAACGTACCTCCCCTAATATCAAACCTCGACTATCCAATTGTATCTTGGCATTAATCAAGGAAGTATAAGCTAGGTTAGGAATTTCAGTGGATGGAGGAATAGAAGCATTAATCGTGAGATAAATATGACGCTCCTCTTTTACATTAGAGTTGGCTTCTGGCGTTTGATCAATAATCGCTCGTGGCAACATATTGCCATTATAAGTCGAGTCCATAATTTTATAACGCAAATGCTTATCTTCCAAAGTAGCTACCGCATTTTTCAGTGTCATACCCTTTAGGTCAGGGACTTCTATACTCTCTCCATGATTCGTATAAGAATCTAAGCCAGTTAGGACTAGCCAAAAGAAAAGCACACTTACCAAGATAATGGCTGCTACATTAAACCAGAATGCTCTGGAAATGAAAAATCTAAGAAAATTTGACAGTATTTCTTTCAAAACCGTATTGGATTATTTTATCTATAAATTGAAAGGGCTTATAGCCATTTAAAGCACATTGATGAAATATACAAGTTGCAGGAGTCATGCCTGGCAAAGAGTTTATTTCTATAATGATTACTTCGACTTCCTTATTATCAAAGATGCGCACAAATGCGTCAATTCGGGCATAACCTTCTATATTCAGCGTTTCTGCAACTCTTTGAAGCTCTTTTTTTACTTTTTCTGCTACTTCTCTATCCCATACCGCATCATCTCCGACATAACGGGCAGGAGTAATATTTTGCCCCTCTCCTGCTAAGAATTTCTCTTCTAAAGATAGAATATCTTGAGATTTAAGGGTTTCTGATGGCTCAAACTGCTCAATGATCACTTTTCCATCCTTATGATGGGTCAACAAACCACCTGTCACCTCTAAGAAATAGCTTCCTCCCTCTTTTTCAACGAGTTTTTCGATTAAAAAGCGCCTTTTGAATGGAAATTCTTCCTTAGGCATCAAATCTAAGCGTGAAATCAATTCTGGCACCAAGTCCTCCCCTTCTCTAAAGATCATCTCCGCATAAGCAATCAGCTCATCTTGATGATCAATTTTCTTGACTGCGGCACTACAGCCATCATCTACTGGCTTAGCAATAAAGGGGTAAGTAAAGTCTTTTTCAATTTGTGCTAATGCCTTAGCCTGATCCGCCTGCCAATCGTCCTTAAACACAATTAACTGAGGCGATATACTAAAACCAGCTTCCTTTAATTGCTGATTAGCCCGATACTTATCTATAGTGATTTGCGAAGATACTATTCCTGAGCCATTATACGGAATATTATACTTTTCTAATTCGCCTTGTAGCACCCCATCTTCTCCCGGTCTTCCATGCAATGCTATAAATACGCCGTCTACTAATTCCGCTAATTCTGCGACACTAATCTGCTTCGCTTGGGATAAGGCATCCTGATAAGCATACTTTTCTCTAATATTTAACGTCGCTGCTTTAGAACGTTCTACTATGCTGCTCTTCTCGTAATGGTGTATCTTTTCGGCTATATCATCCGCATTATCCTTTAATAAGATATTGATCGGTACTTGATATAATTCAAAGCTTTCTGCATTTCCTGTTAAGAAGATAGGAATCGGTTCATATTTATCCGAAGAAGCTAATTTTTCATAGATATTTCTGCCGCTTTCTACAGAGATATGTCGCTCAGCGGAATAACCACCTAATACGACGCCTATTTTTGTTTTTTGAGAAAGCTTGGCTTTTAAATCATTGATCTTTTGATCCAACTCATTCATTAAGCGCTCATACTTCAAGGAAGCTGGCGTAAAGCTCTTTCTTTGTCGTTCGTAAATGGACTGACGAATAATAAAACTCAGGAATTGAGATGGATTCAGACCGATTTCTGCTGCTTGATGAAAAAAGAAGGAAGACGGCAACATACCCGATGTGGTATTAGGGTCGTTTAAGAAAATTCCCTTTTCATTGATAAAGCCATCTATACGAGCATATACATTGAATTGAAAAAACTCAAACAAACGAATACATTCTTCTTGTATCGCAATCACCTGCTCATCTGGCAACTCAATAGGTGTTACCTTACTAGATAAACCTGGTAAGTACTTAGAGCGATAATCAAATATTTCAGTGCCTTTTCTAATTTCGGTTGGTGGTAAGGAAACCGCTTGTCCATCCTCATTACGAGCCACAATACAAGAGAACTCCTTGCCATGCAAAAACTCCTCTACAATCACCTCCTCTTCACTATGCAGTCCTTCTAATAACAAATCTTCCTCTCCATCCTTAAAATGCTGATCAATAAAAGCCCATAAATCACTTGGATGATAAAAAACACGCTCTTGAATGCGCAAAGGCAAACCGATCCCTTCTCTAAAGTCAGCTAAAGTTTGTAGTAAAAGACGCTTATTAGGCTCATTCACCCAGCTTTCTTTGCTAATCGTTCTAACAAAAAAGCCCAAATCAACACTATCTTCGAATTTTTCAAAATCATCTTCCATCAGCATCGCTACCCCTATAGAAGAACCTTGATTGGCTGGTCGACTCACAAATGGTAAGCCTACTTGCGCTATGGCCTCCTGATAAATCGCTTTCCTATCTTCCGCTGCTAACCATTCCTCCTTGCGAATACTCCAATTCTTAGGCGTCAAAAATCCGCCTCCTTGCATCATATTTTTCTGGAAAGCCTTATTAATTCCAATAGCCGTAGGCAATACACCAGAACCCGAATAAGGCATATTCAAACTCTCCAACATTCCTTGTAGCATACCATCTTCTCCAAAATTCCCATGAAGCGCCAAGAAAGCAAAATCAATGTGTTTGTGTAGGTCCGTAGGCAGGATAGGTGTCCCAATCTCCTTAATCAAATCCAATTGCTCCTCCTTTGACAAATCACCCAAGGAATCGGCATAAATCTGAAAATGATCATTATGGGCAGGCAGGTCTGTGCTCGCTGGATAAAAATCTCGAATACTCCCCTTATAAACATACTCCCAGTCCAATAATACAAAATTACCGAAGCTGTCCACAAAGATAGGTATGCCTGTAAAAAGGTCCCTATTCAAGTTGTCATAAACCGTTCGTCCGCCCGCAAAAGAAATCTCTCTTTCACGTGAATATCCGCCAAAAAATATACCTATTCGCATAAGGCTACAAAAATACAAGAAAAATTAATGGGAAACTAAGCTAACTTAATTTTGTCCATTTTCTTTAGTTAATATTATTCTTTTATCATTCATTTATTTGGATTTTTCAAAATTTGTGCCGTTATTTGTGTTAACAACACAACAAATATTGTTTAAACATCATTTGCGTGCTGCCCACCAAAAATAAAATCTTTTATCATATTTTTTAATAATTAGAACTCACTCAATTGGGTTCTAATATTCTAAGAGCTTTACCAAGTGCTTTTAGTACGGATTACAATCTTATTCTTATTTGTCGAGGATATTATTGTATGACGCAACCCTGTATTCTGCAGTGGTAACCTACCTCTAGTTTGGCCAAGATTACTTTGATGGGAAAAGTAATCTGGCCGAGCTTTTTTTTTGCCCTATTGGTTCAGTTTATAAGTTTCTGACAGTTAAGTTGTAGTATTTTTGCGATTATACAAGGCATTTTTGAGGCCCATAGCAGGGCTACGAAACGAAAAAATAACGAAGTAGAATCGTAAAAAGACAAAACTTGGGCTGTCAAGAACTAATAAATTGAACCACTATGTCTAAGGTCTCTCACAAATAAAAAATTCATTGTTTATAATTCATTTTATTGTGGCGTGCCCTGCGCTCGTAATGGCGAGTGCGCAGCACAAGCTAATTTATCATTCATCATTATGCATTATACATTCGCCGAAGGCGCAGGTCGGGCTGTCCGCTCTCATGTGGCTATGCCGCTCCTACTACGCTAAGGCACCTTAGTCTGCCCTGCGGGCCAGCCTTCAGTTGCCTAAGCTCCGTAAGTCGCATCATAGACGCCACATACCGCTTCCATCCCTCACGCAATTTTAACGTTGGAACTGAATAAGGTTGAGTCTGCTCTAAAAACTAAAAGGCCAAACAAAAGCCATAAAACCCATATTTGCAAAGTATTTGAAAATCTGCACATTAAACATTGATCAAGATTTAATAAGATGCAAATCTCATCAAATATGGACTTTTTAGAGCAAGCTCAAGGTTGGAACGTTTTAACCGAAAAAGAAATGACATATCCCATTTAGAAACAACA
>JAHDDN010000236.1 GCA_020629335.1 Chitinophagales bacterium | reverse complement strand
ACTTACTTAGGTATGCTTGATAGGTTTATTTTTTGGAAAAAGTAGAAGTGAGCTATAGTTCACCACGGCAGGATTTGTGAAAAGTTGACGAAGCTATTTTTTTGACTCGCAAGGCGAAAAACGAAGGCAACGCATCGCGTTGGTGAGGCTTTTTAACGCAGCGAGGCGAGAAAATAGCTCATCAAAATTCACAAATTTCGACGTGTTGGACTATAAATATCAGTGTACATTAAAATGGAAAGTTGATAAAAAATAATATAAAAAAAGGGGGGTCGGTTAAGCTATACCTCGCCCCCTCAATAGTCCCAAACTAAGATTAAATTTTATTTTTAGCGCACATAACATTGCGCTTGAATGATTTTTTTGAAAAAGACTTTGTTTATGCCTAATTCAATACGAATTTGCTATTATAAAGATCGTAAATTTTATTGTTTTTTCCAAGCAAGCAAACAGAGTTTTTATTTTGTTATAGGTTAATCACTTGATATTATTCACTTTAATATAGGCCTAATTAAAGAGAATCAAGCTTTTATAACAGTGTTTGCCCTATTATCGTTTTCAGGGGCAAAAATAAAAAGCTTAGCTTATATCGCAAAAAAAAAGACCTATTATCACTTTAAATTAGTGTTAATAAGTCTTTTCGTTAAAAAAAAATGTTTAGACAAACGTTTCTTTTAATCTATCTGGTTAAGGCTTTTGGTTTCTCCAAAAAGTTCTTTAGATTTTTTATTATAGGCCGCAGCAGCTTCCTCAGCTGTTTTATACGTACCTAAATTAATCCTTTCACCATCTACATTAATAATGCTTCGGTATTTCCCTTTATCAAAGGTTACTCCCCGAAAACCTGTTTTGGTTTTAGTAGATTTCATTTGCCTTCGAAGCATACCCATGGTTACCCACTCAAGGTTTTCGATACGGCAATCAAGCTTATTTCCATTTTTCACCCGAACAAATAATCTCTTTTTTTGATCAGGTTTTTGAATGAAATGATTTGCAATAAACTTATGTAAATAGATTGTTTCACACTTGTCATTTTCCCATTTTTGATAAACGGCATAACCAGCAGAATGTAATCTAAAAATTTTATCTTCGCCAAAACGGACCATATTTAGCTTTACGAGGAGATCATAACCTCTACTGTCTAATATTACCCACTTGTCTTCGGCGTTTTTAAGTGGCATTTTGATCAACATAGAAATGGTTTATAATAGTGACTAAAAAAAGGATATAAACAATTAAATAGACTTAAAAAATAAAGAATATACTCTCATGTACGTTCTTTGTTTCAAAATGTTTCAAAAAATTAGTTTTTTTCGCAAAAAACTTTCCATTATCTCCTTATTTATACGTTTTTTGGTCTAATTTAGTATATCAAAATGTATATTTTATTAATAATCAATTCTTTCAACGCTTTTAAAATCCATAATAAAATCTTTCCCGTATGCTAAGGAAGGAGTCATAAAACCAGTTTTAAAATTGCCTGCCAATATTTTTTCGACAATACTTATGGCTGTCATGGCTGTTAATTGGTAGCCTTCTGGCGTTACTAAACCTGTTTGGCGCGTTTTTCCATCCTCATTAATGACCTGCCCCCAGATATAGCTCTTTCCTGCTTTTCTTTGTTTCGCAGTTGGCCCAGATAATCTGGCATCGGCTTGTTTCATTAAGAATTCTTTAATAAAACGATTGCCTAAGAATCGACCTAACTTCTGTCCTGCTCTCAAAATCGTCAAACCGGTATTACTAATAGAGGTATATACTTCTATATTCGGTATTCCTGTGCTATGATAAGCAGTAGATACATCTCCCCAAGGAATTGAAATACACAGTTGAGGCCTATTATTAAAGGTGATTTTAATAGCTTTATGGGCTATCTCTACCTTTTTTATTCGGCTTTTGTGTCTAATGGCTCCTCCTTTATCGATATTTTCCAGCATCGTTTTGGCCGTTCCTCTTGAGATTCCGCCTCCCATTCCCATAAATGCTAAAATTAACTTTTGAGCATTAGGCATTCTTTCTTTTAAATGAGCTGCTAAACAATCAGTTGGTACTACATCAAATCCAGCGCCTGGCAATAGCATAATTCGAGCTGCCTTAGCATCATCATCAAGCGTTTTCATATACTCAAACACATCAATCTCTCCTGTAATGTCAATATAATGTGTGCGGTTTTTTAAACAGGCTTCTGCCATAGCTTTGGCTGTATGGATAAAAGGCCCTGCACAATGTACTACGACATCTACTCCTAATACTAAATCAGATAACTGATCGCTATCATCTAATTTGCATACTTTGTAGGACAAGTCTAACTCTTTGGCTAATCGCTTGAGTTTATCTTCACTTCTGCCTGCTAATAATGGTCTATGTCCTTTAGTAATTGCTAATTCTGCTATTAAACGTCCGGTATATCCATTCGCTCCGTATATTAGAAATTTAGGTTCTTGGTATGCCATCTTGATTATATGATTTTAAAGTTAGGAGATATTTTGATAAATACATAAACAAAAATTCGAGTTTTTTTTGAGGTTCTATCAATTCAAACGAAAGTAGAATTATATCTTATCAACTACTGATCAATGATTTGCAAAAACAATGCTAAATGAATTTTCAGCATTCAAATAGGTTTTTATGCTTATGTTAAAAACAAGAAAAGCTATTGTTTTGATCAGTAAATTAACATTGCGTGAGGGATGGCAGCGGTATGTAGCGTATATGATACGACTTATGGAGCTTAGCTGGACGTAGGCTGGCCCGAAGGGCAGACAAGTACAGCTTAGCGGAATAGGAGTAGCATAGCTACATAAGAGCGAACAGCCCGACCTTGCGCCTTCGGCGAATGAGAAATGCATAATGATGAATGCATAATTTTTTGCTGTGCTGCGCACTTCGCTTTTACGAGCGCAAGGGCACGCCCAAATTTTAGTTCATAAAAAAAGTAGAGTCATGAATTACACAACTCTACTTTGAAGTATCTTTTGTCTTTGTCTTTGTCTTGCTTTATTGCTTAATCACTTTTTGTATATAAATATGTGATTGGCTTTCTAATTGGAGCATATAAATGCCTGAATTAAGCGCTTCTACATCAATGGAGCAATTCTTTGTGCTTTGGGCAAATACTTCCTGAATGACTAAGTTGCCCGCTAAATCGTATAAACGAATATTGAATGATTCTTCTAATTCGTTGGTATTGATTAATACGACATCGCTCACTGGTGATGGATAAACCTCAATATTGGCCACTGAATCGAGGATTAATTTAATCACATTTGAATAGCTTTTTTGGCCATTATTGTCTGTTTGCGCTAAGCGATAGTAATGGGTACCCATGCCAGGATTAGTATGCGTATAAGAGTAGGTTTTTAACTCATTACTATTTCCTGCTGCATCTTGTTCTCCTATTGCTATAAATTCTAAACCATCTCTGGAGTGTTCTATTGTAAAGAAGTCATTGTCATGTTCTGATGCCGTCTCCCAGTTTAATATATTAGTATTATTGCGAGTTTCGCCTGTGAAGCGGATTAACTCTATAGGTGTTTTGAAGCAAATCACTTCGAAACTCACGCTATTGGTACAGCCTAAATCATCTGTGGCAATAAATTCAACAAAGGTGCCATCTGTTGCTGGCATTACGATTGTGAAGGTTTCATTGGCACCAAAATCATTATCGCCATAAAAGCCTTGAATGCTATAAGAGCTGCCGTCATAATCTGGTAAGCCGCCTGTTACATCTACTGTTAAGGTATAATCCCCTGTTGTGATATAGTCACAGTACTCATTTAGTTGGAATTCTACAGGGGCTAAAAAGGCTACTTCTATACCTTGAGCAACTCTTGTACAATTAGAATCGTAAATTGGCGTACCATCACCGCTATCAGGCCCTACTAAAGAAGAGATATAATAAGAAGTATTGTATGCTGCCTCATCGTTTAGGTCTGCATAAGCAAAGACGCCGCTATTATTAGCGCCCAAGACATCGCCCAATTCTGTGCTAGCTGAAGTATGTAATACATATTCCCATACTAAATCTCCTTCTAAGTTTATTGTTTCTTCGTCCACACTTGCATCAACTGTCTCTCCATCACAGGCAGCCGTTTCACCAGCACTCATGACACCTGCATCTGGCTCACACTCGATACAGACTGGTGCCGTAAAGGTATAAACGCTTGAACATCCAGAATCTGGTTCTACGACTGATAATTCATATTCTGTACTGCCGTCTCCTTCGAGTTCGGCTTCTACTATTTCTCCACCTGCGACTGTTTGATTAATAAATCCGCTCAATTCATAACTAAGGTCTGGATCACCACTTACGGATAATGAGATGGTAAATAAAGTCGAATTATCTACACAAATAGGCCCTTCTGTATCGATGACTAATTCATCTAATACTTTTACAATTCCTTCTTGTGATCCAGCACATTCGCCTTCACCAACTGAGTAAGAAATCGTATAATCACCTGCTTCCAAACCTGTTGGATCAAAATCACCTGTTTCAGGATCAACTCCTTCCCCACTCCATGTACCACCTTCTGTCAAAGGATTCAGATTAGCCACACTACCATTGTAGCAGAAGTCTGGCGCATCAAAACTAGCATCAAATGTTTCTAGTACTTCAATGGTTCCAATATATTGCGCTGGACAATCGGTATTACTAATTGCATGAATGATTTGATATTCTCCTGGCTCTAAGCCTGAAGGATCAAACTCTCCTGTCAATGTACTAACACCATCACCTGCCCAAATACCGCCTCCATCTATTGGAGTTAATGTAACAGGCGCACTATTCACACATAAGGAAGGCGACTCAAAACTTGGATCAGGTGTCTGAACTATTTCTATTTCTTTAGTAGTAAAAGCAGGACAATCTGTATCTCCTAATGTATAAGTTACTTCATATAAGCCAGCATCTAAAGTAGCTGGATCAAATGTACCTGTATCATCTATACCAACACCAGACCAAGTACCGCCAGGAACCGTTGGTTCTAAGAGGATAGCTGTTCCTCCTGTACAGAATACTGTATCTTGAAACTCGGTATTAGGTTCTAAGATCGGAACTTCAAATTCACAACCTGTTTCGTCTACGTCTACAAATAAGATGTCGTATGTTAAACCATCCCCTGGCACTTCTGTTAATAAAATGCTATTCAATGAATCATCGAAAGAATAGAATAAAGTATCTGTTACATAATCGCCTATTTCTATAAAGTAGCCTCCTTCATTTGGATCTGTATTGACAAAAGAAATCTCTACATCAAACATTTCACCATCACAACTCACCACATCAGGTACAATATTCGAGATCGTACAAAACGTAATATTACAATCTGCTGCTGCAAACTCAAAACATTGGTCATCTAAAAAATCAACACCATCTGCTACTCCTTCAGGGCCATCATAATCATCTCCCGCATGATCAAAAGTACCAATCAATGAATAAGTCACCCCATCATTAGCATTAATACCTACTACAGCAGGCTCGCCTCCAAATCCATTCACACCACTAGACGCATCTCCTGTCGTCCACTGCATATCACCAAAGTAAAAAGCCGTATTATTACCAATACCAATGCCAGGATCAGTACCGTCTGTTAATACCAACTGAAAGGTATTTCTCTTATCACAATGCTGGCTAAAGTACCCTACATCCGTCCAAGAAACTACTACTCTATTAGGCTCAGTCAACATCGTTACTACCCCTTGATCCGTTCCATCATCACAATCTCTCAAATCAACATCCCCCCAAAATGGTGCAATCATCACGGCTGTTGTCGCATTAGGTATCCCTACAGGCGTATAAGTCCCAAAAGCCGCATCAAATGTTACATTACCATTTGAGTTAATAAAAAAGGAATCATATCCATCCCCACAAATATCATAAGTAAAGGGCAACTGAATCAAATCAGAAGAACAATCATCACAACCATTACCTACCACTGTTCCTCCAAAATCATTAAAGGTGACTGGCTCATGATTCTGATCAATCTCAATCAAACAATCGTCTCCTGAACCCATCACCACACTTAATGGATCTGGATAAACAGGAATACCAATCAATGGCCCTGTAGATGGTAAGGTATTTTCTATTTGTGGTATCAAACCTTGTACCTTCATCTCGTGATACTCTTCCGCCGTCTCCTGTGCAAAAAGCACCGTACTAAAAGAAAAGCACACAAAAGAAAGGAATATAAATAGCTGCTTTGAGCTCATAAACAATAGTTTAGTAGTCAGTTTGGTCTATAAATTAAGGCCATAACAAGCCCTTTAGACACATTAGATTATTTTGACAACAATTAGTCGATAGTAAATCTACAAATTTTTGATAATTTGCCCTACCTATTCAGCATAAAATCTTTAAAAAAAATGAATTTATCTTTTTATTTGATATTGAACGACCTAATCTGCTAATTTAGCTCTAAAAAAATAGATTGATTTGCTAGTCAAAATTGTTTTTGGGCGCGCCCCTTCGGGTCGGGCTGTCCGCTCTTATGTGGCTATGAGTCAGCAAGTTCGCTAAGCTGTACTTGTCTGCCTTTCAGGCCAGCCTACGTCCAGCTAAGCTACCTAAGCTGCCACATTGACGCCACATACCACTTCCATCCCTTGCGCAATAAAGATAAGTAAGTGCCTAATTGGGAATATACTGATAAGCTTCATAATCTGCCTGCACTTCGGCTAAGTCAATTCCTTTTTTAATACTAAAAACCCCCAATGTATCCGCCTTTTCCAATTCATGTAAATACTTCAAAACAATATGATACTCTTCTCGATCATAAAAATCATGTATCAAAATCTTCAACCCAGCATTATTATAACATTCCAAAATAGTCTTAAGCGTACAGGCTACCCTAAAACGCCCATCTATTAATACAGTGTCTATCAACTCTTTATCAATTAACTCAAAAATCTCCGAAGAATATTGAGGATAAGAAGATTTGTAGGAATCCCCCACAGGATAACCCCAATCCCCTGTTGGGCCTATATCTATCAAATACAAAAATAAACGTTTGCGCTCCATCTTTCTAATAAACGAAAACGAACGCATATGAGCCAACCACGCTTCACTTGAGTCTATTGTATAGACCTTCGCATTCGATTTCTGAAGTACCCGAAACGTACTCCCTCCCATACCAAATTCTAAATAATTACGAGCGTCTTTAATACTTTTATGTAAGAGCTTTCGCTCAGGCTTACTCATCACTAAGGAATAAAATAAAGGATGGGGTAAGTACTTGTCTAACTCTTTTAAAGTTTTCTTAATTAATGGCTTTACTTGCATTTCGCTAATTTACGCCAATATCTATGATTTTTTCGGAAAAATAGTCAATCAAAATTCATAAATTTCAACTTGGTGGACTATATAAAAAGAAAAGGGAGCTCATCATCAAGATAAGCTCCCCTTAAAAACTACAGCCAAAATAAGTGTATATCAAATACTAACAGTGTGTATAAATAATTTTCATGTCACTTATTATTGGCTGTAATTATTGTATCAATCGATTCTCTATCTTCTCACCTGAATAAAGCCGCTTAGCTTTTCAAAGCCCATTGACTTGTTTAAGATAGCTGTATAGTAATAAGTGCCATCGGCTACTTGATTACCCATCTGATTCGTACCATTCCAACCGTCATAAGACTGCTCGAAATGATCGTTAGTGTAAACTACTTTTCCTGCTTGATCAAAGATCATGATTTCTAAGCCTTCCATATTTGAAACACTTGTTAAGCCTTCTATCTGGAAGCTATCATTCACTCCATCACCATTTGGTGAAAAGCCAGTTGGGATTTTTAAAGCAGCCGCAGGGGCCAAGTTGCCTTGACCCACTGCTTTATTTGCTTCATTTCCTGACGTCATGCCCGACATTCCATCACAATCTCCTACCGTTAAGTAGATAATTGCCTCGCTACACTCGCCACTGTTATTACATCCCGTTACTTCTATCATCTCTTCACCTGTAAATCCTGGTAAAGATCTATAGAAGAAGCAGTTCGCTGAACTCGCCTGAATACTACACTCATAAGTTGAGCTGACATTCGTTAAAGTCGTATTACCATTGACATCACAGAAGTCTACACAGATCTCTAATAACTCCATTGGAGCAACACATAAGTACTGTGTATTATCACATTCTTCTGGTAATTCTACCGTGATCGTTACAGTCGTAGTAGACTCACCACCATGACCATCACAAA
>JAHDDN010000235.1:6517-8210 GCA_020629335.1 Chitinophagales bacterium | reverse complement strand
CCGTTCTTATGCGGCTATGCTGCTCCTACTTTGCTAAGTGCTGCTTGTCTGCCCTGCGGGCCAGCCATCGCATCACTAAGCGCCGTAAGTCTCATCATAAACGCCACATACCACTTCCATCCCTAAGCCGATTTTAGGAAATTGGTTGATTAGTAATTAGTAAATTAGTATTATCTTGGTCAAGTAAACACACAAAATCAACTATAAATTAACAAAATATATCTACAAAGGCCTTTAAAAATGGAGCGTTGAAAAACTTAATTTTAAAAGATAATGGTAAGTAGTTGAAAGAGTAATTCTGCGCAAAGGATAGGAGCGGTATGTGGCGTATATGATGCGACTTATGGAGCTTAGGCTCACGTAGGCTGGCCTGAAAGGCAGACAAGAGAGCCTTAGCGGAATAGGAGCAGCATAGCCACATAAGAGCGGATAGCCTGACCCGATCCTTATTTTTCATCGGAGGGCGCACACATAGGTAGCGCCCCTACTGGCCGATGAAAAATAAGGATCGGGATGCGCCCAAAAAAATTAACAGAAAACACACCCCTGACATAAAATGTCATAATTGCTTTGTATTTTTACAAAAAAGCCATGAATCATCTTTCACGCTTATTGTCTATACTCACCATACTTAAGTCAAAGAGAATTGTTACTGGGCCAGAGTTAGCCAGGAAGTTTGATGTAAGCCTAAGAACCATCTATAGGGACATCAAAAAGCTCGAAGAATCTGGTGTGCCTATCATCACTATTGAAGGCAGAGGTTACTCTATCATGGATGGCTATGTGGTCGCTCCAATCATGTTTAATGAAATGGAAGTGAATGCACTAATTACGGCTGAGCAACTAATAGGCAAAACTAATGACGATTCATTAATTGAGCATTTCGAACAAACCTTGCAAAAGATAAAATCCGTTTTTAAAAGCAGCTTACAATCGCAAGGCGAGCTGTTGAATAGTAAAATGCTGATTTTTAAAAATAAGACAGAGGATGATGTAAAATCTAGCTCACTGTCCTCTATACAAATGGCTATTGTCAACTTTAGAACAATAGAATTAAACTATCAAGCTAAGGGCAAAGAAATCACTCGCAGACAGATTGAGCCTTTGGCCATTTATTGTTATAACGATAAATGGATTGTTATTGGCTGGTGTCGCTTAAGACAAGATTATAGATCTTTCAGATTAGATAGAATTAAGCATTTCAAAATATTAGAGGAGGTATTTGAAGACAGAAATTTCGACTTGCAAAAGTTTTTTGTGTCCTGTGAAGAAATGGATTTCAACCCCTGACATATTATGTCATATGATACCTTTATATTTGCATTATCATTAGATTAATTAACTAAATATCATCAATTATGACAACGCAAGAAGTTGCAAACAAATGGGCAGAATACTGCCGCACTGGTCAATGGGATAAAGCCCAAGAAGAATTATATGCTCAAAACTGTGTCAGCCTGGAAATGGAAGGCGCTCAAGGATTTCCACAAAAAGTGGAGGGCATGGAAGCTATCATTAATAAAGGACAACAATGGAATCAAATGGTAGAAGAATTCCATGGTGTAGAAATCGAAGGTCCAATAGTAGCTGGTAATCACTTTACCGCTTCTATGAAAATGGATATCACGGTAAAAGGACAAGCAAGAAAAGTTGATGAAGAAGTAGCTGTATTTCGAGTAGACAACGGAAAAAT
>JAHDDN010000235.1:0-6417 GCA_020629335.1 Chitinophagales bacterium | reverse complement strand
TGCCTTAATATTTTTTTCAAACTACTTGCAGTAGGACTTGCTAAAGAAATGGGCTCTTGGGGTGTTGGTAATTGCTTGTTGATCAAATCATCAATACACTGAATAAGGACTTCTATATTTGCTAAATATTGAGCCTGATTACCGAGTCCTATTAGTGGTACAATTGGTAATTTATTAGCAATAGATGCCAACTTTCCAATCAGCCCTTGATTCGTTCCACCATAAATCAATCCAGGACGAACAGAAATACCATTCGCCTTATCCACTAATTCTTCTATCAATAATTTCGCCTTACCATAATCTGACTGACAGTTGGAATAAGCGCTCATGCTTGAAATATGTAGTATTTGCTCACAACCCAGCTTATTTAGATCATCTATTAGTTTTTCGGTTCCTACCACATTCGTCTTGTAAATATCTTCCCAGCTAACTGCTTTTAAATCATAGGCACAATGTACACAGACATCAGCTTTCGGCAAGTCTTTTTCCAAGGGCTTACCTAATGAAAATTTGGAAAATTGAATATTAGGATGATCAAAGTTTTTAGTACGACATAAGGCTATCACTTTATTTCCTTTATCCGCAAAATGATGAGCGAGGCTCTTTCCTAAATAACCACTGGCTCCCGTAATATAAATTATCATTTAAATAGCTTTATTGACCTGACTCGTAATTCTATAAGCATTTGCCATCATCGTATAAGTAAGCGGTCCACTTTCTATAATCGGAAAAATGCTGGAGTCTATCAAATGTACATTAGGTAAAGCTTTAGACTCACCCAACAAATTAGTTTCAAAATCAGATTTCGGATTTTTACGCATTGGAAAAGAACCTCCCAGATGAAAACTTTTCCCAATAGGAGCTATCATTAAAAAAGGGGAAAGTGCTTTTAGCTTCGTTTTTCCTTTGAATTTATTAAAATGCTTCACCACTTGTTTAATTGGTTTTTCAACCTCTACTTCTTTCTTTGGGACAATAGTAAAAGTATCTTTTTTTCCCTTATTCAAAGTGATACTAATTTTATTGGAATGGCTGGAAGGTAGGTAACCTTGACCAATATAAGTTCTTTTCAGTCCATAATCCAAAGCAGGTTTAAACAATTTATTCAATGGGCCAAATTTAGAATAAACATAATCTTCTAAAAAAGAGCTATAACCATAAAGAGATAGATGAACTCTATAAGGGAAAACATCTTCATTAATAATTTCACAAAATGACTGTGCTAAGGTGAATAAATTTTCATTTAAAATATTTTGAGAGTAAGGTCCCAAAATAGGGAATAAAAAATATTGGCTATCATCAATGTTTATAGTATGATTATAAGCTTCTAAAGAACGCATCATAATCTTGGTAGTGTTATATACTCCACAGCCCAAAAACACTTTTTCTGCATGATAAACCTTAGGCCCATTCGCCTCTAAATCAAAAGCCTCAATACTAATTCCTCCTTGGTCTTCTTTTAGTTTTTCCACTTTGATACCACTCTTATAATGTACTAAAGGAGAATTTAATAGATTGTCTAATGTATGAGAAGAGGAATAAATTATATTCTCCGGACAACCATCAATACATTGTTTACAATAGGTACAAGGCCTCTCTCCAAATTGATTAACTGCAATTCTGGACTTGCCGAATAAAAACCCTTCTTTTTTCAAATATTTTTTGTGTTGAGACACCTCTTTAAATACTATATTAAACTGAGAAGAGGGGCTCATACGACTTAACTTGCTATGATACAATGGGAAGTGGTCTATTAAGGCATCCTCCTCTCCAGACATAGGCAAAAAGCTATCTAAAATAGAATAATAAGTATTCATTTCCTCATAAGAAATTGGCCAAGAGTCAAACTCTTTTTTCATATAGGGTAATAAACCTGCTCCCCAAACAGTACTAAATCCGCCCTTTGCATTACTTGCAGAAAGGGCTGATTTGTTTTTTTCTAAGTAAGAATAGGCTTGAGTATGCCAATAGGGAAAGTCTGAACCATAGACTTTTTTTTGAGGGAAGTTCCCATTATTTTGGGGAGGGATAACACCTTTTTTCAGTGTCGAATTCATGGTATAACCTACATCAAGTATTGTGACTTCTTTATTAAGGTTAACGCATGCAACAATCGCCGATATGGACGAAGGTCCTGAACCTATAATATAAATCATTTTAAATGAATGTTTTATTAATTAAATTTGATATTATTTTTTCAAAATCAGAAATATATTGTTAAAATAGTTTTTAGTGTGATAGAAAAACAGTATCAAAATTAAATCGAAAAATAAAAAAATGCAAGTCAAAAAGCATTTTTATAGCTAAAAAATCACTCCCTAATCACTTTCTTAAAAATATTAAATGCTTTGACTAATTCCTCCTCATTCATAGAAGCGAAACCTAAGCGTACTCCGTGATGATGCGTCTTTTCAGAAAAATGGATATGGGGAGTTGTGATGTAAAGGCTTTTCGCCAAGCATTTTTGGCGGAGATCGTATAGATCTATGGAGGGATCAAATTGAGTCCAAATAGCCAAACCGCCTTCGGGAGGCTGAAAGCTGATCAGATCACTTAAGTCTGCTTGTAATAAATCGCAAAGCACATCTCTTCGCTTTCGGTAGTGAATCAATGCCTTATTTAAGTAACGTCGTATTTCTCCACTCTTGATCAAATGACTTACCGCTCTTTCTAAAATGGGGTCCCCTTTCCAATCTATATAGCGCCTTAGATGGGCTAAATTATCAATCAATTCCCGCTTGCCAACTATAAAGCCTAAGCGCAAAGCTGGAGCAATTAATTTGCTGAAAGAACCGACATAAATTAGATTGCCTTGGTGATTCATACTTGCCAGAGGAAGGACAGGACTACTGCTGTAATGAAAGTCAAAATCGTAATCATCTTCTATGATAGCAAAATTATATTTTTCGGATAATTGCAATAATTTGATCCTTCTTTCTGGGCTTAATTTAACTGTAGTGGGATGATGATGGTGTGGAATAATGAATAAATATTTGATCGTTTCTTTTTGTAATACGCTTTCTAAATCTTCTACTATTAAACCATTTTCATCTACTTGAATATTGCGTAAAGTTCCATGATGCATACTGACTAATTTATTCAAAGCATTATAGCCTGGCTCAGCTACAGCTACATTATCTCCTTTTTGAATAGTCATCGAAAAGAGTAAATAAAAAGCCATTAAACTACCCCGTGTAACTAAAATATTATCTACTGTCGTTTGTATTCCTCTGGTTTCTTTTAAGTGATTAACCAGCTCTTGCCTGAAAAATTGATCGCCTTTATGCTCCATAAAATAATTCATGGACTTAATCATTCGGCTATTTTTCAATAAAGATGAGTACTCTTTTGACAGCGCACTTAGAGGAGCCAATCTCGAATCGGGAAAACCATCATCTAAGCGATACTTGGCATTATAAATATCTCTGGACGGAGAGTAATTACCTATATCGCTAAAATCATAATTCACATTCAAGAAGGAATACTCTTTGGATTCTTTAGGCGTACTTTCATATTGAATCGGTACAATATCAGGAATGTTTTGAATCACGAAAGTACCTATGTTTGCTTTTTTATAAACCCATCCTTGCGCCTCTAATTCATCATAAGCTGCTACGATGGTTTTGCGATGTACTTCCAGGATCTCTGATAGCTTTCGACTACTAGGCAATTGGGTATTGGGGCTAATTCGACCATTAGAAATCTCCTGTATAATGCATTTAGCTATTTGGAGATATACGGCTGTATCGACATTTCTATTAATAGATATGAGTGTTTTATAAGGCAACATAGTGGACTATTTGATAAATAACAATTGGACTATTCAAGTAGTCCAATTTAATGCTAATTTTGAAAACAAAAAAATCATTATGGAAAAAATATCAGAGAAAATTAAGGTGAAGCGAGTTCCACAAAGGGGCATTTACGATAAAGAATCCATTTATAAAATCTTGGATAAAGAGTTTATTTGCCATGTTGGATTTGTGCATAATGATATCCCCGTGGTTATTCCGACCTTGTATGGGCGACATGAAAATGACTTATATCTGCATGGTTCTATGGCGAGTAGAATGATGAAGTCCTTGAAAGAAGGCATTGATATTTCCGTCTGTGTCACCAGAGTAAATGGCTTAGTCTTAGCTCGTTCCGCCTTCCATCATTCGGCTAATTATGAATCGGTGGTGGTATTTGGGAAAGCAAGTTTGGTAGAGGGAAAAGAAGCTAATTTATTGGCTTTGGAGTATCTAACTGAGCATGTTATCAAGGGAAGATGGGAGGAAGTTCGCCAACCTTCTGATAAAGAACTAAAGGGCACTATGGTACTCAAACTCCCAATAGATCAAGCCTCTGCAAAAGTGCGAAAAGGGCCGCCAAGTGATGATAAAAATGATCATGATTTAGATATTTGGGCTGGGGTTATTCCTTTTTCCAGAACAATCCATGAACCTATTCCTGGCCCTCTTTTAAGAGGAGGAATTGAAGTAGCAGAATCTGCCATTAACTATGTTAAGGAATCAGGAAAAAAATAAAGTAAACTAAACCCAATGGAAAAATTCAATTTTAAAGAAGATTATATCTTAGAAAATGAGGTCGCTTTATTGCGCCCATTAGTAGCCGAGGATATCGAGTATATTCGACCATTTTCTAAGCAAGAGCCTGAGCTTTGGCAATACTCTTTGGTATCAGCTGCTGGAGAAGAAAATCTGCAAAACTATATAAATCTCGCCTTGAATATGCGCAGTAATCAAAAAGGCTATCCTTTCATCGTTTTTGATAAGCGCACTAATGAGTATGTTGGTAGCACCCGATTTTATGACTACTCTGATTATCATCAGACGGCTTCAATTGGCTATTCTTGGTATGGCAAAAATTTTCAAGGAACGGGTCTAAATAAAAATTGTAAATACCTCCTCTTAGAGTTTTTATTTGAAATAATGGAAATAGAAAGAATTGAATTTAGGGCTGATAAAAATAACGCTCGTAGTATAGCCGCCATGAAAAGTATTGGTTGTCAAATGGAGGGTTTATTGAGAAACAGTTATAAAGCACTAAGTGGTAGAAGGTGCAGCGTCGTATTAAGTATCATCAAAGAGGAATGGGAAACGGAGACCAAATATATGCTGCAAGAAAAAATACAACAGCTCTCTTATTAAAGATCTCTAAAAACACAAAAGCTTATTTATTAAATTTTCTAAGGAATTTTTGAGATAGTGCTTCATAATTCCTTTTGGAGTGGGAGGTAATGTTCCCACTCCATTTTTTATTTGGGCGTGCCCCGATTATTTTTTGGGCCAGAGGGCGCACACATAGGTGCGCCCCTACATAACTGGCCCAAAAAATAATCAGGTCGGGCTGTCCGTTCTTATGTGGCTATGCTGCTCCTACTTTGCTAAGTGCTGCTTGTCTGCCCTTCGGGCCAGCCATCGCATCACTAAGCGCCGTAAGTCACATCATGAACGCCACATACCACTTCCATCCCTCACGCATAAAAATGATATTACCTTGCAATTAGACGTTGCGGTGTGATTGGACGTTGCAGTGCAAGGTCCCTACGGGAGGGTGATGGTTTTGTCTAGAGAAAATCTACTGGCAAAAGGGCCGACACATAGGTCGGCCCCTACATTTTTTTGGACGTTGGGGTGCAAGGTCTCTACGGGAGGGTGATGGTTTTGTCTAGAGAAAATGTTTTTTGTTCGCCGTATTCTAGGTAGCCCATTTGGTTGGTGATCATTTGGGTGCCATTGATTTGGAAATCTTTTTTATTGCGGTGGCTGTGTCCATAAATCCAATATTGGATGTCGTTGTCCACAATAAATTGGTGCTTATCCACACAAAAGGCTTCGTTCCATTTGCTAAACATGAATTCCTCTACATTACATTGAAAAGAGGGTAAGTGATGTGTCACAACTACCTTTTTTCCTTCTACCTGACAAGCTTTTTCTAAAAATCTAAATGCGTATTCATGCAGCTCATTAAATTGCTCGACAGACAAGGGAAAGCCTTGATATTTGATTTTCCAAAAATCATTAATGGCTCGTTTAATTTTGTCGGGCTGCTTGGTAATTTTTGACCAAAGGGTGGTGAAGATTAACTGGGTATCTTCTATTTGAATTACTTTATTATTAATGATTCGCACATTGGGGAATATGTATTTGTCCATACTGGATAAGGCGGTGGCTGCATCAAATCCGCCATAGTATTCGTGATTACCTGGAATGATAAATACTTTCTCAAACTGATCGCTAACTCGCTTAATGAATTCTAACTGGCTGAAGTCTTTGTCTAAGTGATAAATATCTCCTGCCATGATGAGTATTTCTGCGCTTGGTATAATGGGATTTTCTTTTAGGTAGGCTCGATTGAGTGGGTATTCTAAATGTAGGTCAGAGAGGTACTGGAGTTTCATTTTTTTTGGGT
>JAHDDN010000234.1 GCA_020629335.1 Chitinophagales bacterium | reverse complement strand
AAATAATACATAATTTGTGTTCCTCAATATAAAAGATGTAGCTATAAAATAAAAATAGGAATGAAGAACTATAATGTAATTGACTTGTTTTGTGGTTGTGGTGGACTCTCATTGGGTTTTGAAAAAGCAGGCTTCAATATATTGTTTGGTATTGATAATTGGTCTGATGCAATAAAAACGTTTTCAGCTAATCACAAAAAATCAAAGGTGTTTTTAGAAGATTTAAGTAGTTTAGATATTTCTTCTTTTCTTAAAGACAAAGATGTTAGGAGTGTTGATGTAATTATTGGTGGGCCTCCATGTCAAGGCTTTTCAATAGCAGGGAAAAGAGATGTTAATGATGAGCGAAACTTACTGTATAAATCCTTTTTGAATTTTGTTGAAAAAATAAGGCCTAAAGCTTTTATAATGGAAAATGTGCCAAACATCCTTTCTATGGGAAAAGGTATTGTGAAAAATAGTATTATTGATGATTTTAAGTCTATTGGTTATAATGTGAATGCTAAAACATTATTAGCATCAGATTTTGGGGTTCCGCAAAATAGAAAAAGAGCCTTTTTTATTGGATTTAGAGAAAACATGGATTTTGATTTTCCTGTTGTAGAATTGAATCCTAAAGTTACAACTAAAGACGCTATTTCTGATTTGCCAGATATAGATATTACCGATGGAACCAAGTACCCTGTTTCTGCTAAATCTGAATATCAGAAGATGATAAGAAAAGGAAGCAGATTTATTTTTAATCATCAACTTACCAATCATCTTCCTAAGACAGTAAAAATAATATCATTAGTTCCAGATGGGGGTAATTATAAAGATTTGCCTATCCATTTACAAGGAACAAGAAAAGTCAATATAGCATGGACGAGATTAAATAGCAGTAAACCAAGTCTAACTATTGATACAGGTCATAGACATCATTTTCATTATGAATTTAATAGAGTACCTACGGTAAGAGAAAGCGCACGTATACAATCGTTTCCTGATTCATTTGTTTTTTTAGGAAGTAAAACGAGTCAATATAAACAGGTTGGTAATGCTGTTCCACCGCTATTAGCTCAAAAATTAGCAGAGACAATAAAGTCATACTTATGATGTATAAAATTCCTAATAAGTTTTATTTTCGCTTGCATCAGGTAAGGCCACGCTTTAAATCTAATATTGAAAGTGTTTTACTGTATGTTGCTACAGAGATTGCAAAATTAGGTTCTCAGGACCTAAAAAGCTTTAATGAATGTTTATTTAATTCAATTAGATTATATACAGGAAATGCAATTAAAACGGATAAGACTATACATAATTGGAGAACTGAAATAGCTGCATTATTTGGATTTATAGAAGAAGATAATGTTAATAGAATGGCAAAGGCAGGAAGCATTGCTGTTAAGTTATCAGAGGAGCAAGATTTAGTTCAATTCTTTAAGTACTTTTTATTTTATTTTCAATATCCTGGGGGGCATATTAAGACACATAAACTAAAAAGTGTTATAGATCAAGGAATTAAGTTTAAACCAGCGCAATATTTCCTTAAAGTGTTAAAAGCTGGTGAACAATTAACAAAGAGAAGATTTTCTTTGAATAAGGCGGAAGCAACACACTTTATTTATAATGATTTAAGGGTTACAAGAGATAACTGTTCCCCTAAAGAGGTTGTTAATAGGATTTTAAAGTATAGAAAAAACAAGTTAGATTTAGAATGGAATGGCGATATTATTAGATATGCAGGTGATATACTTGACTATATGGTTATTGCAGATTTATTAGTTGCGCATGGTAATGATTATTATTTAAACTTGGCAGATAAAGAAACAATTTTAGCTTTTATTAAAAGTGATCTATGGTTTGATGGTTATGATTACTTATTTAATAAAGAGTTTGATGTGAGTATATTAAGCCCAATTGAAGATCGTTGGTATGGATATGTTAACACTGATTTAGGAAACAATCTTTTCAAAACTGATGTTCTAAAATACTTAGGAATTGAAAATGATACTTATAGTACGCTAATTGATTCTGCAATTGCAAGTTTTGAAGAGAAATTTGATCCAGATAATGTAAAAAATACTAAAGAAATAGGAGACTTTGGTGAAAATTTAATTTTGGGGCATGAATGTATGAGAGTTAAAATAGGGGGACGAGAAGACTTAATTCATTTAATAAAAAAAATACCAACTTCTTTTGCTGTGGGTTATGATATTCAAAGTGTTGAATTAGATACAAAAAAAAGGTATATAGAGGTAAAGTCTACAATTAGTAATAAGTCATTAAGCTTTTTTAGCTTTCACTTAACCCCTAATGAGTGGTCAACGGCTGAAACATTACAAGATTCTTACTTTGTCTATCGTTTAATGATTAGCAAGAAGGAAAGAAAGTTATTTCTTATAAAAAATCCAGTAGCAAAATATAAAAATGATACCTTAAGAATGACACCAAGAAATGGGGCAGATATAATTTTTACTGAAAAATCAGGAATATGGAAAGAACTATTAATATGGGATCAATAAAAACCGCATCATTGTTTTGTGGTTGTGGTGGGATGGATTTAGGTTTGTCAGGGGGGTTTAAGTATTTAGGCAAAACTTACAAGAAGAATCCTTTTAATATTGTATATGCTGTGGATAATGATCCTTATAGTGCAGCTATTTATAATAATAACTTTAATCATAAATGTTTTGTTAAGGATATAAAGAATGTAATTTCTGAAGAAGTACCCGATCATGATTTATTGATTGGTGGTTTTCCTTGTAAATCATTCTCAATTGTAGCTCAAAATCCCCCACGTTTAGGATATAAGGATGATAGGGGAAAATTGTTTTTTGAAATGGTTAGGATACTCAAAGAAAAGCAACCTCGTTTTTTTGTTGCTGAAAATGTAAAAGGGCTTCTTTCTGCAAATAAAAAGAAAGCCTTCCCTATGATTATAAAAGAATTTGAAAAGGCAGGTTATTACGTTAAATATAAAGTTTTAATTGCAACAAACTTTGGTGTGCCACAAAAAAGAGAAAGAGTTTTCATTATGGGTTTTAGAAACTTTGATGATTTTTTACATTTTCAATTTCCCAATGCTGTAGAGCAACAAAAAGCTGTTTTGGGTGATGTCGTTAATATAAATGAACCAGTTGACGAAAAGTACTTTTTTAGTGAAAGAGCTGTTGCAGGTATGCTTAGGGTAAGAGAGAAAATGAACAAAGGACGTGTTATGGATTTGGATAAGCCTTGTAATACAATTAGCTCACATCTTGCGAAAGTAAGTTTAAATGGCACCGATCCTGTTTTGTTTTACAATAATAGGTATAGAAGATTTACGCCAAGAGAAGCGGCTGATATTCAATCTTTTCCTAAAGATTTTTCATTTGAAGGTGTTTCAGAGCATAGACAATATATAGCTATTGGTAATGCTGTCCCACCAGTATTAATGTGGCACATTAGTCAATCTTTGAATAGGCTTCTGAAAAATAGCTATGAAAAAAAGGAAGTAGTTATAAATAAATGATTTTATTACTTAGCTATTTTTTTAGCTTAGACATCAAGGCTTGTATTCTTTTGTAATCGTAGTATTTAAGCTGATCTTCTAAGTTGTCAAGTTCTTGTTTCCATTTGGTAGGTTTGCCATTATATTGGCATTTAGCGTGTTTTTGCGATAGCTTATGGTTTAGCTGTTTGCGCTTAGTTGAATACTCTAAAACCCAATATTTGGCGTTATATAGGTCTTGTTTGCTTGACTTCTGAATATCGTAATAGATACGATTTTTATAAGCTGATAGGGATTTAAAATAAGATGATCCATAAGCCATGTAAAGTACTTTACAACGCTTTTTTGATATTGGGCAAACAAAGTATAATATATTTCCTTTGCCTAAGTTGGAAGGAATGCTGGTGAACCTGACCATATAATCCATACTTTTGGTTTCACCTCTGTATGTGGTGTTATAGCTTAAAAGCATGAAACTATCTTTTAGGCTGTCAGTTTTATAGTTTAGCATCACAGAAATAGAACTATTATTAAAGTTGACCGTACCATTAAAAAAGCTATCTTCTTTGAATAATCCTTTTTTTCTAAACATCTTTATATCAAGCTTTTTTGCTTGGCTGGTGCTTATAGCGTTTGTTGTGTGTCTTCCCATCTAAATAGTTGATTGTCAATAAAAGGAGTTGGAAAATAACCTAAATCACTAAAGGAACCTAAAACTACTCGTTCCTTCTTCATCTTTCATTGCATACTTAGAAACTACATAAGGCAATAGCTTAGATAGTGCGTTTATTCGTTCTTTAGGTTCCAATTGGTCTAATGTTTCTGGTAGTTTTTCCAGTTCTTTAAACACATATTTTCTTATAGTCGTACCTATAAATTCTCTATCTGGGGTACTTGGATTTTCTTCAAAATATTGTTCTAATAATTTGTTAGTGTGTATTTCTAATAAGCTGGTTAAATCTTTGGTGTTATAATCAAATTCAGAACTACTAATATAGGAATTGGCTTTTTCATACATTAGCAGCATTTGAGAATTATTGTACTTTTCAGCTTTTACAATTTTTTCCGCTTCTTCCATTGCTGTTATTGGTTGTTCAAGATTATTCAAAAAAGCACTAAGGAATTTAACATATACACTTAATGCTTTACCAGCATCTTTATAATATTCTTTATCAATCATCTTACAATAAACACTAAATACGTGCTTATCATACCAATCATTATTGCTTTTTAAAAGTTGCTCAATAGCTGTTATTTTGTTATTACTCATCTGTTATCAATTTATGGGGTTATGTATCGAAAGTGATACGGGTTATTAGTTTATATAGGAATTAGCTAAACTTTCTCTAAATTCCCTTATTAGTTCTAATTCCTTTGAATCCTTATTTGTTAGAGTGATCCACTCTTTAAACTTGCTTCTTTTTCTGCTTAATGTGGAGCGATTAGGATAAGCTTGCTTTAAAAGTTGATCGACTTTGTTACTGTCTCCATTGCAATTATTAAATAAGGCTTCAAAGCCTTTTGTTTGGATAAAATCCAATTCATTTACCTTGCCTATCATTTGTGAATTAGTATTCATCATATCATCAAAATAGGTCAATAAGATGTCTTTTTCATTTAGGAATAAATTATAGGTATCTGTAATGTCAATATCAAATTGTTTTCTAATCAATTTCATTGAATTAAGCGTTAATTCAAAGCGTATCTTTCCAAATTTTGCATAAAATTTGGCTTTGGGCTTACTTTCTACCTCTGGGTATATAGTTAGGTTATTATTACCCTTATATCCTTGAAAACGGTATTTCGGATTCACTTGTAAATATTTGATGGCTTTTAAAGTCGCCTCCACGTTTTTTACTTCAATATCTTGTGTTGTATCAAATCGTTTGAATATAGCTTTATCAATAAAATCATTAGCTATAATTTTGATGATGCCAGTTTTGTTAATGTTGCTTATAGCTTTATCTAAGTTTTGGTAGGTATAGAGTTCGCCACCCATCAAAGCAGAACTTAATTGAATATTTGCATTTTTAGAGCCAGCATAAATTTGATTAATGCCTTTAGGTAGGTGTTTTTTAACCGTATGATAATACGTTATTACTTCACCATCGCTTGTTATATCGGCTTTACCAGTTTTTAAACGTGGGTTTATCAATACATTAGCACTTGGTAAGGTAAACTTTAGCGTATCAGCTTTTACGGATATGTTAGGGTAAACACTCATCACTTACAAACTATAGTACCAATCAACTATAAAATTCTGGAATACTTTTGCTGATCTTGTACTGCTTGTAAAACTTCGTCTTTACGATAGCGCACCCTTGACTTCATTTTGTAAGCCTTTAGGCGTTCTTCTTTTGTCCAGATGTGGAGCGTATTTAGTGAGATACCCAAAATCTTAGCCGCTTCTTTACGTGTTATAAATTGGGGTGTATCTTCATTTGTTGGGGCTTCGGTTGCTTGGAAGCTTTCAAATGCTTTGCTTACAGCTTCGCTAATTAATAGCTGTAATTGTTCATTAGTAGTTAAAATTATATCTTTCATTGACTGAAATTTTATTTAATAATCATTTTCAGTCACGAATGTAAACCATGGGTAAGGTTAAAAAAATACGTCAAAAATTTAACGTGAAATTTAACGTGAAAATCTATAATCTAACTTTATTCCTTTATGCTAATTTCGATTTTACCTTTTTTAGGTTGTTTGTGTGCGTCTCCCATTTTTGATAATTCACCTTTTATCGTTGAGAATTTCCCTTCAAATCCATCAAATGAAGCTTCAATAAATGTTGCAATTTCTTCTATCGTATTGTTTAATAGTGGTTCATTTATATTGTTATTCATGGTTTTTAATTGATAAAAAATGTGGTATAATGCTCCTTTAGGACCGTTCCAATTTAATTTTGTTTGCTGATTAAGAGAAGTAATAGGTTGTTTATTTGAGTTCTGTTTTTCTTTGATGCTATTTTTTTTAACAATTAATTCTTCAAGCATATTGATTCTTTTTTGTATGTCCTCTATTAGCGAAATATTTACAAGGGCTGTTATATCACCCGAATGACTATGTATGAATTTAGTTTCAAAATCAGCATCGGCAATGATTAATTTATTTCTTAAATCTTCAAATTTATATGATTTATACAAGTCATATTGTTTTTTTACGCTTTTGAAAATACTCTCTATTTCTTCTTTTTTTAATTTCATATTGAGAGTAGTTGCAGCCTTATTTATATGTTTTTTAATGAGTGCGCTGTCTAATTTTTCGTCAAACATTATTCAGTTATTTTAATTTTTATTAATCTAAAGTGTTAAAAAATGAATGAGAAGCCATTAAGACGGCATTTTCTTCGTCTGTAACCTTGATGTATGTTAGGAATGCTGATTCCGTTTTATGGCCTGTAATTTGCTTTAATGATATTGCTGGTACACCAGCTTTAAAGGCATTAGTTGCGAAGCTTCTTCTTGCTGTATGAGTTGTTACTAATTCCCATTTATGTTTTATTATATCGCATCTTTTGCCACCTTTGGAAATTGAAAATAATACTTTTTCGTTAAAGTCGGCCCAATTAGCCATTTCTTTTAAATACTCATTCATTTTTTGATTGCTGTATGTTTTGGGTAATGAATTTTCGTTAACGTCTTTATATTTGGCGAATATAGCCTTTACAAATGGATGTAATGGAATAGTTACTGACTCATCGGTTTTGATAGTCGTAATCTGGATAACTTCGACGCCATCAATAACTTTTATGTTTTCTTGCTTGATATTCGTAAAGTCGCTAAATCTTAAACCAGTGTAACACGCAACTATAAATAAATCTCTTACACGCTCAATTTTAGGCAAGCTGCTAAAGTCAATATTGTAAAGGTGGGTAAGCTCATCTTCGTTTAGGTAAATGTGGTCAGTATCATGTATAGGCTTTTTAAAGCTTTTAGAACGAAATGTAAGATTAGTATTTATTCCTTTTTCGGTTGCTTCATTTAGTACCGTCTTAATAACTCTAATATGCTTATTTACCGTATTCTTTGAAAATGAATAAGGTTTGCTATATAGAAATGTTAAGTAGTTGTTGTAAAAGTCTAAAGTAATATCTTCAAAGTTGGGCTTTCTGTTTTTAGCTGCATATTCTTTGAGCCTATTGAATACGACTTTATAGGATTTGACGGTTTGTTCCTTATAAGTTTTAGAACGTTCTTCAATGAAGGATTCAAAGTATTTAAAGAATGTGATTTTTTTAGCTTTGCTATCTTCTTCTGGTTCGATCTTCTTTGTTAATATATCCATTTCGTGCTTTAGCTGCTTTCCAGTTGGGCTTATACCTTCATTTTTGAATTTTCGGTAAGCATTTAAAATATGATCTTCTATTTTATTTAAGTAGAAGTTAAGTTCTTCGTATTGGGGGAAACGTCTATCTTTCTTAGGGCGCATTTTGGTATCATTCCAAAACTTTGGTTCTATCTTTTGGCGTGTGGAGTAAACAAAAATCTTTCTGCCATCATAGCGAAACTTTGCTATAATTAGTGTGCTTTCTTCTCTCTTAAGTCTTAGATTAAAACGGACGGTTGACATTTTTAAATATTTTAGTCATCTAACTATTTTACTAATGCACAAATATATTATAAAAAATCGTTCGTTGTCGTCTCCGTTGTCGTTTTATTTGCGTTTAACGTTATTTAAAATGTTTGATGATTATTTGTATTTGTTATAAGTTGTTGATTATTAGTGTTGTAAGGATAGTATTGATAACTATTAAAAACAACTTATGGCGTCCATGTGGGACCACA
>JAHDDN010000233.1 GCA_020629335.1 Chitinophagales bacterium | reverse complement strand
CCATCGACCAATCACAGCGAACGAAGTGAGCAGTCTCTCCTCTAAAGTTCCTTCAAGCCCGTCCACAAACTCATCTTCACTGACTTATCCGTACTCACACTCACCAAATTAGGTGCAAATAACAAACGCTTATGATTAATTTCATAAACCTGATTAAAGATCACCTCCACACTCATCATCAAATCCGCAGGCACTAAACCAAAAAACACATATTTTTCAGATTTCACTAAATTGATTAACTGATGAAACGGCAAGATCGCTCCCTCCTTTAATCCCAATATCATCACAGACTCCTTATCCAGTTTAAGCGCCTCTGCCATTTTGAATACCATTTTTTCTAAAGCCTCAGAAATCCCTTCAGCTCCCACTTTATAAACAAACACAAGCGCCTTATCACCTGCAACAGCTTCACTCAAGTTTAACTTTTGGAGTTGTTCTGCTGGAGTATTTTTATACTCAGGAAAGACGAATAACTCATCAAAGAGTTGCTTACTATTTTTTAAATTATCCATGTTATTAAAATATGAAATGTTATAAAAATGTGATGCCTACTTCTTAGGATTTTTGGCTAAAATAGCTTATATTCACAAGAAGCGCTTAAATTAAATAAAAATCAAACTAAACCTATTATTAGTGCGATTTTGTTAACTATATACGTATGCATTTTGTTTTTTTCTTAACAAAATGTGTATATAATTCGTTTTTTCTCAAAATTGGCCGTTTCTTTGCGGCAAATTTAGGATTTTTAATACATAAGCTAATTTATCTTTTATTCTACTAATGGCTCAATTTATAAGTCCTTGACAGCCCAATTTTTGTCTTTTTACGATTCTACTTCGTTATTTTTTCGTTCCGTAGCCCTGCTATGGGCCTCAAAAATGCCTTGTATAATCGCAAAAATACTACAACTTAAAGTCAGAAACTTATAAACTGAACCACTAACAAAACATAAGCTTATAAGAAGAGACAATTTTAAGGTATGAAGCCCTTTATACTTATTTAATCTAAAAACAATACATCTATATGAAAAGTGTACTGAATATTGATATTCAAAAAGTTTCCCAATCTCGTCTGGCTCAGACAAATTTAGAAAATGTGCCATTTGGAAGAATTTTTACCGATCACATGTTAATCATTGATTGCATTGACGGAGAATGGCAGACTCCTCAAATCCGCCCTTATGGCCCCATCTCTTTCCACCCATCCATGTCTGCTCTACACTACGGCCAAGCTTTTTTCGAAGGTATGAAAGCGCACAGAAGGCCAGATGGCGAAGTCGTTTTATTTCGCCCTGATCTAAATGCTAAACGTTTAAACCACTCTGCTAGAAGGATGGCCATGCCAGAGATTCCTGAAGAATTATTCATGGAATCCCTTATGGAATTATTAAAATTAGATAAAGCATGGACGCCAAGCGGAGATAATGGAGCGCTATACATTCGCCCATTCATGTTTGCTACGGAAGAGTGCGTAGGAGTCAGAACTGCGGCTAACTACCGTTTCATGGTGATTTGTACGCCTGTAGGACAGTACTACAGCAAGCCAGTTAATGTCTTAATACAAGATGAATATTTCCGTGCTTCTCCTGGAGGTACTGGTAGTGCAAAAGCAGCAGGTAATTATGGCGGAACGCTATATCCTGCCGACTTAGCTAAAAAACAGGGCTTCGATCAAATTCTATGGTTAGATGTGGAAGAGAAAAAATACGTACAAGAAATTGGCACCATGAACGTATTCTTTTTAATAGATGGCGTAGTGGTAACACCTGAGTTAAATGACGCTATTCTTGATGGTATCACCCGAAAAAGTATCATTGAATTATTAATAGATGATGGATATACTGTGGAAGAAAGAAAACTTTCTGTCGATGAAATTGTAGACGCATCTCGAAAAGGAACACTTCAAGAGGTATTTGGCACTGGTACAGCCGCTACTATCGCTCACATTGCGACATTAGCTTACAAGGAAGAAAACATGAAACTTCCTGAGATTGACAATAACTCAATAGCTGTTAAGGTAAAAAGTGCTTTAGAAGGCATCAAAAGAGGTAAAATCGAAGATACAAAAGGATGGACGGTATTGATTCCATCAAAAGATTTATCAAGAAATCTCTAAGATAACACTGAAAATCAAAGTAAAAGCCCCTATTGAGTGTCTCAATAGGGGCTTTTCTTTTGTCCTTGGTGAACAAAGCTTTCACATCAGGGTACAATTTGTTAACTTTGTCCTCTTAAATAAATTATTATGTACGATTCAAATCCAACACTTAGTCATTTAGGACATAAAAAGAATCCACTTGAGGAGAAAAGACAAGGGGAGGCACTTGAAATGAAAAACCAACAAGTAGATCCAAATGCTCGTAAGTTTTACATCGAAAGTTATGGCTGTCAAATGAATTTCAATGATAGCGAAATTGTGGCTTCTGTGCTTTATGAAAATGGTTTTGCAATAACACCTAATTATGAAGAGGCTGATCTTATTATGATCAACACTTGCTCCATTAGAGAAAATGCAGAACAAAGAGTGCGAAATCGACTGCGCCAGTTCAATTTGGCTAAAAAGAAAAATCCAGCCCTTTTGGTAGGTGTATTGGGTTGTATGGCTGAAAGACTGAAAGAAAAATTATTGGAACAAGAGAAATTGGTCGATATTGTTTGTGGGCCTGATTCTTATAGAGACTTGCCAAGCCTTGTTGCTGAAGCAGATACTGGTCAAAAAGCCGTCAATGTCTTCTTATCGAGAGAAGAGACCTATGCCGATATTAGCCCAGTTAGATTGGATCGTACTGGTATCGCTGCCTTTGTTTCTATCATGAGAGGCTGTGATAATATGTGCTCCTTCTGTGTCGTACCATTCACCAGAGGACGTGAAAGAAGTCGTAATGCCTTCTCTATCGTAGCTGAAGCGAATGAGCTATTCCAAAATGGCTATCGTGAAGTAACCCTCTTAGGGCAAAATGTCGATTCATTCAAATGGGAACACCCAGAGACTAAAGAAATCGTCAATTTTGCGCAATTGTTGGAGATGGTCGCACAGATTAATCCATTATTGAGAGTGAGATTTTCCACTTCTCACCCTAAGGATATTACCGATGAAGTGCTTCACACTATGGCTAAGTACGATAATATTTGTAATTATATCCACTTGCCTGTACAATCTGGAAACTCCAGAGTACTCGATTTGATGAATCGTACTTATGATCGTGAGTGGTATATGGAAAGAGTAGATGCTATCAAACGTATTATTCCTGATTGCTCTATCTCAACAGATATCATCACTGGTTTCTGTTCTGAAACAGAGGAAGAACATGCTGATACCCTAAGTATGATGGAATATGTACAATATGATATGGCCTATATGTTCTTTTATTCAGAACGCCCTGGCACTTTAGCTGCTCGTAAATATGAAGATGATATTCCTGAAGACGTTAAGAAAAGACGTTTGAGAGAAGTACAAGAACTACAGCGAAAGCACTCTATAGCCAGCAATGAAAAGGATATAGGAAAAACCTTTACGGTATTAATCGAGAAATTGTCTAAACGTTCCGATCAAGAATGGTGTGGACGAAATGATCAAAATAAAATGATTATATTCCCAAAAGAAAACTATAAAAAAGGGGAATACGTTAAAGTAAGAGTAGAAAGCTGTACAGCAGCTACTTTAAAAGGCGTAGCCATAGAATATGCTGTACAACCAGTTTAGTAATGATATATCATTGCTTAGTTAAATGTACTAATGCGCATTCAAATTTATGGAGTTACACTCAATTAAACAACGATTTGGGATTATTGGAAATAATCCAACTTATAATACTGCTCTTAGCACTGCTATTCAGGTGGCCTCCACTGATTTAACGGTACTAATTACAGGTGAGAGTGGTGTGGGAAAAGAAGTTTTTTCAAAAATCATCCATTCGCTTAGTCCTCGTAAACACAATCAATTTATTGCCATTAATTGTGGAGCTATACCTGAAGGCACCATTGATTCAGAGCTATTCGGCCATGAAAAAGGCGCATTTACTGGCGCTTCAGATACTCGTAAAGGCTATTTTGAAGTTGTTAATAATGGCACTATCTTCTTGGATGAAATCGGGGAAATGCCTTCGAGCACTCAATCTAGATTACTTCGGATATTGGAAAGTGGGGAATTTATAAAAGTAGGCTCTTCTAAGGTTCAAAAATCGAATGTGCGAGTGGTTGCGGCGACTAATAGAAATTTATTAGAGGCTATACGACAAGGGAAATTTAGGCAAGATTTGTATTATCGTTTGAATACTGTGCCGATTGAGGTGCCGCCTTTGAGGGAGAGAAAAGAGGATATTTACTTGCTATTCCGTAAGTTTTCAGTTGATTTTTCAGACAAGTATCATACAGAACCTGTTATGCTTAATGAGGACGCCCAAAATATACTCCTCAATTATGCATGGCCAGGAAATATTCGAGAATTGAAAAATTTAGCCGAGCAATTGTCCGTTTTATCTAAGGATGACTTAGTAAGCGGTCCAGAATTGCTCAGTTTCCTTCCTAAAGCACAGAGTAATTCTCAAAGAATGCCGATACTTTCTACCGAAAGTTCAAATACTAATAGTAATTTTTCTGAGCGTGATTTACTATATCAGGTGCTATTTGATATGAAAAAGGACATCAATGACCTTAAGAAAATGATATTTCAGATGATGCAAGGTGGCAAAATCGCTAAGGATTGGGGACAAAACGATTTTGTAGAACCTTCTTATACGAAACCTGAATTTCAAATGCCTGCTGCTGCAACTCCTGATCATCCAGCTATCGTGATTAATCCTGCCACTATAGAGCAAAGTGAAGCAGAAGCGGAAGTCGTAGAAGAATCTCTCTCCATAGAAGAGAAAGAGAAGGAATTAATAGAGAAAGCTCTCAAAAAACATAAAGGTAAACGAAAAAATGCGGCTTTAGATTTAGGAATAGCCGAACGTACTTTATACCGTAAAATTAAGCAATACAACATACAAACTTAATCACTAAGGAACTCCAAAAAACACACTAATTAACATCATTTATGAGGATTCGCACCCACATACTAATTACTTTAGTTGCTATCAGCTGCTTGGCTTTTAGTGCTTGTGGTATTTATTCATTTACTGGTACGAATATCTCTCCCGACGTTAAAAAAATCTATTTTGGCGACTTTCCTGATCAATCTTCTTTGGTCTTGCCTACTTTTAGGCAAACATTTACGGAAGAATTAATTGATCGTTTTCTCAATAATACCAACTTGACTATTGGCGCTACAGAAGGGGATATTGAAATGGAAGGGGCGATTGTCAATACCGTAGTGCGACCTATTGCTTCGACAGGAGATGATAGAGCCTCGCAAAACAGGCTAACTATCACGATTAGAGTCGATTACGTCAATAAGGTAGAGGATGATAGTTGGTCTCAAACCTTTAAAGCATTCTCTGATTTTGATGCGACCGAAAACCTTAGTAATGTGGAAGATGTTTTGATAGAAGAAATCGTTGAAATCGTAACACAGGACATCTTTAATAAGGCTTTGGTGAAGTGGTAGTTGGGTGAGTAATGTCAATAAATGTGATATTTAGTTGTGTGTATTGAGCATTATCCTTAATTTAGTGGAATTACTACTTGGCTTAGGGATGGAAGTGGTATGTGGCGTAAATGGCCTGACTTACGGAGCTTAGGTATACGCAGGCTGGCTTTAGCAGACAAGTATACCTTAGCGTAGTAGGAAGGACATAGCCACATAAGAACGGACAGCCCGACGGCTGCGCTTCGCTTGCAATGAGTAATGCATAATGATAAATGATGAATTTTTCATCAATGAATAGGCATTTTGGCTTACGAGCGCAGGGGGAAGCCCCAAATTTAGATAAATAGTTGATTAGTGAAGTGGTATATTCGTTAAGTTGTACACAGGCTGTACGCTAATAAGCAATTAACGAGTACACTAATACACCAATTAAGCTGAATAATAGTTGATTAGTTCTATCGTCCTTTTGGACACTAATAAGCAATTAACCAATATACTAATAACCAATTAACCAATACACTAATTATCTTGAACGCTGGAAGTATTATACAATTGTTGGAGGAGCCTCGGTATCTTTATCAGATTCCGATAGACGATCTGGCTAAATTGACGGAAGAATATCCTTATTTTCAGAGTGCTTATTTGCTTTGGGCGAAGAAAGCATCTTTGGAACAGATTATGGAGTATCCTGAAGTTTTGCAAAGAGCGGCTACTTTTGCGGCTAATCGACATGTACTTTCTCAGTTCATGAATGTTGATTTGAGTGCGGTTAATAGGCATCAGTCTCCTAATCTTTCTAATGCTTTGGGCGCTTCCTTGAGCATGGGCGGTTCTACTGAACGAAAAGCAGCTGTAGAGAAAGAGGAAATAAAGGAGGAAAATCCAGTTATTAAAGAAGTGGAGCCTGATGAGCCAACTTCTACTTTGAAGATTCTTTCGTTGCCGGAAGAAAAGAAAAAAAAAGAAAAAACCCCCATTAAGACTATTTCGATCCATAAGGATGCCGAACAATTAGCTTTAGAGAAACATAAGGAAATTAGAGCTAAGGCACGAAAATTGGTTGAAATAGAATTAGAAAGTGCTGCTTCTGCTCCACCAGCAGTACCTAAAACCAATACCCCACAAGAATTGGTAGAGAATGACACATTAGCCAAAATTAAAAGTCATGTTGATAAAGACTTAGAAGGCCTTCAGGAAAAATTAACACAGCTTCCTTTGACCAACGATAGTCAGGATTTAATCAAGAACTTGAAACAACAAGTGGTTAAGTACAGAAACGACAAGGCTGAAATTAAAAGAAGAAAACAATTGGAGAAATTGCGAAGAAAACTGAACAACCCAGAGAATAGTGGGCCGCAAAAGCCGCCTAAACTCTCAAATACCCCTTTGTTTTCGGATGAGAATGAAAATATCAAGCAGATAAAGCAGTATATAAATGAGTATCAGGAGTCTCACGAACTCCTTGATTTAGAGGCGGTAGAAGATGAAATTCAAGAAATTTTAGAGGAAGCTGCCGATGCGGATGATTTGTTTGACTTGTCTGAAACCCTAGCTAAAGTTTACGCCACTCAAGGATGGAGAGATAAGGCAATTGCAATATATCAACGATTAAAGTTGAAATATCCCGAAAAAAGCGTTTACTTTGCAGAGCAAATTGAAAAATTAAGAAAATTATCATAATATGTACGTTATTGTTTGTATGTTGATATTGCTGGCTGCAGTAATATTAGTATTGGTTATACTAGTTCAAGCGCCTAAAGGTGGTGGCTTGGGAGCTGGATTTGGTGGTGGTTCTGCTAATTTTATGGGTGGAGCACAAAGAGCAACAGATATACTCGAAAAAGCAACTTGGGGCCTAATGGCTTTTATTCTGGCTGCTTGTGTAGTTTCTACAGCTTTTATCGAAACAAATGTGCAAAACACTAATCCAAACCAAATAGAAAATACAGATGTCATGGAAGACATCATCAATGAATAAAACCAATCGTATAAAAGCGAATAAGGGCGAAAGTGTAAACTTTCGCCTTTTTTATTGCCCCTCTATCTGCCAAACCATAATACTCCTATCATCACTGCCAGAGATCAAAAGCCCCTTATAATCCAACCACAATAGCGTATTGACCGAATTTTTATGCGCTGCTTGCTTCGTAAAATCAATGACTTTCAATAAGTCCTTAGTCTTGGCCGACCAAATCTTAATACTCTTATCTCTACTCCCCGAAGCCCAATAACGCCCATCTGGACTCAAAGCCAAACTATTGATGGTAAATAAATGCGCGTCTATACTATGTCTTAATTCGCCAACACTAGTGTCCCAAAATTTTAAACGAGCATCTCTGGATGCACTTAACAAATACTTATATGCTGGATGATATCCCACCGAAAAAACCGAATTTTCATGCCCCACTAATCGTTGCACAATTTCATCCTTCCCCCAATCATATAAATAAATATGATGATCACTCGAAGCAATATAATACTGCCCAGCCTTCTCCGTCGCCAAAATACATCGAATACTCTTATCACTTAATTTCGCTTGATGTAGCAATTTTCTAGTAGCATTATCAAATACATACAAAATCCCCTTAGCCGTTCCAGCCAATAAATAATTGCTATCAACAAGCAAACTATAAATCGCTCCTTCCAATTGATAAGGCGGCTCAATGACCTTATTATCCGCTAAATCAATCCAATATAATATCCCTTGCAAACTACCAACCGCCAACTGATTCGCCGCTGCTATCAGCTGAATCGAAAAAATATTAGTCGGCACCTGCGCTATCAATTCCGCCTTTTCTGTATCCTC
>JAHDDN010000232.1 GCA_020629335.1 Chitinophagales bacterium | reverse complement strand
GACCATCAACAATCAACCATTGACTATAAATATCCAACCAAATTCCAATAAAAGTGTATATTTACGAAATCTTAATAAGAACCCAACCCCAATCATGAGCCAACAAAAAATCTTCCGCCCATTTTACAGAATTAGAGTAGCCTATTGGACCACCTTTCGAGTCTTACTCAGCTATTTGTGGCTTTATTTGAAGTCGAAGCTTTTGGGGCAAAAATATTATGATGATCGAGTATATAAATTACATCTAAAAAATGCAGATCGGGTCAAGGATACCGTCCTTCATTTACAAGGTTTGTTTGTTAAAATGGGACAATCTTTATCAATTCTTTCCAATTTTTTACCAGAAGGATTCCATGAGCCCTTAGAGGCATTACAAAATAAAATTCCTGCTAGACCCTATAGCGAAATAGAAGCCCGAATCAAACGCGAATTAGGCGATACCCCCGAAAATCTATTTACTGACTTTGATCGAAATCCTTTGGCTTCGGCATCAATAGGCCAAGTACATCGAGCTAAATTAAAAACTGGAGAGCAAGTCGTTGTAAAAGTGCAGCATGCTAATATTGAAAGCATAGCAGAGGTAGATTTAAGTATTATGCAACGTATCATAGGCGGAGTAACTTACTTTTTTAATATCAAGGGAATTGAGCATGCTTATACCCAGATAGAAAAAATGATAGAAGAGGAACTGGATTTTCAAAAAGAAGCCAGCGCCATGCAACGAATAGCGGCTAATTTGAAAGACGAAGCTCAATTAGTCATCCCAAAAGTATTTGAAGAATATTCTACGAATAGAGTTTTGGTTACGCAATTTTGTGAAGGGGTAAAGATTAATGAAATCAAGCAAATTGATGAGTGGGGAATTGATAAAACTGATTTAGGAAATCGATTGATTCATGCTTATTGTAAAATGGTATTTGAGGACGGTTTATATCATGCAGACCCTCACCCAGGAAATATTATGGTGCAGGAAAATGGCAGCATCGTATTTTTGGATTTTGGTGCAGTAGGTGAATTACAAGCTTCTATGCGAACAGGTTTTTTAGGCTTAATAGATGCAGCCGTCAAAAATGATGATGAAAAAATTATAGCCTCTCTACATACGATGGGCTTTTTATCTGATCATAAAGACGCCGAAAAAACTGCCGAAAAAGTGATAGAGTCATTCCGTCATTTCCTACAAAACGAAGTGAAATTCGAAGGAATGAATTTAAAAGAAATTCAAGTGAACCCCTTTGAAAATACCCTTTTTAATCTAGCGAAAGATTTAGGTATAAGAGGCATAACCAATACTGTCCAAGTACCTAAAGAATTTGTATTACTGAACCGTATGTTGACGCTACTATTAGGCATTTGCAATACCCTTGATTCCAATATGAACCCCATAGACGAATTGGAACCCTACTTCCAAAAGTTTATTTTAGGAGAGAATGGAAATGTAGTTCAATTTATCACTGAATTGCTAAAAGGAAGTTTACTAAGCTCGATAGCCTTGCCAGGCGAATTTAACAAGACCCTCAAGAAGATTCAGAAAGGAGAATTGGAAGTGAATATGGCCGCAGTAGAAACACAAAATCGACTGATATATGCAGTGGGCCAACAGTTGATATTCACTATCCTAATGATAGCCGCTTTGATCTTTGCTTATATATTACACAAGGATGGCGAGGAGCAATTTAGATTATACGCTCTTGTATTTGGAGGCATTTCATTTTTACTATTGTTGCGTTCCTTCTGGAAGCATCGAAAGTAAATCACACAATATTCCGATAGTTAGGATTGGCCTTAATAAATGCTAACTTAGCCTTAAAAGCAATACCCATACTTTTAACTCTTTCCTTTGTATCCTCAGCGCGAGGCCCATCAAATAACTCATCTAAATTTTCATTGAACAAACTGATCCAATGATCAAAATGAGCCGCCTCTATCGGCAAATTAGCATGTTTCGCAAAAGGATTCCCCTTATAAGTTTGACCTCCAAAAAGTACGCTATACCAAAAGTTATACATCCGATTCAAATGCCTTGGCCATTGATCATCTGGGATACGCATAGCAAAGATAGGAGCTAATAGCTCGTCCTCCTGCACTTTTGTATAAAAGCAGTCCACGAATAATTGAATATCCTCATAATTTTCAATGTCCTTTAAAGGCTTATTCATGGGTGAAATATAGATAAAAAGAAAAACAAAGGCAAAATAAAAATACTTTGCCCTTGTTCTATCCCCTAAATCATATTAACGAGTACCCTACTAAGGTAAAATTATTTAGAAAAGTTGAGACAATATGGTAAGCAGATGAAAACTCACAATGGCTAGGAAAAACGTAATAGTGACCCTTGTTTTCTGTCCATCTACATGTAATACTATATTACTTAAGAACAATACCATACTGACTATAATATAGCTTAATAACCACTCACTACTTTGTAGTAAGAATACCCCAATTGGAATAAATATAGAAGGTATACTAAGCAATCCGATGATATACAATACGATGTTTTGATCTTCTAAACGATCACAAAATTCGAAGTAATTCTCAAAAACACCTTTCTTTTGTACTTCTATTACCTTAGCTTTGTTTATTGCTGGATTATTAATCATAATTGTAATTTTTTATTGGTTCGATACAAAGATAAACCAGCTTTATTCAACTTTTGGTGACATAAATCACCTTAAAAAATGATCTTTATCATTGCATTTATAAGTAGTATGACAAACCCATTCAATTATCCGATTTATATTTAAGCCTTTCAGGGACATTTAGAACTCATTTAAAGTTTTATGGTGAAGCTGAAAATCCGCTAATTTTTCGTAGTTCAAGGCATTTTTGAGGTGCATAGCAGCGCTACGTACCGATAAAATAACGCAGAAATACGTAAAATTAGCTATTTTCCAAGCCAGCAGAAAAACTTTAAACGAGTTCTTAGTATATTGAGTGTTCAAACAAATCGCTTAATATGAAATTCGCATCATTATTACCGACTTTATTGTTATTCACCATTTCATGTTTATTAACTACTAGTGTTTCGGCTCAGTACAAAATGCTAAAACCTACTGACTATGAGATCAGTAAGGCTCCTCATTGGGCCCAATTGATGTATCAAGAAGACCCAAACGTATTTGAAGTCGAAGCGGCTTATAGAGCCTATTTTCAAGAACAGGCATTCGTGAAGACTTATCATACACAGTATTATAAGCGCTGGAGAAGAGGGGCTGAAAGATACATTCAGACAGATGGTCGCATAGCTTACCCAAATAATAAGAACGAGCTTGCTCAACGAAAATCTTTTGAAGCCAACCGACCAGATTCTTTTAGAGATGGAGGCGATTGGTCATTATTAGGGCCGATAACCGTATTTGATACGGAAGGAGTACCCACAGCAGTGCAATCTAATGTGTATTCCTTTGATCAATCCGCCTCTGATAATAATGTGCTCTTTTGTGGAACAGAGACAGGACTCGTTTTTCGCTCAAATGATGAGGGCGAATCATGGATAAATATGAGCTTAAATGATCCCTTAGATGGGGGAGTCCTAAGCACAGAAATTCACCCCAATGATCCTGATGTTGTTTTCATAGGTTCAGGCTCGCATATCTTTAGAACGATAGATGGAGGCATTACATGGGAATCCGTTTTGTATGAAGCGGGTTTGGCAGCAGTAGAAATATTAGCACACCCTGATAATGAAAGTATCATGGCGGCCACAGATAGAGGCTTTTTCCGCTCCACAGACGGAGGTGATACTTGGGACGAACTCTTCCCACAACGATGCCATGACATTAAACTAAATGCTGGTGATAATAACATCATTTATCTTCTCAAAAATAATCCAGCCGAGAAAATGTGTGAATTTTGGATGTCTACAGATGGTGGAGAAACTTTTGAAATACAGACAGAAGGTTGGTACGAATCAGATGATCCAGATCGACAAGATGGCGGTGCGAGATTAGCAGTGAGCGCTGATAATCCTGACCGAGTCTATGCCTATTTGATCGGAGAAGCGAAAGCGGGGGATACAGGTTTCATAGGTGTTTATCGCTCTGATGATGGAGGAGTCTCATGGACCTTGCCCAATGGTCCAGCTGGTGGCCCTTATGATGAAACCCACCAAAACTTAGCAATAGGAAATCCAGATTGGCAATATCACCAAGGTTATTATAATTGTGCCTTAATGGCCAATCCTGAAAATGCAGATCAATTACTATTAGGTGGACTAAATCTATACCAATCAGATGATGGTGGCGAAACCTTTACACCCATAGTCGGCTATAATGGAGGCATTTATAATATGCATGTCGATATGCAAGATTTCAGAGCTTTTGATGGCGTTGCTTGGATTACGACCGATGGAGGCATTTATCGCTCAGAAGATTTTTTCCAAAGTGATGCCTTCGCCACTAAAATGAGCGGTATACATGCATCCGATTATTGGGGATTTGGTAGTGGATGGAATGAAGATGTATTGATTGGAGGTTGCTATCATAATGGGAATATCTCTTTTTATGAGCCTTATGGTTATGGTAACTATTTACAATTAGGTGGAGGAGAGCCAGCCAGCGGTTATGTCAATCAGGGAGAAAATAGAAGAGTCTATTCTTCTGATATTAATGGTAGAATCATGCCAATGGCAATAGGCGATCCAGTAGAGTCTGTCGGCTTCGGAATTGATCCCAATGAAAGTTATTGGGAAGTGGAGTCTACAGAATTAGAGTTTGCCCCTAATTGTTATTCTATTGCCTATACAGGACTAAATAATCAACTCTGGAAAACGACCGATAAAGGAAGCAGTTTTTATCCAATTCATACTTTCGCTGGTGGAGAAAATGATAATATCACTTATATAGAGCCATCTTGGTCTAATTCAGAGGTCATTTATGTATGCCAGCAATTGCCGCCTAATCAAGGCAAACTATGGCGAACGGATGATAGCGGTGAAAACTGGGAAGAAATTGATCTTCCTTCAGTAGGGAATACTCGAAGAATGTTAATACAAGTAGATCCACTCAACGAAGATAAGCTTTGGCTTGCTTTTACAAATGGAGGGAATGATCAAAAAATATACTATAGCGATAATGGAGGAGATGATTGGGAAAATTTAAGTACTGTCACCTTAGACGGTCATAATATACGCTCCATCGTACACATAGGACAGACAGATGGTGATATTTATTTGGCTACATACGAAAGCGTTTTTTATCGTAATAATACGATGGACGATTGGGAAGAAATCGCTAATGGATTACCAATTGTTGCAAAGTCCAATATTATGCGTCCATTTTATAGAGACGAAAAATTGCGTTTAGCGACCTATGGAAGCGGTATATGGGAAACTCCCTTAATCAATAGTCAAGCGAAGCCAATCGCTCAAATTATGGTGGATCAATTGGAAGTAACAACCCACTGTGAGCAAGATGTCTTTCATTTTGTAGATCACTCCATGTTGGCACATGAAGATGCGACTTGGGAATGGACCTTTGAAGGAGGAACACCAAGTACCGCAGATACTTGGGAAGCAGAAGTAACTTTTGATTCCGCAGGAGATCACTTAGTAACACTAATCGTAACAGATAGGAATGGTCAACAAGACACCGATACACAAATGATCAATGTAAAAGCTTTTGAACCTTTAAGTATAGTCGAAGAAGGTTTTGAAGAAGGCTTTTTACCAGCAGGTTTTGAATTAATCAATGAGGATAATGATTTAACTTGGGAATTGAACACCTCCTTTGGTGCTTATGGAGAAAGTGATCAGTGCATACAAGTGGCTGGTTTTGATTACTGGCCAGGTGGAGCAGAAGATGATTTGATCGTCAGTATAGATACCGAAAATTTAGCCGAAGCAAGCATCTCTTTTGATGTCTCATATGTTAAGTATGCACCTAATTATTCTGATTCTTTAGAGGTGTTAGTCCGTACGTCTTGTGAAGGCACCTACGAAAGCGTTTTCTTCAAAGGAGGAGATGATTTAGCAACTGGGCCAGACTTCACTGATGCGCCTTTTACTCCAACTGCCGAACAATGGCGAAATGAAGTCATTGATTTAACGGATTATTTAGGCCATGAAGATGTGTCTATAGCTTTCCGTTTTCACAGCGGTTGGGGACAGCACATCTATTTAGACAACATCAATCTATCCAGCGAAGAAATAGTGGAACCACCTATCTCAATTGAGGAGGAAGAAGAAGCAATTCTACAATTTTATCCAAATCTGATCTCTAAAGGCCAAAGCGTTTATTGCTACAGTAATTCTAATGATAGGGTAGAAGTTGAACTTTTCAATGCCAAAGGAAAGTCTGTATATAGAGGACAATTCACAGGCAGAGAAAATATCAATTTGGGTGATTTAAGCGATGGTATTTATATGTTGGTGATGCGTTCTAAAAATAAAATTACTAAAGGGAAGTTGATTGTGAATTAGGAATTCGTATAGTGGTGTATTAGTTAATTTGGAATGTAGTATATAATAGACTAATAATTAATTAAACTTTTAGACTCAATTAGTCTAACTTTGTTAAATGGAAAATTTTAAATAAGATAAAATTGTTCCGACTTACGCATGAATTATTTGACTATTTGTTGGGCGTGCCCTTGCGCTCTTGCAAGCGAAGTACACAGCACGAGCCAATTCATCATTCATCATTACGCATTATGCATTCGCCGAAGGCGCAAGGTCGGGCTGTCCGCTCTTATGTGGCTATGTCCTTCCTACTTCACTAAGTGCTGCTTGTCTGCCCTTCGGGCCAGCCATCACATCACTAAGTTCCGTAAGTCAGTCCATGGCCGCCACATACCGCTTCCATCCCTCACGCAGATAGGTTTGTTAAATTGTAGATATAGTCCTCCACGTCAGGATTTGTGAAAAGTTGACGAAGCTATTTTTTTGACTCGCAAGGCGAAAAACGAAGGCAACGCATCGCGTTGGTGAGGCTTTTTAACGCAGCGAGGCGAGAAAATAGCTCATCAAAATTCACAAATTTCGATGTGGAGGACTATATAATACTTTCAAACCAGCATCTAAATCTGTAGATTCGTCTTGCAATGCGGCTGTATTGCAATGAATTGTATCGCATGAGCCGCATAGCAATGCGTCTCTACATAACTGAATGGAATATTCTTGTTTACCATGTATTTTAAGGAAAGAATTATTATTTCGATAAGGGGAATATTGATGATTCTATGTTTTCAAATTAGCATCTAAATCTGCAGATCCGTCTTGCAATGCGCTTGTATTGCAATGATCCGTATATCGTTTAAACCCAAAATTGTTGGTAGAGCCGCATTGCTATGCGGCTGTTCGGAATCTGTTTTAATATTATTATTTTGATAAGAGCGACATTGACGATTCTATGTTTTAAATTAGCATCTAAATCTGTAGATTCGTCTTGCAATGCGGCTGTATTGCAATGAATTGTATCGCATGAGCCGCATAGCAATGCGTCTCTACATAACTGAATGGAATACTATTATTTGTAATGTATTTTAAAAAATCGACTGAATATTGCTATATTTGATAAGCTATTTTAATATTATGGATGATTTATACAACAATAAATATCGTATTAAATCTGCTCGAGCTTCTTGGTGGGATTATGGAAATGCAGCAGCTTATTTCATAACTATTTGTGCTTATAATCATGAGTGCTTTTTTGGAGAAATAAAAAATGGTATGATGTGTCTAAGTGAAATCGGAACATTGGCCTATCATGAATACTTGCGTACTATCGAATTACGTCCTGATATGAATTTGAAAATAGGAGAATTTGTTGTTATGCCTAATCACATTCATGGAATTATCATTATTGGTAAGAATAGATATAATAAGAAGATTTTACCTTCTGAAAATAGATTTAGACCTCAAAAGAAAAATTTATCATCAATTATTCGTGGATATAAAGGAACTGTTACGAAGCAGGCACGAAAATTTAATCCATCATTTAAATGGCAGGCGAAATTTCATGATCATATTATTCGTAATACGGATTCATTTGATAGAATATCTGATTATATTATTAATAACCCGCTAAATTGGAATGATGACAAATACTATAAGTAGACCCTAAATCGGTAGAGACGCATTGCAATGCGTCTCTACCGTATTCGTTGAATATTACTATATTTTGAATCTATCTAATTAAGCTTTTTATTTAATAAAACCCAACCATCATGTTTGACCCAACCAAAAGAAACAGAAATATTGGCACTCCTAAACAAGGACACGGAAAGAATAATAAAATGGTCATTCCTTGGCCAGCCTCTGTGATGAAGAGTTTCACAGAGCGATTGACGGATTATGAGAAGGTGTATCGAGAAATTCATGGAAATTTCTTTGTGTTTGTGATTGAGAAAACAAGAAAGGATTGTTTTCATGCTTGTACTGTGAATGATGTTG
>JAHDDN010000231.1 GCA_020629335.1 Chitinophagales bacterium | reverse complement strand
GACGAAGATGATGACGATGATGATAGACCAGTTCTTGATATTGATCGTCCTTGGGGTGATATCGAAATCGATACAGACGAAGATGGTCGTTACGATATAGATCGTCCATAAAAATAAAATTTAAGTTAAGAATGTGGATATCTTAGAGCAATTATGACTCTAAGGATTTATTAAGTAGTAGAATTTAAGCCTGCTCTCAACTGAGGGTAGGCTTTTTTTATTCAGTGCAGCCTTAAATGAACTCCACTCACCTTCTTAATTAATTCTGTCCATTTGCTTATATTTGCAGTCCATGGAAAAAAAAGATCAATTCGATTTTCAAACAGGAGAAATACTATTATTGGATAAACCATTAGATTGGACCTCATTTGATGTGGTTAACAAGGTGCGGAGATCTGTCAGATACTACTTAGGCAAAAAAACAAAGGTAGGCCATGCGGGAACCCTTGATCCAAGAGCAACAGGCTTGTTAATCCTTTGTACAGGACGTTTTACTAAAAAGATAGAATCCTTACAAGGCCAATTTAAAGAATATACTGGTTCCTTTAAATTAGGAGCCACCACTCCATCCTTTGATACAGAAACAGAAGAAGAGGCAGTTTGTGATATAAGCAACATTACTGAAGACTTGATCCATGCAAATGTAGCACAATTCATAGGCCCAATAGAACAGGCGGCTCCATTGTACTCTGCACTCAAAGTAGAAGGCAAAAGAATGTATAACTTAGTTCGAGAGGGAGTAGAGCTAAAACCCAAAATCCGTACAGTATTGATAGAGGAGTTTGAAATTACTAAGTTTGAAGGCCCCTTTGTTCATTTTAGAGTAGTTTGTGGTAAAGGCACCTATATTCGTTCCTTAGCCAATGATTTTGGAAAATCTCTTGGCTGTGGAGCCTATCTAAGCACCCTAAGAAGAACCAAAATTGGTGAATTTGATGTAGAAAGTGCTTGGGATATTAATGAGTTCGTCAAATTAGTCCGCAGCCAAAAAGATTAACTTTGCCTAAAGTAGGGGACTATATTGAAGATTTTAGTTTGAACATAAAGTAAATATTTATATTTTGTGAGTTGGTATTTTATTAAATAAGTAGTTGATAGTAATTATTTCGGTATTCTTGATGAGACTATTTTTTGCTTAGACAAGGCATTTTTAGCAAGTAATAGCAGGGCTATTGCTAAGAAAAATAACGCAGTATAAGCTAAAAATAAGCCATCAGAATTGCAGAAATAATTACTGTTAGCTACTTACATTATTTTACAAGACTAATCCTACATTATGCTGTTTAACTCACTAGCATTTTGTCTGTTTTTTCCAATTGTCATATTTCTATATTTTTTATGTCCACCTAAGTATAGATGGATTTTGTTGTTGATAGCCAGCTATTACTTTTATATGTGCTGGAAAGTAGAATATGCCTTTTTGATTATGTTATCAACGGTAGTAGATTATTTTGCTGCCCGAAAGATGAGTGATTTAGAAGAAAAATCAGACAGACGTAAATGGTTATATCTAAGTTTATTTGTCAACTTAGGCTTACTATTTACTTTCAAATACCTTGATTTTTTTGGCAGTAGTATTAATTCCTTACTAAGCGTAATTAATATTGGAGAGGCGATCCCTGCCTTCAAATTATTATTACCTGTAGGAATCTCATTTTATACCTTCCAAACCTTGAGTTATAGTGTTGATGTTTATAATGGTAAGATTAAAGCTGAAAAGCATTTTGGCATTTTTGCCCTCTATGTATCTTTCTTTCCACAATTAGTCGCAGGCCCTATTGAACGGCCCGATAGACTGATTCCTCAGCTAAAACAGACTTTCCAATTTGACTATGCCAGGGTGGTAGACGGCCTAAGAATGATGTTTTGGGGTTTTTTCCTTAAATTAGTGATAGCTGATAATGCTGTAGGAATAGTAGACAAGGTCTATGCCCGTCCCGAAAAGTATCAAGGTTTTGAGGTAATTGTAGCAACGATCTTCTTTGCTTATCAAATATTTTGTGATTTTGCAGGCTACTCTATCATTGCCATTGGGGCTGCAAAGGTAATGGGATACGATTTGATGCAAAATTTTAATAGACCCTATTTTGCGAATTCTATAAGAGAGTTTTGGCAAAGATGGCATATCTCACTATCTACTTGGTTTAGGGATTACTGCTACATTCCATTAGGAGGTAATCGGGTAGTCAAATGGCGTTGGTATTATAACCTGATGGTGACATTTGTGGTAAGTGGACTATGGCACGGAGCCAATTGGACCTTTATTGTTTGGGGCTTTTTACATGGAGCTTACTTGGTATTAGCAATAATGATGGAGCCATTTTTTAAACGATTTAATGCACAAACAGGCTTAAATAAATTAAGTGTTTTACACAAAACAATTCAAGTTGTAACAACATTTGTGCTTGTTTGCATAAGTTGGGTCTTTTTTAGAGCGCAGACAGTAGGAGATGCTTTTTATATGATAAAAAGCATGTTTAATATAAAGCCTTATCAATTCAAGTTTGATATGTTCCCTAATTTTCATTATCAATTTTGGACGGTAGTGGTTTTTGCCAGTCTTTTAGTAGCCATACATTTTTGTCAAGAAGTGTTTGGGTGGAAAAATCCGCTATTTAGTAAACATACTGGAGTCAGATGGGCAACATATGTGTTGCTGGGATTAGCGATACTTTCCTTTGGTGCATTTAACTCTAGTTCATTTATTTATTTCCAATTTTAAAGCATAGTATCCATGAAAGTACTCCAATTATTTGCAAAAGCTTTGCTCTTGATCGCTATATGGGCCGTTGGCGCCTATTTTATCAATAGAAGCATAGGCTTACCTTATTCTTGGGTAACAGATAGAATGTTGGTTTGTGATGAAAAACTCCATTCCAATGAATATAATGCCGTCTTTATTGGATGTAGTAAGACTTTTCATGGTATAATACCAGATACTTTTGATGAAATGGTTGCTAAGCATTCTGATTTGGAAATCAACTCGATGAATTTTGGACTAGGAGGAGCAAATGCAGGGCAAATTCATGGCTTAGCAAAATCCATGATTGAAGATCCGACTCTTGATTTAGATTATATTTTTATGGAGCTAAGATCTGTCGATAATATGATATTGAAAAAGGCATTTAGAAAGAATCTACATACCTTTCGAGATCGTATTTGGATGATTGATTTTCAATCCTTGAAATTTGGATTACGATCTTTATGGGGAGTTAAAGAACCAGCAACCAATATCTTTTTAAAGCTGGAATTTAGTGTGTATATGTTTGTAAAGTACATCGAAAATCAACTCAATATTGGAGGTATAAATAAAATGCGTTCAAGACTACAAGCTAAACCAGACAAGGAATTAGAATTTGCCAAGGAAGGCTTTATTGAAATAGAAAGTAATCCTTATGCTAATAGTGCCAAATTGAGAAAGAAATTTATGAAAGATGTAGATAGAACCTTGCGAAATTGCATTAAATCAGCTCAGATTTTTGCGTCTAAAAAACCACCACATGAATGTGAATTTTACAATGAACCCTATGCAGACGAAATTAATGATCTAATCGAATACGCAGATAGCAAAGGAATTAAATTAATGATCGTGGCTTTACCAATGCTGAAAGCCTATGATTATAAAAATGTTTACCCCATTTTAGCATCTGTTCCCAAAGGCAGACAACTAAACTTAGCAGATCCCAAAGATTGTACAGAATTATATTATTTAGAGCATTGTTGGGATGATACTCATACCAATTTAGCTGGAGCGGAAGTCCAAACTCAAAGACTCGTCCAAAAATTCCTCAAGAGCCAAACAGGCAAACAAATAACGATACCTTATTGGGATAAAAAGAAGGCAGAAGAAAAGGCCAAGAAAAAAGTCAAGAAGCAAAAAGCTAAGAAAAAGAAAGAATAAATTCGTTTGTCGATTGATCATGACTGAAAATAAGCGAAATCCAAATCTATTTCTTAACTTCGCTCTCATGTTAGACACTTCAATTATTGTCAATTTATTGAAAGAGAATACAGCTTTTGCGGCTTTAGACGATCAGGAATTAGCGCAATTAGCCAGTGTAATGACACGCAAAATCATTAAAAAGGGGGAGAGTGTCTTCTGTAGCGAAGGAAAGACCAAACTATATATCGTTGAGTTTGGCGAATTGCGTATGAGATTTCCCAAGAATAAGTATAAGCATTTTACACGAACAAAGATATTTGGTGAATTAGGCTTCATTAATGAAAATATTAGAACAGGCGCTATTAAAGCAGTGGAAGCTTCCCAGATATTAGCTATTAAAGAAGAAGATCTGATGAATCCTGATTTAGTAGCCCCCTATACGGCCTTGAAATTATTTAAAGGTTTAGCGAAAATGGTGACGGAGTCTTTGCGTTCCAAAGAGTATATTTCGACCAAAAAAGTAATCGAAGAAGGGGAGGGGAATCAGGTAGAGTTTAAGTCCTCTTTAAGGTGGAATAAAATGATTGGAAAGACAGATAAGGCGATTGAGCATGCAGTATTGAAGACTGTAGCAGCCTACCTGAATACAGATGGGGGCGTTCTGATAGTCGGAGTCAATGATGAAGGAGAATCAATAGGTTTAACAGAGGATAGATTCTCCAATGATGACAAAATGTTATTACATTTTTCCACCCTGGTACGTAAGCGCATTAGCGATCAGCATATGAGTTATGTGGATGCGCAGCCCGACTTAGTAAATGGAAATAAAGTCTTGCGAATAGATGTGGAACCAGCGAATGTGCCTGCTTATCTAAAATATAGCAATGAGGAGGAATTTTATATTCGTACAGGCCCAGCAAGTATTCAATTGCCCGTTAGCCAAATATTTGACTATATTAGCAATCGATTTAAATAAGAAATGAGTAGAACAACAGTCTATATTAGAACTGTGTTGGCAAAAATTGTATAAGAAGATGCGTGTTTACAGAAGTTTAGATAACTTACCCAAATTTAAAAATTCAGTTATTACGATTGGTAGTTATGATGGGGTCCATTATGGCCATCAACAAATTATTAAGCGCCTGAATGAAATTGCTAAGGCAGGAGAAGGAGAGAGCGTATTAATAACCTTTCATCCTCACCCAAGAACGATAGTGAATACCAATAAAGAATTGAGACTGCTTAGTCCATTAGAAGAAAAAATAGAGTTGATTGCTCGTTATGAGATTGATAATTTGGTGATAGTACCTTTTACAAGAGCCTTTTCTCAACAAAGCCCAGAATCTTATGTGAAAGATTTTTTAATTAAGCACTTTCAGCCTAAGATGATTGTGATTGGTTATGACCATCGCTTCGGCAAAAATAGAGCAGGGAATATCGACCTATTAAAAAGCATGTCTACTGAATATGATTTCCAAATAGAAGAGATTAGTAAACAACAAATTGATGATATTTCGGTGAGTTCTACCAAAATTCGCAATGCATTAGGTGCAGGCGAAGTAGCTAAGGCCAATCATTTATTAGGGCATCCCTATTTTCTAAGAGGCATCGTAGTAAGAGGCCAGCAGTTGGGGCAAAAGATTGGTTTCCCAACAGCCAATCTCAAAATATCGGATTCCATTAAGCTCATCCCACGTAATGGCGTTTATGCGGTATACATAAAAATCCGAGGACAGCAATATAAAGGAATGCTGAATATAGGAGTACGTCCTACGCTTAATGATGAGAATAATGCCATTAGCATAGAAGCCAATATTTTTGACTTCAATGAAAATATCTATGGGGATGAGATCGACATTGAATTAATCGCCAAAATTAGAGAGGAGGCACGTTTCGCCGATTTACAAGCCCTGATTAAGCAATTAGAAAAAGATCAAGCGACTAGCTTACAATTACTTCCATAAAATATTTTGGGCGTGCCCCATTATTTTTTGCCATCATTTGTAGGGGCCGTACCTATGTGTCGGCCCAATGATGGCAAAAAATAATGGGTCGGGCTATCCGCTCTTATGTGGCTATTCAGCGGCTATTTCGCTAAGTGCTGCTTGTCTCTACGAGCCATCACATCACTAAGCTACATAAGCCCCTTCATAAACGCCACATACCGCTTCTATCCCTCACGCAAAAAAAAAAGGGCCGTCCATATGGACGGCCCTTTTTTGCTCTTTGAACTCATTTAAAGTTTTATAACGAAGAAATACGGAAAAATAGCCATTTTCTAAGCCAGCAGAAAAACTTTAAACGAGTTCATTATTTGGCTCGCTTGCTAATTTCGGCTACTTTAATATAGTAAGTTTCTCCATTAGACTGGTAAGGAATGAGCGCATCTCCTGTATAATCTATTGGAGGCGCATCAGTACAGCCCTTTAAACGAACATTTGGAGGCGGTACAGTATATTTGGTCGCTTGTAAATTCACTATATCCCCTTTTTTGAATGGCGTACCCGCTATATAAGTGAAGTTAGTGATTTCCCCATAATAGCATTGATCGCCTACCCAAATTTTGTCAATGCTAAATGCCTGTGTTGTATTGACTTGTAGATTGAAAAGATATTTGGTGCCAGAGCCTTGCATCGCATTAGCTGCCTTAAAAGCTCCTGATTCTGCTTTTTGCAAAATGAGTAGATCAGAATTGTTTTGCACGATAGAAGTTTTGCTTGAATCTTGATTTTGCTTTTTACTTGCAGTGCAAGAAAATAAGGCAAAGGAAAGAAGGATGAATAAATATTTCATAAGGATTGTTTTTGAAGATTTAGCCAGTGTCAAAAAATCGGATGTCCAAATATACAAAAGGTTTAATAGGGGGCATAAAAAAAGGTACTCGCCCTTCCCAGTTGAACGAGTACCATTACTTATACCTTAGTTGCATGTAAGATTAAGCAATCATTTTTTCTAGTAAAGATAAGTCCCTTACTAATAATTTTTTTCTTCTAATGTAGATAAGGTTCTTAGATTTTAATTTGCTTAGCACGGTAGTGACTGTCTGTCGAGAAGTATTAGTTAAGTGCGCAATCTCCTGGTGAGTATAAAATTGCGGTACTAACATTTCATAACCTACTCGCTGACCATTTTCTACCACTAAATCACGTAAGAACTCAATAATTCTTGATTGAGCATCCTTGAAAACGAAAGATTCTAATCTTTTTTGAGCTTTGATTAATTTCTTTCCAATAATCTGTGTGATTTGATTACAAAATTCACGATCCGTTGTCATTTGTTTTTTAACGACTGCTAGTGGAATCATAAATACTTGTGTGTCATCTTCCATGACTTGTGCAAATTCTTGTTGGTATCGGCTTCCGAAAAGTGCCAATTCACCAAAAATCTCTCCTTCTTTTAATATGGATTTGATAATCTGCTTACCATCATCAGAACAAAGCCCTAACTTTACTCTACCTTTATTGATATAGTAAATGTAATTTGCTCTATCCTCTGGCATATAGATATACTTGTTCTTATTATAGTAATAAGAACTTATCATATCGAATCCTTGATTATCCCCAGTTTTTAAATAAGACAATATGTCCATATTTTTTATTGGCGATGTTGTGGGTGCGCTGTTCGCTGCTGTAGAAACATTCATAGTGTATTAGTTTTTGTTGAAGCTCGCCAAATTAATTAAAGGGGATCAATTTAATTACGCCAAAGCTTCAAAGTTGGTAATAAGTCTAACTAAAATAATGTGTTGTTTTATTCTTAACAGCACTAAAATAATACTTAAAATGCGATCTTAAAAGCCTAACCACCCCTGTATTATTAGTTGTTAATCAGTTCGTTTCGTTAATTATTGTGTTGATAATCAGTTGTTTGTGTTGTTTTAACTTTAGTGTTTTAAAGCATATCAGTACTATACATAAAGTACCCATAACTATTAATTTTTTAATAGTTCATTATTTTCATAAATAGCTGATTATCAATAGGTTTTTTAAAGTTTAGCATATGTTTTTTAGCCATAAAATAATTTTTTTAAAAAAAACCTATTTTCGTAAAAATAGCCGTAAAATTACTGCCAAATGACATTTTATAGTCTTTAATTATCACTTTGGGTACATAGTTTTAGCACCCTTACGACATTATGAATCTCTATTGCGTGACGAATCCCTAAATGGCACGTTGTGAATTGACCTATTTATATGAATTTTAACTACGATTTCAAAAAAGTTAGTGTCATAACATTGAGTCACCCTATTCCACTATAGTATTCACTTTTAGACTAATAAATGGCATGAAATGACTATTTTTATGGACACATTTAACTTTCGTGAGAAGATCTCTAAGAAGGCTTAGGGATGGTAGTGGTATGTGGCGGCCATGCTGCGACTTACGGAACTTAGGTACGCGCAGGCTCCAATAAGAGACAAGCGGACCTTAGTGTAGTAGGAGTAGCATAGCCACATAATAGCGGACAGCCCGACCCCTTCTAATTATTGCCATCGTTGGGCCGAGACATAGGTACGGACCCTACAAACGATGGCAATAATTAGAAGGGGGAAGCCCCTAATGGTTCAATTTATTAGTTCTTGACAGCCCAAGTTTTGTCTTTTTACGATT
>JAHDDN010000230.1:3291-8499 GCA_020629335.1 Chitinophagales bacterium | reverse complement strand
ACAGCTTACTACTCCTCTTTAGCTTACTCTTTTCGAATCTAACTCAAGCCCAAAATACTTTCAATACGATATTAGAAGAAAATACGATTCTAGCACAATCTGGAAGAACCATTTACCAATTAGCAGATTCCTCTTATGTTTTGTTTAGTGGTAATATTAGTAGTCAAACCTTTCATCAAGGAATTAGTATATATAGCCTTAACTCAAATGGCAATATTAATTGGAAAAAACTTTATCTTGATACTATTGGCAGCTATTTCGCAGGGCTTTCAGAAAGCTTTGTAAAAGCTGAAAATGGTAATTTTGTTTGGGGTGGAAGTTATGCCACAGGAGGAAGTGTTACTGGTAATTATCGTTTAATGAAGTTTAATGCGCAAGGCGATTCTATCTGGACTCGTAGCTTTGGGGGAGACATATATGAGTCTGGTTATAGAGCTTTTGTTACTTCTGAAGGAAATTATATGCAATTAGGCATTACTTCCAGTTATGGAGCTGGGGAGTATGATGCCTATATTGTCAAAACAGACTCCTTAGGAAATACTTTATGGGAAACCGCAGTGGGATATGACGCTGATGATTGGGCGGTGGATGCAGTGGCCTTACCCAATGATAGAATGTTGATTGGAGGTTCTACCGATAGTTATGGTGATAAAAGAGTTTCTTACTTTTTTTATTTAAAAAAAGATGGAGAGGTAGAAAAAGAATTATTTATAGATAACAATCATAAGGGGGGGACACATTTTTTACTTACTCAAGATAAAAATATAGTTTATAGCATCACTAAAGACACATTGATTACCCCTTCTCAGGAATATGGCACTAGTATGGTTATCAAAATGGATACCTTAGGTAATCAATTATGGCAACTCCCTTTTTATTCAGGAGCTTACTCTCATATTCCTAATATAGAGGAATTAGCAGATAGTTCTATCTTGGTTTTTGGCAATACTACAGAAACTTATAATGGCAATAATTTTGGTTGGTTGGCCAGAGTCAGTCAAGATGGAGAGCTACTATGGCAGAAGCAATATTTTTATGATGACCAAACGCATAATGTTTTTTGGGATGTAGAACCCACCTTAGATGGAGGTTTCATAGTCACAGGGAGAGTCAATTATGGCCCAACGGCTATCTGGCTATTAAAAGTAAATTGTGAAGGAGAGTTGGAGGATAATCCTGATTGTACTTCACTGGTATTACCAACTGCTACTACTAAAGTCGAGCATCGGATACGAAACTTGACGGTTTATCCTAATCCAGCTTATCATCAAGCTACCATCTATTGGCCCCATTTAAAAGATCGAGGCAAGTATCAACTCTATATCTATCAAGGAGATGGGCAATTGCAAGAGCAGATTCCGATTCAGGCGGCTGATACGGCTTATGATTTGGCGGTTCATGGCTATCCTCAAGGTTTGTATTGGGTGCTATTGTATGATGGGGGGGAGTTGGTGGCGAGGCAGAAGTTGGTGGTGCTTGAATAGACCGCTACGCTGGCAGACGAGAGACCGCTCACTGCGTTCGCTGAGAGATCGGCTGCTGCGCAGCCTGTCAGACTTTTTTATTAGTCGATGGTCGATGGTCCATAGTCGATGGGTTTTTTAGATCGCTCACTGCGTTCGCTGTTAGATATCAGATGGCTCGCTTTGCTTGCGGGGAGATCGTTTGCTTTGCATTTTAGGAATCCACAATTAAAATCATGGCTTACAATGTTTATCATGTCTACGACATGAAATATTTTTCATGCCCAAAAACTCATCCTCAGCCCTCTTCGGCTGAAGCCTCAGAGTTATAGTCCACCACATCGAAATTTGTGAGTTTTGATGGTCTATTTTCCCGCCTCGCTGCGTTGAAAAGCCTCACCAACGCGATGCGTTGCCTTCGTTTTTCGCCTTGCGAGTCAAAAAAATAGCTTCATCAACTTTTCACAAATCCTGACGTGGAGGACTATAATTACTATCCTGTTGTTTTGGTCGGTGCTTTTCTCCCGACTTAAAGTCAATCTTGCCTTTTCTCAAGTATTCCCTTTCAAGTGGTTCTTTCACTTCGTTCAGAAAGACATAATTAGCCATGAGTGATGAGCGTGTAAGGATGAGCTTAATCAATATTATACTAATCACTCAACGCTATGAACTATGCGCTATTTTCTGCGCAAGGGATAGGAGTGGTATGTGGCGTACATGGAACAGCTTACGGAACTTAGCTGGACGCAGGCTTGCCACGCAGTGGAAGACAAGTACAGCTTAGTGGAGTAGCTGGTACATAGCCGCATAAGAACGGATAGCCCGACCGCTGCGCTTCGCTTAATGATGAATGAAAAATGAGGAAGGATGAATTGGTTGATTGTGTGATGAAGGTTTTTTTCGAGCGCAGGGGTTGCGCCCAAATTTTAAAGAAGTATTGAACAAAAATTAAAAAACAATGTTTTTCAATGTAATTACACCACATCTAAATTAATATATTGAATACTCAATATCAAACTAAAAAAGCATATTCAGATATATTTAAGAAATCAAAATAAAGCTATTTTTACTTGTTTTTTAGTGATTTGTTTTTGCAAAAAGGGAATTGTATGGCCATATTTGTATAACAACTGCTGAGAATATGAAACAACTACACACAACAAATTCGCTACTCTTCTTAACTAAGTCATGGGATAAGCTGCTGCTAATGGTAGTTGGCTTATTCCCTTTTTATATGAATGCCCAGGATTGTAATGCGGTATTCTATAGCGATTCAATGGAATTAGTTAATTTTTATAATAGTACTGGTGGAGAAAACTGGACAGGTATTCCTGAGGATAGTTTATGGTTAGTGAATCCGATTTCTAAATGGTATGGGGTTAGCTTAAATACTTGGGAGGCGGTGGATAGTTGTAATGTGCAAGAGATCATTTTAACCGATAAAAATTTAGTGGGAACATTACCTAATTTGGACTTAGCTGAATTAGGGCAATTAATTTTGAAAGGAGATTCTCTGATGGGTCCTCTTCCAGCATTTGACCAAGTCCCTGAAATTTGGTCCATTATGTTGGATCATAATGAGTTTGAGGGGGAGATACCAAGTTTTGAATTTACGCCTAATTTAGCTGTCCTGCGTTTACAAGGCAATAATTTAACAGGCAGTATTCCATTGGAACATTTGAGTAATGTATCTCAGCTCATGTTGTCTGATAATCAATTGAGTGGACCTATACCTGATTTTGAAGGCTTTGATAATTTAGCTTATTTACTCTTAGGGGATAATAATTTTTCAGGTCCTATTCCTGATTTTCAAACCCCTAGTATACTCAATCTCATGATTTGTCCAAATGATGACTTGGAAGGTGTTTTACCTGAATTTACGAGTATGCCCTTACTCAATCTTTATGCAATAGACTTAAGTTGTTTAGATATTATCAATATTTATGGACAGGCTTATTATGATGTTAATGACAACTGTACGCTTGATCCTGAAGAATCTCCTTTATCTAACATTATGGTTTATTTAGATGAATTTGATCAAGTTGTTTTTACTGCTGAGGATGGTTATTATCATATTGAAGCGGCTTTAGGGACGCATGATTTGTTTCATCAAGCTAGTACTAATTTGTGGGAAAGTAATTGTTTGGATTCTATTAATTATACCTTATCTTCTAATGTTATTGGAGATCATTTAGTGAATAATCATTTACCCATTAGTGCTCAGGAAGCTTGTCCATTATTAGCAGTCAATTTAGGCACTCCTGCTTTGAGTGCTTGTTATCAAAATACGTATACGGTTGAATGTTGTAATTTGGGTACTGTGGATACGAGTGGAGTTTATGTGGATGTTTATTTTCCTGAAGAAGTGATTCCACTCAGTAGTTCTATTCCTTGGGAAGAGACAGTAAACGCAGCGTATAGATTTTTTATTGACACGCTTAAGTATGGTGCTTGTACTCGTTTTACTATTCAGGATTCTGTTTCTTGTGAAGCGGTGATTGGGAGTGGTAGTTGTGTAGAGGCTCGTATTTATCCTGCTAATACTTGTCAAGAAGAGATTGAACTACTATGGGATCAGTCTAATTTATCTATTGATGGTTTTTGTGAGTCCACTACAGATAGTATTCATTTTGTCATACTAAATGAGGGGGAGGATATGAACGATAGCACGCAATTCCGACTTTATGAAGATGATGTGCTCATTGCCATAGAAACAATATTATTAGAAGCGGATGAAACTAAAACATTCCAATACTTAGATGAGGGATTCGCTTATAGAGGAGTGGCTATGCAAACCCCTTCTAATCCATTCTATGAATTTACACAAGCTATAGTAGACGACTGTGCTGATGAAATGGCTAATATTATTAGCTTACCCGAAGGAGACGATCGATTTGCTTATGAAAGTGATTGTCAAAATATCACTGACCAATTGCCTGATAATGATAAAATAGCCTCTCCTCAAGGAATAGGAAATGAACACTATATATCTAAAGATGACGAAATTACTTACAAAATTCGCTTTAAAATAGATAAGAGTGAAGAGATGCATTATATGCATGGCATGATGATAATAGATACCATTGATATTGATTTATTAGACATAAAAACTTTTAAATTAGCTGGAAATAGCCACGATTTTGAGTTTGAAGTTATCAATGGTAATGAACTGAAATGGACATTAATGACAGCTGTTGAAGATTTGGCTATTAACCCTGACACTTTAGGTTTTGTTCAATTTAAGATCAAAGCAAAGCCCAGTGCTGCAATAGGAAGCATCATTTATAATCGAGCCACTTTTTATTATAATGATTTACTTCCTGTTACTACTGCACCGACTTATCATCAAATTAGCACTATTCATATAGACCTTGATCAGGATGGTATATTAAACGAGGATGATAATTGTCCATTTGTGTTTAATCCAAATCAATTAGACTCTGATAAAGATGGTATTGGTAATCCATGCGATAAACAAAAGATTCCAAGTCTCATCACTAATGTATCAACTTTATCTAATGATGTACAAATATTTCCCATTCCAATGAATGAGCAACTATCTATTAGATTAGATAATCAACTAATCAGACGAATCAATATACAGGATATTACTGGAACTATATTCTATTCACAGCAATATCAAGGTGTCGATAACACTAGTATCAATAGCAGTAAATTAGTAGCAGGAATCTATTATATACACATTTACACCAACGATCAACACTATGTAGAGAAGGTTGTAAAA